>CAYVVV010000129.1:7055-7412 GCA_964455325.1 uncultured Sphingosinicella sp. | reverse complement strand
GGGTCGGATACCCGCCGCCTGCATGCTGGCCAGCGCCTTGCGAACGTCAGCCGCGCTTTCAAAACCCAGCGCCACATTCAATATCCCGTGATCGGCAATCTTTTAGCCATCGGGCCAAGGCTGCGGTTTGGGCGTGCGATAAGCGCTCAGCTCCAGCATGATGGTGCCGCCATCAAGCAGCATCATATCCTTGTCCGCCCCGGCCTCTCCCCACAGCGGCCCCCAATCTGTAGCCGGGGCGGACAGCGGCACACAGCCGCACCCATCGGCAAAGCTGCGCTTGGCAAGCGCAATATCCGGTACCGAGAGCGCGACGCCCGTCAGCCGCGCGGACGGCACATCGGCTTCGATGATCTG
>CAYVVV010000129.1:0-7045 GCA_964455325.1 uncultured Sphingosinicella sp. | reverse complement strand
ATGCCATCGGCGTCGCGCAAATATGCGGTGCGCTGGCCATGCAGTTCAAAAATCTCAACCCCGGCTCGCGCCGCCACAGGGGCGAGCGCCGGCACGGAGAAGATCAGCCGCGAATAGCCGATGTCCTGCGGCTGCCGGTTCGATGCAAAGGCGCGACCCAAGGGGCAATCGAACTGGAAAATCTCGAACTGAAAATAGGGACGGTCATCCATCAGCCAGCTGCAAGTCGACGACGCTCCCGCCATGCCTTGCACAGCTTCAGTGGCTTTTCCCGAGAACCGTGTCCCCCCGACATGCCTGAGGCCAAACAGGTCGCGATAGAAGGCCAGCGACGCCTTGCGGTCAGCGACGCTGATGGCGACCTGATTGAACCGTGCGCTCATGCCACCTTGCGCAGCTCGGGCAGAAACTCGACATGTGCAAGAATGTTGAAACCCGCCCAGTCCGCCGCGCTCATGCCGACCATCTGCTTGAACAGCGGCATGCCCATGTGAAAGCAGGTGCCGTCGTCGAGCTGGTTGTCGAGATATTGGCCGCTGGGCGAGTCAAAGCAGATGATCATCTCGGTGCCTTCCTCGCTCCAGGGCAGATGATTGTTGCCAAGCGATTCGATCGCCATGTCACCGGCGTGGAAGGTTCCTTCATCGTAGGACCAGCTGCCCGACACCGTGTAAGCAAAAGCGGTGCAATGGTGCACATGGCGCGGCATGCGGGAGTTGGGGGCGAATTTCGCGGCAAGCACGACGCGTCCGGTTTCTTCATCTGCGCGGTACAGCTTGATGCTGACACCTTCTGAACCCGGCACCTTGCCGGTCAGATCCAGCCAGTCGCCTTCCGCGCCGCGTACAATCGTTACTTGGTCCAAGGCCATAACAAGTCCTTTCCTGGTCACGGCACGACACATGATTGGCTCCGTTCCGGAATACTTGCGATAAAGCGCCAAGAGATTGTTAGAATACGCCAAGTCCAGTCCGAATGTTCCGGTCAGACGGCAGGAAGTCCGCCGTGAAGCTATACTCCGGCCTGATCACGCTGGCTCTGGCCGCTGGAACGGCGTACGCGCAGCATGGAACCGGACCTCATGATGCGGATGTGGTGGATAATTCCAGGCGTGCCGGACATCGATATTGACTGATTATCCGCCAGCAGCAGGCCAGCGCTCTCGGCCGGAATCCAACCTGCTCGGATAGTGGGGCGTTTTCCCGGAATGCTGAGCGGGATACCAATGCGTCGGATCGGACACGCGCTACGGGTTGATCACGGTTCGCCACAGAAGCTTGCCCCTGTCATGCCAAGCTCGAGCAGCCACGCCTGGCCAGTGTGCTGGAAACGGCCGAGGTTGTCGGCGCCGGGGATGCCGTATTTATCGTAGCTGTTGATCTGCAGCGCCGCACCGCTCGCGTCGCTGACCGCAACAAGACTGCCCTGCCGGTCGGCGTGCAGCCATCATAGCAGTATCTGCGCGGGGCGGGTATGAAGTCGGGCACGGCGCCTGCCGCAAATGTTACCGGTTCTTCATGAGCAATAATAAGAACCGTTAGAGTTCGCTACAGGAAAGCGGGAAATTGCCCTGGTCGGCTCGTCAGCCCGTCTTGCGCGCCATGAAGCGTTTGACGACGCGCGCGGTCTGTTCGGCCTTGGCGGTTGATGCCTGGGCGCTGACCATGGAATGACGCAGCTCCTCGATCTCGGCGAAGGGCAGGCCGGCGCGCGACCGCGCGCTTTCCCAGCTCGCCGCAAACGAGCGATAGGGTTTTCCCGTTTTCGGGTTGGTGATGACGTGCCGGCAGCCATCGAGCCGCGGCACGGCGCGGAACGCCGCGATCGCGGCCGTCGACAGCGGTACCGCGCGCGGCTTGTCGCAACGCGGCGTCGGGATCTCCCAGATACCGCGGTCAAGGTCGACGTGCGACCATTCGGCCTCCAGCAGTTCGCGCTGGCGTGCGCCCGTTGCGATCAGCAGCGCGACGAAGTGCTTCAGCTGCGGATTGTGGCTCTCGTCCACCGCGCGCTGCAGGCGTTCCACCTCGTCGGGGGTCAGTCGGCGTGCGCTGCTGGTACCGATGATCAACGGTATTGGTCCGGGCGGCGCGCCGATACCGTCGGGCGCGACAGCAAGGCCAAATTTCGCCGCCAGCGATTCGACCGTCTGTGAAGCTCCCCGATCCCACAGTTGGGCTTCTGCCGGATAGGCACCGGTCGGCAACCCGGCGCCCGACAACTGGTACGCGGAGACACGGTTGCGGGTTGAGAAACCACCGACGCCGTCGCTGACCAGCGGTTCGTCGAACTCGACGCCATACTGCTGTCGCTCGACGCGGCGCACGTGCGTGGAAACGAGCTGACCCTCGCCGAAATCGAGAATGAAATGCGTGTCGAGCACGAGATCGGCGCTCGCTTCGATCAGCGCCCCCGTTTCGGACAGGTTGCGCAGCAGCACCGACTGGTAGCGGTTGGCGAAAATCGCGCCGACGCGGCGGTACATCGAATGGCGCACGCTGCGTTGCCGCGCCGGGCCCGTCGGCACGATTACCCAGTCGCCCGATTGCAGCCGCTCCGCCAGCGCGTCGGCGGGCACGGCCCTGCTGTACACATAGCCCTGGGCATGGCTGACGCGCAGCGAGGACATCAGTTCGAGTTGGTCGAGCGTCTCGATGCCTTCCGCCGTGGTCTCCATCCCAAGCGCTTCGGCCAGCGCGACGATCGCTGCAATGATGGCAGCGTTGCGCGAGCCGGCGAGCGTCGCCTCGCGGACGAAGCTCTGGTCGATCTTGATCTTGTCGAAAGGTGCGGTACGCAGATAGCCGAGCGACGAGTAGCCCGTACCGAAGTCGTCGAGCGCGAGGCGAACGCCAATATCCTTGAGCGCGGCGAACATGCGGTCGGTTGCGATCGAATCACTAAGGAAAACGCCCTCGGTGATCTCTAGCTCCAGCCGGCTGGCGGCGAGGCCGGAACTCGCAAGCGCCGACATGACGATCTTGGGCAGCGCCTCGTTCGCGAATTGGATCGGCGAGACGTTGACGGCAACGCGGATCTTGCCGGGCCAGTTGGCGGCATCGGCGCACGCCTTGCGCAGGATCCATTCGCCAAGCTGAGCGACAAGGCCGGTTTCCTCGGCGATCGGGATGAACAGCGCCGGCGACACCCAGCCGTAGTTGGGATGCTGCCAGCGGACCAGCGCCTCCACCCCGGTGACATGGTTGGTCCGTGTGTCGACGATCGGCTGGTAGAACAGCTTGATCTGGTCGCGGGCGAGCGCGTCGCGCAGATCGACTTCGAGCACGCGGCGGTCTTCGGCTTCCTTCAGAAGGTCATTCGAAAAGAAGTAGCAACGGCCGCGTCCGCCGCCCTTGGCAGCATAGAGGGCGAGGTCGGCGTTGCGGATCAGTTCCTGTGCGGTCGTGCCATTGTCGGGCGCGACGGCGATGCCGACCGACGCACCGATGATGCAGCGGCTGCCATCGACCGAATAAGGCTGCGACAGGCCGTTGATGATGTCGTCGGCGATCTTGGCAAGCTGATCGCGGTCGCCGATGTCGCGCAGGATCACCTCGAACTCGTCGCCGCCCAGCCGGAAGATCTTTTCCTTGTCGCCGATGATGCGCAGCAGGCGGCCGCTGACCTGTTTCAGCAGCAGGTCGCCGGCCGGATGGCCGAGCGTGTCGTTGACCTGCTTGAAGCGGTCAAGGTCGATCAGCATGACCGCGCACGGACGTCGCTGCGCCGTGGTGGCAGCCAGCGTCGACCTCAGCACGTCCGCCATGCGCAGCCGGTTCGGAAGGCCGGTAAGCGCGTCGTACATGGCAAGCTGCGAGGCTTGCTGAGTTGTCCGATGTTGCTCGGTGATGTCGGTGCCGCTGCCACGATAGCCGATGAACATGCCAGCGGCGTCGAGCTGCGGACTGCCGGAGACGGACCACCGGCGTTCATCACCATCCCGGACACTGGCAAGCGTCAGGCGTTCGAACCTCGATCGCTTGGCCAGCACGAAGGGCAGGGTGCGCCGGGCATCGGACACGTCGTCGACCGGCCTGAACAGGTCGGCGAACGACGTGCCAACGAGCGCTTCGGGCGCGTCCGACAGCTGCCGCGCGACGCTGTCGGAAAGATAGGTGATGCGGCCGTCGGCATCGGTCGCCCAGAACCAGCCGTGGCCCGAGTCCTCGTGATTGCGCAGCAGCGCGAGCGCTTCCCTGGCATGGTCGTCCGGCGACAGCACCCTGCCCGCGACCGCACTGGCGCTGCGGTCATCCGGGAATCGGTGATCCGCAGCGGTGCTGTTGGCGGCCCCCCGGTTGCTGCCGCGCCAAAACATCATCTTGCCCTGAGTCCGCAAAAGGTTCCCCAGGCACCGACTGTCGCACGCCAATCGTTTCAATCGCCTTATCGCGCATGGGCAATGCACATTGACTGGGCGCGGCGCGGCTGCGATGGACCAACGCTATGAAGCGGGGCAGCGGACAGAACCGGCAGGAAACGGCGCGCTGGCGGCCGGCGACGCGCGCGGTGCGCGGCGGCACGGTGCGTTCGGACTTCGGCGAGACGTCGGAAGCGATCTTCCTAACCTCGGGTTATTGCTACGATGACGCGGCGACGGTGGCCGCCCGCTTCGCCGGCGAGGCGGAGGGCATGACCTATTCGCGCCTGCAGAACCCGACGGTGGCGATGCTCGAGGAGCGGCTGGCGCTGATCGAGGGGGCGGAGGCATGCCGGGCGATGGCGTCGGGCATGGCGGCGATGACCGCGGCGCTGCTGTCGCAGCTCGCGGCCGGCGACCATGTGGTCGCGGCGCGGGCGATGTTCGGCTCCTGCCGCTGGCTGACCGACACGCTGTTGCCGCGGTTCGGCATCGCGACGACGATCGTCGACGGACGCGACAGCGACGCGTGGGCGCGCGCGCTGCGGCCGGCGACGAAGCTGTTCTTCCTGGAGACGCCGGCCAACCCGACGCTGGACATCTGCAACATCGCGGCGATCGCCGACATCGCCCATGGTGCGGGGGTGAGGCTGGTCGTCGACAATGCCTTCGCGACGCCGGTGCTGCAGAAGCCGCTGGAGCTGGGTGCTGACATCGTCGCCTATTCGGCGACGAAGCTGATGGACGGGCAGGGCAGGGTGCTGGCCGGTGCAGTCCTTGGGACACGGGAGTTTATCGAGGGCGACCTGCTCGCGTTCACGCGCAACACCGGTCCGACGCTGTCGGCGTTCAACGCCTGGGTGGTGCTGAAGGCGCTCGAAACGCTGGAGATCCGCGTCGAGCGGCAGTGCGCGAACGCGCTCGAAGTGGCACGCTTCCTCAACGGGCGGGTACCGGTGCTGCTGTATCCGGGGCTGGCATCGCACCCGCAGCACGCGCTCGCCATGCGGCAGATGGCGGCGGGCGGCACGATCATGAGCCTGACGCTCGACGGCGGCCGGCGCCAGGCGCACGCGCTGCTCGACGCGCTGCAGCTCATCGACATTTCAAACAATATCGGCGATGCTCGCAGCCTGATGACGCACCCGGCTTCAACCACGCATGCCAGCCTGTCGCCCGACGTACGCGCCGACATGGGCGTCGGCGAGGGCATGCTGCGGCTGTCGGTTGGACTCGAGGATCCACTCGACCTGATCGACGACCTCGACCGGGCACTGCAGGCGGCGGGGCTGTGAAGGCGCTGTTCGCCGCGTCGGCAACAACGCGCGGCGTGACGGTGCGGGCGAACCCGTCGTACCTTGCCGAACGCTCGTTGCCCGAGCGCGACCATTATGTCTGGACCTACCACATCCGTATCGAGAACGGCAGCGACACGACGGTACAACTGCTGGCGCGGCACTGGGTCATCACCGACGGCACCGGCAACGTGCACGAGGTGCGGGGCGCCGGCGTCATCGGCGTGCAGCCGGAGATCGCGCCGGGCGACGCCTATGACTATGTCTCGGCGTGTCCGCTCGAAACGCCGATGGGTATGATGACCGGCTCGTACCAGATGCGTGACGTGACCACCGGTGACCGCTTTGACGCGGCGATCCCGCTGTTCCTGCTGACCAGCCCGGCGGCGGTCGGAACACGCAACTGAGCCACGGTCAGCAGGCCGCGACGCGAAAGCTCACCTCGGTCGCCCAGCGCTCGCCCGGCGCCAGCAGACGCATGCCGCCACGATTGATGGAGTCAGTTTCGTGGCTGACCGGCTCGACGCAGAAATAGTTATCGTTTTCAGGAGCATAGATCACCGTCGACGGCATGTCGTCGGGCACTGCAATCGTCAGCCGGTGCGACGGCCACTCGATCAGCAACGGCCCTTGCCGCCCGGTGAAATGGGTGTCGATGGTGCCGCCGGCCAACAGATCCGGCGCATCGGCGCCGAGCGCGACCCATGTCGTCGGCAGGCAGTCCGGCGTGGTGAGCCAGTAGCCGGAAAAGGCGGTGCGGATTCTTGCGCCAGCCCTTGGAAAATAGGGATGCAGACCAAGTCCGGCGGGCATTGGCCGACTGTCGAGATTGGTGAGGGCAAGCCGATGCACATAGCCATCGGCAAAGGCGACCAGTTGCTGTCGCGCCTCGTAGCACCACGGCCAACTGTCGGCAGCATGGCGGTAACGCAGCGTCGCGCGATCGGGCCGCGCCTCGACAATGTCCCACGACGCCAGCCAGCCGTGGCCGTGAATGGCGTGCGGCGGGTCGAGGCCCGGCAGACCGCAGGGAAGGACCACGTCACCAAAGCGGCCATGGGCTATTCGGTTCGACCATGGCACCAGCGGAAAACTGGCCAGCCCCAGCGGTGTCGGATCGTTGGCGCGCGCGCCGAGGAAAACCGCCCGGCCGCGCCAGTCGAAGCGCAGCACGCCGCCGCCACGCTCCGGTGCCAGAGTGACGACCGTATCGCCGCTGGCCAGCGTGACCACGCCGACGCCTTCGGTCAGCCGCAGTCGCCGACGCGGCGGACTTCCTGGCGCATCGCGAAGGGTTCGCGGCCGCGAATGCCCTGCGCGTCGATGGTGAAATGGTTGCGGTTGTCCTTGACGATCGTCGTGCGGCCGCTGCCCAGCCCCCGGCACGAAT
>CAYVVV010000128.1:6856-7504 GCA_964455325.1 uncultured Sphingosinicella sp. | reverse complement strand
AGCGAAACTCGATGCCGATTGACGACAGCCTGCCCTTCGTACCCGTTCGAATCGCGGTGCTCACCGTTTCGGACACGCGCGGCCTTGCCGAGGACCGTTCCGGCGATGCGCTGGTCGAACGCCTGACCGCCGCCGGCCATTGCCTCGCAGACCGGCAGATCTGCCGCGACGACGTCGATACGATCATCGGCCAGTTCGCGCTGTGGATCGACAATCGCGACATCGACTGCGTGATCTCGACCGGCGGCACCGGCGTCACTGGCCGCGACGTCACGCCGGAAGCGGTCGAGGCGGTCTGCGACAAGCTGATTCCCGGCTTCGGTGAGCTTTTCCGCTGGCTGAGCTTCCAGTCGATCGGGACGTCGACGGTACAGTCGCGGGCAACGGCGGGCGTCGCGCGCGGCACGTACATCTTTGCGCTGCCAGGCTCGACCGGCGCCGTGCGTGACGCCTGGGACGGCATCCTCGCCAGCCAGCTCGACAGCCGGCACCGTCCGTGCAACTTCGTCGAGCTGATGCCGCGGCTGCGCGAGGGAGAGGCGCGCTAACGCGGCGTTGTGTCGCCGGCAAAGCGTATCGCCGGTGCGATCATGTGCCCGCCATCGCGTTCGACGAGCAGGCCGCGGCTTGCGCGGTGCATCGCCCCTA
>CAYVVV010000128.1:0-6846 GCA_964455325.1 uncultured Sphingosinicella sp. | reverse complement strand
AATCGAGCACGGGCGCGAAGGCGACATCCTTGTCAGCGAACCAGGCGGCCCATTCGTCGCGCGTTCGCGTGGCGAAACTATCTCGCAGAAAGGCGATAAGCTCGCCCTGCTCGCCCGCATCGCGTTCGGCGAGCGCGACGAGATCGGGGCGGCCGAACGCTTCGAGCAGGTTGCGCACGAACTTGATCTCGCGACCGCCGAGCACAACGTAACGGCCGTCCCTGGTGCGGTAGTCGTTGTAGAAAGCAGCACCGCCGAGCGACCGCTGGCTTGCCGAGCGCGGCGGCTCGCCGCCGATGATCGCACTGCCGGCGACATGGCTGCACCAGGGCAGCAGACTGTCGAACATGGCAAGATCGATATAGTCGCCCCGCCCCGTCCGCTCGCGGCCGATCAGCGCCATAAGGATCGCCGCGAGCCCGGTCAGCCCCGCCGCCATGTCGGCGGAGGGAACCCCCGGCACGACCGGAACGCCATCAGGACCGTCGTTGACCGACAGGAAACCGGCGAGTGCCTGCACTGCCATGTCGTGTGCCGGATGGCCGCTGAGCGCCCCGGTCTGCCCGAACGCCGAAATCGAGCAGTAGACGATGCGCGGGTTGCGCGCGGCGACCGCTGCATAGCCGAAGCCGAGCCGTGCCATCACGCCGGGGCGGAAGCCTTCGACGAGCACATCGGCGGCTTCGATGAGCGCCCACAGCCGCTCGCGTCCCGGATCGCTCTTGAGATCGAGCCGTTCGCAGGTCTTGCCGCGGTTCAGATTGCGGAACCAGACCGACTGCCCCGCTTCAAACGGCGCCATCTGACGCGCCGGGTCGCCGGCGGGCGGTTCGACCTTGACCACCTCGGCGCCCTGATCGGCCATCATCAGCGTCAGCATCGGCCCGGGCAGGAACTGCGACAGGTCGACGACCCTGATGCCGTCGAGCTTGCCCATCAGACGACACCGGCGGCGCGCAGGCCAGCAATCGCGTCCGCGTCATAGCCAAGTTCGCCGAGGATCGCGTCGGTGTCGGCGCCAAGCAGCGGGCCGGCGCTGACCGGCGCGTGCTCAAGGTCGATGCGGATCGGGCTCCTGAGCACGCGCAGGTGCCGGTCGGGGTGTTCGACATCGGCAATCATGTGCCGCGTGAACGGGTTGTCGAGCGCCTGGCCGACATCGTTGACCGGCGCGACGGGAACATGGCCGGACAGCAGGCCGATCCAGTGCCGCGTCGGTTCGCGCATGAACACTGCGTCGAGCTCCTCGGTCAGCGTGTCGCGGTTGGCGAGACGGTCGGCCGGCGTGCGGAAGCGCGCATCATCGAGCAGATCCCGGCGCTCGATCCGCTCGCAGAGGATCGTCCAGAACTTCGGCAGTTGCGCCATCACCAGCACCCAGCCGTCGGCGCTGCGGAACAGCTGGCTGGGTGTCACCGACGGGTGCGCCGAGCGCGGTGCGCGGCCAGTGACATCGCCCTCGTTCAGGTACCAGACGGCAGGATAGCTCGTCTGGTGCAGCGCCGTCGTCAGCAGGTCGACGTCGACGTCGCAGCCAACGCCGGTGCGCTGCGCATCGAGCAGCGCTGCGAGCAGCCCCGTTGCCATCATCGTTCCGGTCATGAAGTCGACCATCGACAGGCCGAAGCGCGCCGGGGGGCCGTCGGGCTCGCCGGTAAGGCTCATGAACCCCGCTTCCGCCTGCATCAGATAGTCGTAGCCGGGCCAGGCAGCGCGTTCGTTGTCGCGGCCATAGGCGCTGAGGTGCGCGCAGACGATGGCCGGATTGACGCCCTTGAGCGCGTCATAGGTAAGGCCAAGCTTCACCGGAAGGTCGCCGCGCTGGTTGTTCGCCACGACGTGCGCGCTGCGGACGAGTGCGTGCAGGATGCCGCGACCTTCCGGCGTGCGGATGTCGAGCGTGAGCGAACGCTTGTTGAGGTTGAAGCTCTGGAAATAGACGCTCTCGCCCGCGCGCAGATAGTGCGGGCCAACCTGGCGCGCCGTGTCGCCGCCCTGCGGCGGCTCGATCTTGATGACCTCGGCGCCAAGCTGGGCGAGCAGCATGGTGCCGTAGGGTCCGGCGCCGTACTGCTCGGCAGAGAGGACACGGAAACCGCTGAGGGGAAGGCGCATCAGGTGCGTCCCTCGACTTCGCTCGGGATGAGCGTACCAGTGGAATAACCTCGCTCGTCACGAGCCCTTCGACTGCCCGCAGGGCGGGCGCTCAGGATGAACTTCGACCAAAGGTCGAAGTCGAGGGACGCACCGAACCTCACACCGGATTCCGCTTCACCCATTGGCGCGAGATGATGATGCGCTGCATCTCGTTGGTCCCCTCGCCGATGCACATCAGGATCGCGTCGCGGTAATAGCGCTCGATCTCGTACTCCTTGGAATAGCCATAGCCGCCGTGTATCCTGAGCCCCTCCTCGGCGTTCGACACCGCGGCTTCGGACGCGAAGTATTTCGCCATCCCCGCCTCCATGTCACAGCGCTCGCCGCGGTCATAGGCTTCCGCTGCGTCCATCGTCAGCAGTCGCGCAGCGCGGGCGCGCGTCACCATCTCGCCGAGCTTGAGCTGGATCGCCTGATGCTCGCAGATGGGCTTGCCCATGGTTTTCCTGATCTGCGCGTATTCGGTCGCCAGTCGCAGCGCGCCTTCGGCAAGGCCGACGCCGCGCGCGGCGACGTTGATGCGGCCAAGCTCGAGGCCACCGGTTGCCTGCAGGAAGCCCTGCCCCTCGATGCCGCCGATGAGATGGTCGGCGGGCAGCCGGTAGTTTTCGAGCACCAGTTCAGCCGAATCGATCGACTTGTAGCCAAGCTTGTCGAACTTCTTGCCGACGCTGAAGCCGTCCTGCTTGGGCGCGATGAACAGGCTCATGCCCCTGTAGCGCGGCTCCGCCTTCGGGTCGGTCTTGACCAGCATGGCAAAGCACTGGCCCTCGATGCCGTTCGAGATCCACGTCTTGGTGCCGTTGATGACATAGGCGTCGCCGTCGCGGACGGCGGTGGTGCGGATTGCCTGCAGGTCGGTGCCGGCGTCAGGCTCGGTCAGGGCGAGGCCGCCGCGGATCTCGCCGCTGGCGAACTTCGGCAGCCACTTCGCCTTCTGCTCGGGCGTGCCGAACTTCTCGACCGCCATCGCCATGATGAGGTGGCTGTTGAAGATGCCGGTCAGCGCCATCCAGTACGACGAAATGCGCGCCACGATCTTCGCGTAGGTCGTCGCCGGCAGGCCGAGGCCGCCGTACTGTTGACCGATGGTGGCACCGAACAGCCCCATTTCGATCATCTGCGCGACAAGCTCGTGCGGATACTTGTCGGCGTGGTCATATTCCATGACGCGCGGTCGCACCTCGCGCTCGATCCACTTGTCGATCGAATCGAGCAGCTGCGCCTCATCGTCGGCGCTGATCGGGGTATGAATCGGAGCGGTGGCCATCTGTTCTGCCCTCAATCGTCGGTCGGGCCGAAGCCGCGCTTCCAGATCAGCATCGTGCGCAGGAACTGACAGACGACGGTGCCGTGCTGGTTGCGCGCGATCGAACGGACGGTGACGATACCCTGTTGCGGCCGCGACGATGACTCACGCTTCTCGACCACCTCGCTCTCGCCATAGAGCGTGTCGCCGTGGAACACCGGCGCCGGCAGCTTGATCTCCTGCCAGCCAAGGTTGGCGACCGCCTTCTGGCTGACGTCGGACACGCTCATGCCGACGAGGATGGCGACGGTAAGCGGGCTCGCCACCAGCGGCCTCCCGAACTCGGTCTTCTTCGCATATTCGTGGTCGAAGTGCGCCGGGTGCGTGTTCATGGTGAGCAGCGTGAACCAGGTGTTGTCGGCCTCGCTGATGGTGCGTCCCGGCCGATGCTCGTAAATGTCGCCGATCTCGAAATCCTCGTAGAAGCGGCCGAACGTCTCGCGGTATCGCTGCGGGCCGACCTTGATGACGCCGTCGCGCATATTTGTCCCCTTCGATCGAATCTCCGCTTCACATTTGTCCGGACAAATATAAAGTCAACCCACTTGCGACACGCTCGTCGCGGGCAGGGTATAAAACGGGAGGTAAATCGATGCGAATGATGCTTCTGGCGGGTTGCGCCGCAATCGCAGCGGGCGCGGCCAGCGCGCAGACGCTCGATCTGACAAAGCCCGAGGACGCACTGGCGGCGGCGCGCAAGACGCAATGCTCGCTCGTCGACGGTGAACCGACCTTCTATCACTGGTCGGGCCGGATGTATTCGCGGCGGCCGGGCGAAGCCGACCGCCACCTGTTCAACGTCGAGGGCATGAACGTCCGTCAATGCACGACGGTCACCGACGAAAAGCGCGGCAAGGGATACAAGATGGTCAGCCGCGAAATCATGCTCTACCTCGACCCCAAGACCAATGAGGTGCTGCGCACGTGGGCGAATCCGTGGACCGGCGAGACGGTCGAGGTGCTGCATGTCGCCAACGACCCGGTCAACATGCGACGCCCGACGTTCGCGTACGGCGAGGACGGCAAGCCGTTTACCTATGACGCCGTGCGCAGCGGCGACTATTTCCTCGATTCGGTCGAAGTGCCGCTGTTCTACAAGAACCCGCTGGCCGGCGACTATCAGGATTATGTCGGCAACAACTATCACGCCATGGAGATTTTCGACTTCGTGGTGCCGGCCGGCAAGCTGCTCAGCAAGAAGACGAAAAAGGCCGACCCGGCGGTTGCGTGGGTGCGCGTTGCCGAATGGCTGCCGTGGATGAAGATGCGCAGCCGTGACGGTCTGATGGTGGTCAACGCCATGGGCCGCATGGTCGACAGCTTCGAAGACTATCCGGCGGTGCTGAAGGACGAGATCCGGCGTAACTATCCCATCTATACGGCACCGCCGCCGCTTGACGATGCGCGGCCAAACGAGACCAGCTGGACGGTGTTCAAGAAGTGGGCCGACGCCAGGGCGGAAAAGAAATGATCGCCGCCGCCGCGCTGGTGCTGCTCGCCGGCGCGGCGGCGCCCGCCGGCGAAGCCGTCTACACCAACGAGGAGCAGGTCTATTTTGCCGGCGAGGCCGGCAAGCCCAAGCCCGAATGGCTGGCGATTGCCGTCGACGCGGCGGGCAGGATGCGCCGGATCGATGCCTTCGGCGAAGCGGTCGCAACGCCGCTGCCCGCGCCGCTGGCGATCGTCGGCGACGTGCGCGTGGTCAGGCTGACGACGCCCGACGGCGAAGCGATCGAGTTGCGCCGTGCGCGGCCATTCACCTGCTGGGTGTCGACGAAGCGGCCGGGCGGCGCCGATGCCTGGTTCTTCAAGCCCGGTGTCAAGCTGCACGACCAGGGCGGCAAGGCCCGCGTCGTCAGCGACGACGCCACCCCCGTCGAGGCGACGATCAAGCTGCGCAACGTCGTCTGGCCATCGGGGCCGAACCGGCCGAGCCTCGTGCTCTATGTCTTTGACAAGCGCGACCCCGAGCGCGCGGTGTCCTACAGCTGGGCCGATCCGCAAGCGAAGCGCATCGGCATCAACCTCCGCTGGATGCAGGCGAGCTGCACGCTCGACGGCACCGCATGATCGGCCGGCGCGGCTTTGTCGCCGGCGCATCGGCGGCGTTTGTCGCAGGCATCGCGCCACGCCGCGCCTGGGGTCGCACCGAGGCCGACGTCGTCATCGTCGGCGCCGGTCTGTCGGGGCTGTACTGTGCCATGCTGCTTGCCGACGCCGGCCTGCGGCCGGTCGTCGTCGAAGCGCAGCGGCGTGTCGGTGGCCGGCTGAAGACGCTCGACGCGATCCCCGGCCGTCCGGAAGCGGGCGGCCTGCAGATCGGCGCGCTCTATGGCCGCGTGATGACCGCCGCCAACTGGTCCGAAACGGTGCTCGACGACCCCGCACCGCCGCAGGGCGCGCCGGGATTCGCCTATCACGTCGGCGGCTCGCTGATGGCGGCGGCCGACTGGCCTGCCTCGCCCGCCAACCGGCTGGCGTCGATTGAAAGGGCTACGTTGCCGTCGGCGCTGGTGCAGACATTCCTGCGCTCGCAGCCGCCGCTCGCCGACGAGGCCGCCTGGGCGGAGCCCGCCGCTGCGAGCCGCGACGTCTCGCTGGGCGAGTCGATGCGCGCGGCGGGCATGAGCGGCGAGGCGCTGCGGCTTGCTGGTTGCAATTTCAACGGCGGCACGCTCAACGCCATGTCGCTGCTGCACATGCTGCGCGCCGCCGCGATCTTCGCCGCCGGCGCCGGTCCGACCAAGGTGGTACGGGGCGGCACACAGCGACTCGCCGAGCGCATGGCGGCACAGCTGCCCGATGTCCGTACCGGCAAGCCGGTGACAGCGATCGCCGCCGACGGCAGCAGCGCGACGGTGACGTTTGCCGACGGCAGCAGCCTCGCCGCGCGCCATGCGGTGGTGACGCTGCCGTTCAGCGTGCTGCGCAACATCGCGCTCGATGCGCCGCTGGCACCGACGCAGGCGGAGGCCATCACCACCATGCCCTACACGCCGGTGACGCAGGTGCACGTCGTCGCGCGAACACCGTTCTGGCGCGCCGACGGGCTGCCCAAATACGTCTGGAGCGACGGCCGCATGGGTCGTGTGATCGACTATGGCGGCAGCCATGACGGCGTGCACAACCTCGTCTTCTGGCTGAACGGCGACAATGCGGCGTGGGCCGATGCGCGGCCCGCCGGCGCCGCGGCCGCCGAACTCATCGCCGCGCTGGAAGCAGCGCGGCCTGCCGCGCGCGGGCAACTGGAGTGGAGTCCCGACGGCTTTGTCAGCTGGCAGTCGGACCCCTTCGCGCGTGGCGCCTACCACCACTGGGCGCCCGCCCAGATGACGCGGCTCGGCACCGCCGGCTTCGCCCCGGCCGGTCGCCTGCACTTC
>CAYVVV010000127.1:0-7555 GCA_964455325.1 uncultured Sphingosinicella sp. | reverse complement strand
ATCGAGTGGCTGAGCTCGCGATGGTGTCTTACCTGAACGCCGGTTCGTCGAACGCGCGCAGCTTGCGGCTGTGCAGCCGCGGCCCCCACGCGCGCAGCTGGTCGCAGGCGGCGATGCCGATGCGGATGTGCTCGTTGATCGCGCGCTCGTAGAAACGGTTCGCCTGCCCCGGCAGCTTGAGCTCGCCATGCAGCGGCTTGTCTGAGACGCACAGCAGCGTTCCATAGGGCACGCGAAAGCGATAGCCTTGCGCTGCGATCGTCGCCGACTCCATGTCGATCGCGACCGCGCGCGACTGCGAGAAGCGCAGCGCCGACAATGAATAGCGAAGCTCCCAGTTGCGGTCGTCGGTGGTGACGACGGTGCCTGTGCGCAGGCGCCGCTTCAGTGCATCGGGTTCCTCACCGGTGACGTCGAGCGCGGCCTGCTGCATCGCCTGCTGCACCTCGGCGATTGCCGGAATCGGAATCTCGGGCGGCAGCACGTCGTCGAGCACGTTGTCGTCGCGCAGATAGGCGTGGGCAAGGACATAGTCGCCGATCGTCTGCGTCGGCCGGAGGCCGCCGCAATGACCGATCATCAGCCAGGCTTCCGGGCGCAGCACGGCAAGATGGTCGGTGATCGTCTTGGCATTCGAAGGACCGACGCCGATGTTGACGAGGCTGATGCCGCTGCCGTCGTCGGCGATGAGGTGGTAGGCGGGCATCTGGTGCCGCCGCCACGCGGCGTCCGATGCCATCCGTTCCGGGTCGACATCGGCGGCAGTCATGACGATGCCGCCCGCGCCCGAAAGCGCCGAATAGCGCGAGTCCGGTCCCAGCTGTCCGCATGCCCAGCGCACGAACTCGTCGACGTAACGGTGATAGTTGGTGAACAGGATGTAGCGCTGCACATGCTCGGGCGGCGTGCCGGTGTAGTGCCGCAGCCGCGCCAGGCTGAAATCGGTCCGCAGCGCGTCGAACAGCGCCAGCGGTCGCGGCGCGCCGGCACTCGGACTCCACAGGCCGTCGGCAATCTCGTCGCCGATGTGCGCCAGCTCGGTCGTCGGAAACCAGCGCGCCAGCTCCTCCGCGGCGACGTCGGCCAGGTCGACGCTGCCATCGAGCACATAGGGAAAGGGGATCTCCTGTTGCCCCGGCACCGCCGAGACGTCGACGCCGTAATCGCGGATCAGGATGCTGATCTGTTCGACAAGATAGTCACGGAAAAGCGACGGCCGCGTCACGCTCGTCGCATAGCGGCCTGCTGCTGCCAGGCGTCCATAGGCGCGGCCGGTGCGCCGTGCGGCCGGCTCGCCGCCATATTCGAGCCGCAGTTCGGGATAGGCGAAGGCGCCCTCCGCGCGCGCCGTCTCGTCGGGCCGGACGCCATCGTTGATATAGGCCTGCAACGCACGCTGCAGACGTTCGCACGCCGCCTCGTAGAGGCGGTCGAGTTCATCGACGATGGCGCTCGCCCGCGCCTGCGGCATCAAGCGAGCTGACCGAGCAGGTGTTCGGCGCTCGACACGCGGAACGCGCCGGGCTCCTCGATGTTGATCTGGGTGACGACGCCGTCCTTGACCAGCACCGAGAAGCGCTGGCCGCGCCTGCCCATGCCGAATTTCGACGCGTCCATCGTCAGGCCCAGCGCCTCGGCGAAATCGCCGTTGCCGTCGGCCAGCATCGTCACCTTGCCGTCGGCGCCGGCGGCGTTGCCCCATGCACCCATGACGAAGGCGTCATTGACCGCGACGCAGGCGATCTCGTCGATGCCCTTTGCCTTCAGCGCGTCGGCGTGCTCGATGAAGCCCGGCAGGTGCTTGGCCGAGCAGGTCGGCGTGAACGCGCCGGGCACCGAAAACAGGGCGACGGTCCGGCCGGCGAAAAACTCGTCGGTATGGACCGGCGCCGGCCCCGTCGCCGTCATCGTCATCAGCGTTGCGCTCGGTATCTTGTCGCCTACTGCAATTGTCATCAGTATCGTTCCTTTGCCTGTGGGGTTGTCGGCTGCTTCGTAGCTCGCGCCAGGCGTATCGTCGAGCGTCCGTTGGCGGTTACGCCGATATTGCCTATAGTTTCGGCGCGATGCGCCAAGACCCGCCCTTTCTGTCGGGCCAGTTCCTGCTGGCGATGCCCGGAATGGGCGATCCGCGCTTCGCGCGCGCGGTCGTCGCGATGTGCGTGCACGATGCCGATTCGGCGCTCGGCCTCGTCGTCAACAGCGTGCGACGCGACATCGATACGCGCGGACTGCTCGAACAGCTCGACGTCGATCCCGGGGTCGCGCCGGCGGCGCCCGTCTTTGCCGGCGGACCGGTCGAACCGGGGCGCGGGTTCGTGCTGCACAGCACCGATTACGAGGGTCAGTCGACACTTGGTGTCGGCGGTCGCTGGTCGTTGACCGCGACGCTCGACATCCTGCGCGACATCGCCGCGGGCAAGGGGCCTGAGCGATGGCTGATCGCGCTCGGCTATGCCGGCTGGGGACCCGGGCAGCTCGACGAGGAGCTGACGCAGCACGGCTGGTTCGCGACCGCCGGATCGACCGACATCATGTTCAAGACGCCGGTCGAGGCACGCTGGAACACGGCGTTCGCCAGCGCTGGTATTGATGTCGGCCTGCTCAGCCCAAGCGCCGGCCATGCTTAATCGTTCGCTGACCGTTCCATTTAGACCTGCGTTTACATGCGAGTCGCACCTTTGGCCTGTCGGGGGGCAGGGCCGCCTCCCGCATTCATGGCTAGGGGGTCGGCACAATGAAACCATTCCGGATCTTCGCCGGCGGTGCGGCAGCCGTGCTGTCGGTCGCGCTGGCGACGCCGTCGGCGGCGCAATGCTGGGCGGGCGACGCGGTCAAGGCGGCAAGGGTACGCGACCTGCAGACCTTGCTGATGGTCGGCGCACTGCAGTGCCGTAGCAGCGGGCACGACGTGCTCGGCCACTACAACAGCTTCGTCAAGACTCACCGGGTGACGATATCGGCGCACAATGACGTGCTGAAGGCGCATTTCAAACGCGCCGGCAGCGTACGCGACTATGACCGCTTCACCACCGCGTTGGCCAATGGTCGCTCGGCGGCCACCGTCGACCCGGACTTCTGCAGGCAAACCGCGGAACTCGCGCGCCAGCTCGCCAGCGCCAGCCGCGCCGAGGTCGAGGCGATCGCAGATCAGCTGGTCGGCAAGCCCAAAGGCGTAGGCCGCACCTGCTCGTAAGCCCGGTCGTGTGTTGCGTTCGGTTCTCCCAGTCCTTCACTCCCCGTCGACGCGCCTTGTCTCCCCTTGGGTGCGTCGGCGGGACTCTCTTCAGGTGCCGGCGCGGTCGAGGATGGCGAGGATGCGGCGGATGTAGTCATCGCGTTCGGCGTCGAGATCGGCAGGCGGCGTGAACGCCGCTAGCGCGTTTCCGTCGATGGCGCCGTGGGCGGCAAGATAGGCTTCGAGGGTCAGCAACCGCTCGCGCGTCGCCCAATGTTCCTGCATCAGTTCGACGACAATCTTCAGCAGCGCATCGATTGCCGGATCATCGAAAAAGCCTGGCCGCTTGCCCTTGAAATGACGTGGCAGTGCGTCGTCGTTCATGCCCAGTTGCCAAACAGGAACCACTGCACGCCGTCGGCGAGGCGGCCGGTGCTGTCGCTGGCGACATCGCGCGTGTTGCGGACCGCGTCGATCACCGCGTCGGCACCGTACCAGCCGATCGACGGCGCGACGGCAGCGAAGTAGCCCGGTGCTGGAAATCCGGCAGTCGCGCACAGTACGCGCGGATCCTGGTCACGGAAGCTCTTGTACCACGGCTCCTGATTATAATGGCTGTCCCAGTCGAGGTAGAAGGCATCGAATGGCGCCAGCGCGCTGTTCGGCGGAAGCTCGTAGTGCAGCATCAGTCCGCCTGGCCGCAGCACGCGGCGCGCCTCGGCGAACACGCTGCCGATCGCCTTCAGCGGCAATTCGTGCAGCAACATCGACGAGAAGACCAGATCGAAGCTGGCGTCGGCGTAGGGCAGCGCCTCGGCATTGGCTTGGGTGAAATGCACCTGTACACCCAGCGCCTCGGCGCGTGCGTGCGCATATCGAAGGCACGGCGCGGCGACGTCGATGCCAGTCACCTCGGCATCGGGATAGGCGTATTTCCACGGCAGCGTCTGGTGGCCGACGGTGCAGCCAAGGTCGAGCACCGCCGCCGGCTGAAAGTCAGGGTGCGCCGTCTGCAGCCACAGCGTGATCGACCGGCCGATGTCGTCGAGCGTTTCGCCCATCAGCCCGAACGAGAAGACGCTTAGCCCGTTCTCATAAAGCGCGCCGGCGGCAAGGTCACCGCCGCGGTGATAGTTGCCGGGCATCAGGTGGACGTCGACCGCCTCGACATAGTGCGGAATCGGCAGCGACGGATCGAGTGTCAGCGTGCCGCCGGCGCGGCCGTCAAGCGATTCCGCGCGCGCGCGCAGCGCAGCGCGGTTGCGCTCGACCGGCTCGCGCACGCTTTCCCATACCATCTCCTGCGCCGCGACGCGCAACGCCGAATAGTAGCGGAAGCGAAGGTCGGGCTTCAGCGCGCGGTGCACTGCTTCGCCGTCGGTTGCCGGTGGCACCAGTCGGGGCGCGACGCGTTCGCAATAATGCGCTTTCAGGTCGGCAGCCATGCGGTTGAGCACGTGCGAACGCAGGCCGCTGACGAAACGCTGTCGCGCGCGTTCGTCGCGGGTCATGTCGAGCGCAAGCGCCGGCGTCGTGTAGCGGGTCATGGCGCGCCCCGATCGTTGCCTACGGACCTTTTCTAGATAGCGATCGTTGGCGCGGCCACTGGGCAATTCAAGAGAGGCTGCCGTCGATGGCAGGAAAAAAGGGCCGGCACGCCGGTGCCGGCCCGCAAGGCGGTGCGCTGCCGGCGTCAGTCCCGGCGGCGACGCGCAAGTCCCAGCCCGACAAGGCCGAGACCGAACAGGCTGAGAACCTCTGGCTCGGGAATCTGCTCGATGATAAACGCGAAGGTGGCCGTATTGACCACTTCCTCGGCGGTCAGGAAGCCGATGCAGCCGGGACCGGCGCCGGCGGCGGCGCACGCGGCGTCGGACAGCGCGCCGAACTCGCCGCCAGGCTCGAACAGCGAGAAGATGTAACTCTCGCCATCGAACTCGAACTCGTAGCTGAGATCGCCAAGCGCGATGACGAAAATGTCGACGCAACCCGGTCCGAACTCGCCAACCGCCGAACCGTCGGCGCAGATGCCGCCATCGGGATCGTTGTCCGTTTCGATGAAGTTGATGTCGAACGACAGCGTGAAGGGATCGACATCGCCTCCCGCGGGGTCGAGCGCGCTCAGCGCGACGGTGATGTCGAGCGATGCCGTCTGCAGCAGCGGGAACGCGAGCCCGACGACGTTATTGGTGTGCGAATAGCTGTTCGCCAGGCCCGGTGCACCGTTGGTGAAGATGCTGCCGACCGACGGCGAGTCGCTGATCGTGAGGGCGCTGCGGCCACCGCCGATCGCAGTTGAACCTGCCGGATTGCCCCACGAGATTTCCGACGGCGAGAAGCTGAACCCGGCACCGGGGCCGGTCGGACTTGCGGCGGTGAACACGGACGTGACCGTGTAGCCCCATTCGATCACGCCCGCGGCCGCGGGGGCTGCGAACGCGGACGAGGTGATCAGCGCCAATGGAAGGGCAGCTTGAGCAATTCGCGACATTGTTATCATCTCCTGCTTGATGGCTGCAATCATCAAGCAAGTCAGATGCCACAGTTCGTGCAGGATAATAACACTATGTTTTTACTATATAAAATATAATTACGATGTCGTAATATATTGAAATATATACGCTTTTTGTAAAGTCATTCGACGTAATAATAAAACGCCGTCGTAACAATATTATGTGCCATGACTGCTAGCTGTAGATTGCCATTTGCTCAACATATCGTATTTATTGTACAATTATGTTTCGTTCTCGTAATATCTTGACTATGTAAGATTTTCCGACAACTGTTCAGCTCGTCGCACGCGAAGGGCGATCCTTGGCATATAAAGGAATCTTTATGCTTGCCTGGCGATCTCCGCTCGCCTAGGAGCGCACGCGCTTTATCACGACCAACGAGCGGCATCGGGAGGCCAGAGTGGCGCAGCAGGATTACATCATCAGGGACATCGGGCTCGCCGATTGGGGCCGCCGCGAACTTGCCATCGCCGAGACCGAAATGCCCGGCCTGATGGCGCTGCGTGCCGAATATGGCGCGTCGAAGCCGCTTGCCGGTGCGCGCATCGCGGGTTCGCTGCACATGACGATCCAGACGGCGGCACTCATCGAGACGCTCGCCGAGCTCGGCGCCGAAGTCCGCTGGGCGTCGTGCAACATTTTTTCGACGCAGGATCACGCGGCCGCCGCCATCGCCGCGCGCGGCATTCCGGTGTTCGCGGTAAAGGGCGAAACACTTGCCGAATACTGGGACTACATCGACGCCATCTTCCAGTGGCCCGAGGACCGGCCCTGCAACATGATCCTCGACGACGGCGGCGATGCCACCATGTACGTGCTGTGGGGCGCGCGGCTGGAGGCGGGGGAGGCGCTGCCGGCGCCGACCAACGAGGAGGAGGAGGAATTCCAGCGCGTGGTGAAGGCGCGTGCGGCGAGGACGCCGGGCTTCTTCACCCGGCTGCAAGCCGGCATCCGCGGTGTGTCCGAGGAAACGACGACGGGTGTCCACCGCCTCTATGAGCTGCAGAAGGCGGGCAAGCTGCCGTTCCCGGCGATCAACGTCAACGACAGCGTCACCAAGTCGAAGTTCGACAACAAGTACGGCTGCAAGGAAAGTCTTGTCGACGGCATCCGCCGCGGCACCGACGTGATGATGGCGGGCAAGGTCGCGGTCGTCGCCGGCTACGGCGACGTAGGCAAGGGTTCGGCGGCGTCGCTGCGCGGCGCGGGCGCGCGCGTCATCGTCACCGAGATCGATCCGATCTGCGCGCTGCAGGCGGCGATGGACGGTTTTGCCGTGACGACGATGGAAAAGGCGGCTCCGGTCGCCGACATCTTCGTCACCGCCACCGGCAACAGGGATGTCATCACCATCGAGCACATGCGCGCGATGAAGGACATGGCGATCGTCGGCAACATCGGCCATTTCGACAACGAGATCGAGGTCGGCGCGCTCCGCAACTACAAGTGGACCGAGGTCAAGCCGCAGGTCGACATGATCGAATTTCCCGACGGCAAGCGCATCCTGCTGCTGTCGCAGGGACGGCTGCTCAACCTTGGCAATGCCACAGGCCACCCCAGCTTCGTCATGTCGGCGAGCTTCTCGAACCAGGTGCTGGCGCAGATCGAGCTGTGGCAGCGCGGGCATGAATATGCGAACGAGGTCTATGTGCTGCCGAAGCACCTCGACGAGAAGGTCGCGGCGCTCCACCTCGACAAGCTCGGCGTCGAACTGACCCGCCTGACCGCCGAACAGGCGAACTACCTCGGCGTCGATGTCGCCGGCCCGTACAAATCGGACCAGTACCGCTACTAGCCGCCGGCGTCGCTTGCGGTGGCGCGGGCGGGGCAGCTAGTGTACGGCGCGTGAAGCCTCTGGCCATCC
>CAYVVV010000126.1:0-7556 GCA_964455325.1 uncultured Sphingosinicella sp. | reverse complement strand
GGTCGGGCGCAACCGTTCGCCTGGAGCGCGCCAATGGCATCGACTTCGAGCTCGTCGAGGCGGGACAGGGCGACCGGCTGGCGCTCTGCCTGCACGGCTTTCCCGAACTCAATGTCAGCTGGCGGCACCAGATCCCGCTCCTCGCCGGCAGGGGCTGGCGCGTCTGGGCGCCCAACATGCGCGGCTACGGCGCCTCGTCGCGGCCGACCGGTGTCGCCGCCTACGACATCGACCGGCTGGTTGAGGATGTCGCGGCGCTTGTCGACGCGTCGGGCGCGCGCGAGGTCATGCTGGTGGCGCACGACTGGGGCGCGGTCGTTGCCTGGGTGTTCGCCGCGCGGCGCGTGCGTCCATTGTCGCGGCTGGTCGTCATGAACGTGCCGCACCCTGCCTGCATGCGCCGCGAACTGCGACACTGGCACCAGCTGCGCAAAAGCTGGTACGCCTTCTTCTTCCAGCTGCCGCGCATTCCCGAATGGGCGCTGGCGCGCGGCGGCGGTGCTCCTATCCGGCGCGCCTTCGTCGCCAGCGCGGCGAACAAGCAGCGGTTTCCGTCCGACATGCTCGACATCTATGCGCGCGCGGCGCTGCGGCCTGGGGCGCTGACGGCGATGCTCAACTATTACCGCGCGGCATTCCGCGCCGGCGACCGCATCGTCCCGACTTCGGTGATCGAGACGCCGACGCTGATGATCTGGGGCGACGCCGACATCGCGCTCGACGTCCGCACGCTCGACGGCACCGATGCCTTCGTCCGCGATCTGGAAGTGCACCGCCTGCCCGGCATCTCGCACTGGGTGCAGCAGGACGCGCCCGAGGCGGTCAATGCAATCCTTGGCGATTGGCTCGATCGGCGCAGATGAAAAGGGCCGCCCCAAAGGGCGGCCCCAATACGTGACGATCCTGCGTTATCAGGCCTTGCGGCGGCGGCGTGCGGCGGCAACGCCGAGCAGGCCGAGACCGAACAGGCCAAGCGCGGCCGGCTCCGGAACCTCGCCGATCGGTGGCAGGCCAAGGCCGGCGAAGCCGTAACCATAGGCAGTCTCGATGTTCTGGTCGGTCGTGTACGAGTAAGCCTCGACGTCGACACCGGCAAAGGCCGCGAGCAGCGCGCGAACCGAGAACGCCGCGCCGATGTAGGTCGTGAACGTCGTCGATTTACCGACTTCAAGATCGCCGAACGAGAAGATGAAGTAGCTCCCCTTGTCGCCGATCGAATTGCTGATGTTGGTGTTCGCTTCCTGTGTCCGCGTCACCATCGGGTTCGGCACCGCGAACGGGTTCGACGACGTGTGCAGGATCTGGCCTTCGGGCGCGACGCCTGGAACCAGGATCGTCGTGTAGTTGTTGCTGAAGAAGCCCGGGGCGACGTCCCAGTCGAGCGTGCGGGCATAGCGGACGTCAGTGGCAGTGCCGGTGCCGGTGTTCTCGATCTTGATGTCGATCCGGAACAGCGTGCCGGTGCCGACCGGCGAGTAGGTGTGCGTGACCGTCAGGCCGTTCGTCGTGACGACCGTCGACTTCGCGCTCGACCCCGTGACATCGCTCAGCGCCGCCGACGAGAACCCGACCGCCCCAAGGCCGTAGACATAGTGGTCGCCGTCGCCGTTGGCCGCAACGCCCCAGCCTTCGCACAGGCAGCCGCGAATGATCGCATCACCGCTGCCGGCGAGGCTGAAGCCGACACCCGAGTCGCCGAGACCGCCGTTGGCAGCGACACCCATGCTGACGTCACCGTTGGTGAGAACTGCCGCATGTGCGGCGGTGGTCAGCGCGATTGCCGCCGCCGCCGAAAGCAAGGATAGTGAACGCATTATAAATCCCCTCAGCTGTTGTCCCGCGATTTTGCGATACACAACAGGCCAATGCGGGGCCATGGAAGGCAAAGCATAACTCGTGCCAACCGATCATATCATCGCGGAAAGGCCATATATTCAAAGGATTTGAACCGGATCGCGGAAAATCGGCCGCAAGCCGCAGTCGCCGTGTGTAAACTGTGGCGACACTGATCGGTGTCGTCGCGCGGGGGGGGGCGGAACGGCAGCGCGCGGATGAGGGAGCGCGCCGCCGCGGGCAGTTCGAACCCGCTCACCGCCGCGATGGCGGCGCTTGCGGTGGCGATCGCCGCCGCCTAAGGGCTGCGGCCATGACCGACCTGGCGCACATCCGCAACTTCTCGATCATCGCCCATATCGACCATGGCAAGTCCACGCTGGCCGACCGGCTCATCCAGGCGACGGGCGGGCTGACTGCACGCGAGATGCAGGAACAGGTGCTCGACAGCATGGATATCGAGCGCGAGCGCGGCATCACCATCAAGGCGCAGACCGTCCGCCTCGACTATACCGCCAGGAACGGCGAACGCTACCAGCTCAACCTGATGGACACGCCGGGCCACGTCGACTTCGCCTATGAGGTCAGCCGTGCGCTCGCCGCGTGCGAGGGCGCGATCCTGGTCGTCGATGCCGCGCAGGGGGTGGAGGCGCAGACGCTCGCCAACGTCTATGCGTCGATCGAGCACAACCACGAGATCGTCCCCGTCATCAACAAGATCGACCTGCCCGCCGCGGAGCCCGACAAGGTGCGCCGCGAGATCGAGGAGATCATCGGCCTCGACGCATCGGACGCGGTGCTGACCAGCGCCAAGACCGGCATCGGCATCGAGGACGTGCTCGAGGCGATCGTCCACCGCATTCCGCCGCCCAGCGGCGACCGCGACGCGCCGCTCAAGGCGATGCTCGTCGATTCCTGGTACGACCCCTATCTCGGCGTCGTCGTCCTGGTCCGCGTTGTCGACGGTGCGATCAGGAAGGGTCAGTCGATCAGGTTCATGGCGACCAGTACGCAGTACCTCGTCGACCGCGTCGGCTGCTTCACGCCCAAGCGCGTCGAGCTGGCCGAGCTCGGCCCCGGCGAGGTCGGCTTCATCACCGCGCAGATCAAGGAGGTGGCCGACACCCGCGTCGGCGACACCATCACCGATGCGAAGAAGCCGGCGGCCGAAGCGCTGCCCGGTTTCCGCCAGGTACAGCCGGTGGTGTTCTGCGGGCTGTTCCCTGTCGACGCCGCCGATTTCGAGAAACTGCGCGAGTCGATCGCCAAGCTGCGCCTCAACGATGCCTCGTTCAGCTTCGAGATGGAAACGTCGGCGGCGCTCGGCTTCGGCTTCCGCTGCGGCTTCCTTGGCCTGCTGCATCTTGAGATCATTCAGGAACGACTGTCGCGCGAGTATGACCTCGACCTGATCACCACGGCACCGTCGGTCGTCTACCGGCTGACCATGACCGACGGCTCGCAGCGTGAGCTGCACAACCCGGCCGACTATCCCGACGTAGTCAGGATCGCGCTTGTCGAGGAACCGTGGATCGAGGCGACCATCTACGTGCCCGACGCGTATCTCGGCGCGATCCTCAAGCTCTGCCAGGACCGGCGCGGCATCCAGAAGAATCTGACCTACGTGGGCGGCCGCGCGCAGGTGACGTACGAGCTGCCCTTGAACGAGGTTGTGTTCGACTTCTACGACCGGCTGAAGTCGATCAGCCGCGGCTATGCGAGCTTCGACTATCACCAGATCGGCTATCGCGCGGGGGATCTGGTGAAGATGCAGATTCTGGTCAATGGCGAGGCGGTCGATGCGCTCAGCATGATCGTGCACCGGCAGGCGGCGGAGGCGCGGGGCCGGCACATGTGCGAGCGGCTGAAGGATCTGATCCCGCGCCACCTGTTCAAGATCCCGATCCAGGCGGCGATCGGCGGCAAGGTCATCGCGCGCGAGACGATCGCGGCGTTGCGCAAGGACGTGACCGCGAAGTGCTATGGCGGCGACATCACGCGCAAGCGCAAGCTCCTGGAGAAGCAGAAGGAGGGCAAGAAGCGCATGCGCGAATACGGCAGCGTCTCGATCCCCCAGGAAGCGTTCATCGCCGCGCTGCGGATGGGGGAGGAGTAGCGCAACAGCCCTGGCAGCGCGCGGTCACACGCAGTTTCCCGTCGGGATGCATCGGCGCCCCGACGGGAAAGTACCGCCGTGGTTTCCCTACCGATTCTGCTCGAACAGGACAAACGCTAGAACAGCGCCGATCTGTTCGCTGGCGGTCTTGACGCTATGGCTATTGACAACCCCGGCATCGGGGGAGGGCTCGCGCCCTGCCGCTTCCTGCCCTACCGGCAGCCGGGCGTGATTGAGTGATAGCCACAGTCCACTGCCGCGCGCGGGGTCACGACGGCTGTGGCGTTTCCTTCAGTCCGCGGCCGATCAGCATGCAGGCGGCGAGGGCGGCGAAATCGACGGCGACTGCCGACGGCCAGCCGGATGTGTCGAAGACGACGCCGGTGCTGGCGGCGCCGGCAAGCCCGCCGAGATAGTATGCGGCGAGATAGAGGCCGCTCGCCGCGGGCCGTTCCGCGGTCGCGGCGCGGCCGACATAGCCCGTCGCCACCGCCTGTGCGAAGAAGGTGCCGGCGGCGACGAGCACCAGCCCGGCGACGACCGCCGTAAGCGTGTCGGCGAGCAGCAGTCCCAGTCCGCCGAGCGCCAGCAGCAGCGACAACGGCAGCGTGCGGTCAGCGCCAAGGCGCACGGTGATCCGGCCGGCCATGGGCGTCGTCACCATCGACGGCGCGAAGCAGAAGAAGACGTAGCCAATCGCCGTCATCGACAGCGACAGCGGCGGCTTTGCCAGCACGAAGCCGACATAGCTGAAGATACCGACGAAGCCGAACAGGATCAGGAAGCCGCAGGCATAGGCCCGGCGCAGCAGGGGGTTGGCGAGGTGCAGCCGCCAGGCCGCGACGTAGGAACCCTGGTCCGGCCCGCCCGCCGCCATCGGTTGCGTGTAGGTCAGCACCGCATAGGCGAGCGCGGCGCCAGCGACGTTGAGCGCCGCGAAGACGAAGAAGCTTGCCGCGGCGCCGATGCTGCCGGCGACGCCGGCAGCGATCAGCCGGCCGACGAGGTTGCTGGCGACGCCGCCGGTGACGTAGGCGGCGAGCGCCGTCGCGATGTTGCTGCGGCTGCAGCGTTCGCCGAAATGCGCAAGCGTCAGCGTGAAGGCGCTGGCCATGAACAGTCCCTGCACGCCGCGCAGCAGCGCGAACGTGCCGAGGTCAGGCGCGAACGCGAGCAGCGTCGTCGGGATGGCGAGCAACAGGAGGCTGACCCAAACGCCGGTTCGGCGCGGCAGTCCGCCCGCAACCATGCCGGTCAGCAATCCGGATATCGCCATGCCAACGGTGCTTGCGTTCGCCGCCAGGCCGATCTGCGACGCGCTGACGCCGTAGTGGACGGCAAGCGATGGCAGGATCGCCTGCGTCGCGAACAGGTCGACGAGGGTCAGGAAGCCGATCAGCCCGATTGCGAAGCTGCGCACGCCGTGCTGTTCGGGCGCTGCCATTGCATGTGCTTCGGCCTGGTGTTGCATCGTGCATCTCGGCTTGTCGGGGCCCTGCAGGGAACAGGGCGGCGCTCCGTCGGGGGCGGGCACTTGCGGTGACGGAGCGCCGCCGAAACCGATCGCCGGGAGGGGGCTGAGGCGATCGGCAGGTCAATGGCGTTACTTCTGTACGTTGACGTCGGCCGACAGCAGTTCGACCGGCTGCTTGCCGCGGTTGACCCAGTAATGGGCCAGGCCACGCGTCTCGCGCGAGATCTCGCCGGCCTTGTGAACGACGCCGACGGTGCAGTCGGTACGATACTCGGTGATCTCGCCCTTGACGGTGATGATCAGCGCCGGACGGCCGTCGTGGCTATGGAACGGCACTGCGCCGCCCGGCTGCACGATGAGACGGCGCACGCGCAGGTCGTAACCCTTCAGCCCGACCTCGTTGGCGAGGTCGATCGAGCCGATCACCGTATCGGTGACGTCCTTCGGCGCGGTCACGCGGTTGGCCAGCGCGTTGTTGCCCTGTTTGCCGGCGGGGCACTGACCGGCCATCGCCGGGGTGGCGACGCCGCCGATCGCGAGCACGCCGAGCGCGGCAAGCAAGGTCCTGTGGTTGAACATGTCTGTCTCCTGATTCGGTTTCGATGGAAATGAAACGGCCGCCGGGGGAACGGCTGTTGGCCGTGTCTTTTCCCGGACGCTTGCGATCCTAGGTTCGCGGTAACAAGCCGGGCCATTCGAATTGGGTCATCGAGTCGATGCACAAAACTGATCGGACGAACTGGCAAGCATAACGAGCCGCTATCGACCCAAAAACGAGTCGGCATTTCCGATTGTGCGCGCCGCCGACGATGCTTGCTCGACGATTTGATCATTCTGGAGATACCGATGCACATGGACCGCGTCGCCGATCGCGGCGAGACACTGCGACCGCTGGCCGGCCGCACCGCGATTGTTACCGGATCTACGAGCGGCATTGGACTTGGCATCGCGCGTGCGCTGGCGAATGCCGGCGCTGACGTCGTGCTGAATGGCCTCGGTGCGCCCGAAGCGATTGCGGCGACGCGCGATGAGCTGGCCGATACGGCCGCGGTGCGGGTCGTGCACGACGATGCCAATCTGCTCGACCCGGCCGGCGCGCGCGGGCTGGTCGAACGAACGCTGGCGGCGTGGGGCCGTGTCGACATCCTCGTCAATAACGCCGGCATCCAGCATGTCAGCCCGATCGAGGAGTTCCCCGACGACCGCTGGAACGCCATCATCGGCCTCAACCTGTCGGCGTCGTTTCACACGATCAAGGCGGCGTTCGCGTCGATGAAGGCGAACGGCTTTGGCCGCATCATCAACATTGCCTCGGCGCACGGCCTTGTCGCATCGCCGTTCAAGAGCGCCTATGTCGCCGCCAAGCACGGCATCGTCGGGCTGACCAAGACGGTCGCGCTCGAAGGCGCGAAGTTCGGCGTGACCTGCAACGCGGTCTGCCCGGGCTATGTGTGGACGCCACTCGTCGAGAACCAGATCGATGACACTGCCAGGGCGCGCGGGATCAGCCGCGAGGCGGTGATCAACGACGTGCTGCTGGCGGCGCAACCGACCAAGCAGTTCGCCACCGTCGACCAGCTTGGCGCGCTCGCCGTTTTTCTTGCCGGCGACGCGGCGGCGCAGATCACCGGCACGGCGCTGCCGATGGACGGCGGCTGGACGGCGCACTGACATGCACGTTCACGTCTCGCCCAATGCGACGACCGCTCCGGCGGTCGTCCGCCATATCTTCAGGGCGCGACCGTCGCCGCAGCCGAAGCCGGCGACGCTGCGCGGCATCCTGCGCGAAATGCTGGAGCCTGGCCGGTGCGACTGACGCCTGCCAGCGATACGCCGCACGTCGTCATTGTCGGCGCCGGCTTCGGCGGCCTTGCCGCGGCGCGCGCGCTGCGCCGCGCCGATGTCGCCGTGACGGTGATCGACCAGCGCAACTACCACCTGTTCCAGCCGCTGCTGTACCAGGTGGCGACCGCCGGGCTTTCGCCGGCCGAAATCGCTGCGCCGATCCGCGCCATCCTGCGCGACCAGGCCAATGCGCGCGTGCTGCTCGGCCGTGTCGCGACGGTCGACGCGGCGGGCAAAGCGGTGGTGCTTGCCGACGGCGCGCGCGTTCCGTTCGATTGGCTCATCGTC
>CAYVVV010000125.1:0-7643 GCA_964455325.1 uncultured Sphingosinicella sp. | reverse complement strand
TAGCTCAGTTGGTAGAGCATCTCGTTTACACCGAGAGGGTCGGCAGTTCGAGCCTGTCACCGCCCACCAGCTTTTTCGCTATTGCCGCGCGCCGATGTTGGGAGAGGTTTGCGTGCTCATGCGTTCGGGGTCGAGTCGCGATCCCGACGTCGGCCTTCGCGCATAGGCGCGGAACGGCATACTGCCAAGCGGGCTTGCGATGGCGTAGTCGGCGGGCAGCGCGGTCGTCAGGGGCACACCAGCGCCGATCAGCGGACCCGACGGCGTCACGTCGAGCGTGTCTATGGCGCCGATCGCGGCGAGGCCGGGATTTGCCGTCCCCGACTGCGTGCCATTCAGCGCCGCCGCCGGGCTGCTGCCGGTCGGGCTGCCGCTGTAAAGGCGGATGTCGGTGCCGGTCGGTAGCCAGTTGCCGGCGCCGCTGACCTTCGGCGTTCCGGCCACCCAACCGTAGCCTGGCGATGTCGATCCGGCGAGGTCGTCACGGAACAGCCGTAGCGGCGCCTGCGTCGTCACGCCCGCTCGCACGAACAGATTGTTCTGCAGGAAGAGTGATTCGAGCGCATGGAAAAGGCGGATGACCGGCGTGTTCGAGCCGAACTGGTCGGTCACCACGACGCTGTTGTTGACGAGCCGCACGCGGCCGCGTGATGCGCCGGTGCCGTCGCCGCCAAGGCGCAGGCCATAGACGTTGCGGTGGACGAGGACGTTGCCGACGATGTCGCTGTCGATCCGCGGTTCGCTGTCATATTCCTCGTAGCCGTACATCTCGACGGTATAGAGCACGGGATCCTGCGTTTCGTTCGCGGCGCGGGGCCGCTGCGCCTTGGTCTCGATCCAGTTGAAGTAGATCTCGTTGCGCTCTGAACGCGACTTGATGCCGCCGCCCTCATAGTCGTGGATGTAGCTGTTCATGACGCGCAGCACCGATCCCGGGTGGCGGTCGCGGTCGGTGGCGATGTAGACCGCGTGCGCGGTGTTTTCCGTCGTCGTCGCCGGCGCGCCGGCGCGCGCGATCTCCACCCGGTCCAGCACGACCGTGCCCGAATAAAGATCGCTGCCAAGGATGCCGTTGCGTGCGCAGTCGTGGATGTACACGTTGCGCAGCACAACGACGTTGGCCATCGTCCGGACGCAGGCGCGGTTCTCGCTGGTCGCGCGGTCGCCGCCGCCGCCGTCGATCTCGACGTTTTCGAGAAGATAGTGGTGCGCGCCGCTGAAATGCACCGTCGTCCGGTAGGAATCGCTGGAGGTGCCGCGGATGACCGGCCGCGTCGCGCCGACGCCGCGGATGATGATCGGCCGGTCGGCGGAGCCGGCGCGCGTGAACCGCACCGGTCCGTAGACCCCGCTGTCGAGCTCGATGACATCGCCTTCTTCCAGGAACGGCGCGACGGCGTCGAGGCTGGTGTGCGTGCGGCCGGGTCCGACCTGCCACGTCCTTGGCGCACGCGAGCTGTTGCGCGTCTGGACGATCCACTGTCGCGTCGTCCGGCCGCCGGCACGATCGATATAGATGTCCTCCCATCGCTCGGCGTTCTGCGTGGTCGACGCCGACATGGTGAGACGGATCTGGTCGCCGTTTCGGATCGGCGTGCGCGTCGAGCCCTGGGCGACGGCGACGCCATTGATGCTGTAGCTGCCGCGCAGCACGCTGATCTCGGCCGGTCCGGTAAGCCCGGCAACCTCGAAGCACTGCGATTCGACCGACTGACCAGGTTCGGCTGCAAGGACGGTCGGAAGCGAGAAGTTGCTGCCGACGTCCTTGGCTGGGCAGGTCGCGTCTGGTCGTGAATAGGTGATCGCCGGTTCGACCCCGGCAAGCAGGCCGCCCTGCGCCGGCGGTGTTGGGGTTGGTGTCGGGGTCGGTGCCGGAGTGGGCGATGGCGTCGGCGTCGGCGTCGGTGTTGGCGGAGCGATCGGCTGCGTCTGCCCGTCATCGGGGGCCTGGCCTGTGCCTCCGCCGCCGCACGCTGAAACCAGCGGCAGTGAAGCAGCAGCAATCAGAAGGAATACGCGACGCATACAACCACCGTAAGCTGTGAACGATGGCGCTGATTCGGTCGGATGGCGCTAACGCTGCCTGAATCGTTTAGCTTGCGTAGCGATAAACCAAAGCCCGTTCAGACCGCGGGCGGGTTTCGCGGGAACGTCGGCACGCCCTGCGGGTAGGTCGCCCATTTCGGCGCAGTGTCCGTCCAGATCACCGCGCCGATTGGTACGTCGGGCGGATCGATCGCTGTTCCCATCTTGACGATGACGAGGTCGGGAAGCTCGTCGACGAAGCCGAACAACTGCGAGCCGCACGTCGGGCAGAAGGCACGGCGGACGGTCGAGCCCGCCTCGCCCTTGACCGCATGCGCGCGCGTCTCGCCCGAGCTCGCAAACAGCGCCTTGGGCGTGAACGCGACGGGCATGTGCGACGATCCCGATGCGCGCTGACAATCGCGGCAATGGCACAGGAAGATCGATTGCGGATCGGCGCACTCGTAGCTGACGGCGCCGCAGAGACACTGACCCTTCAATTGAGGTCTCCGAAGTAGCGGCCTTCCTCGACCAGCTGCACCAGCAGCTGCGAGGGCGTAAATGCCGCGCCGTGCGTTGCTTCATACTTCTCGAGCACGTCGAGCACTTCCTCGACACCTTCGGTATCGGCAAAGAACATCGGGCCGCCGCGGTAGCGCGGCCAGCCGTAACCATAGACCCAGACCACGTCGATGTCCGATGGCCGCTGCGCGATGCCCTCCTCCAGAATCTTCGCGCCCTCGTTGATCATCGGGTAGATGCAGCGTTCGAGGATCTCGCGGTCACCGATCGCACGCCGTTCGATACCCTTTTCCTTCGACATCTGGAGGATGATGTCCTCGGCGAACTTCGACGGCGTGCGGTTGCGCTTCTCGTCATAGTCGTAGAAGCCACTGCCCGTCTTCTGGCCGCGCCGGCCGGCCTCGCACAGCCGGTCGCGAATCGTCTCGCCCTTCGACGTTGCCGCCGACCAGCCGATATCGAGTCCGGCGAGGTCGGACATCTGGAACGGTCCCATGGGGAAGCCGAAGTCGTAGAGCACGCGGTCGACATCCCACGGCATGGCCCCTTCGAGGATCAGCGCCTGCGCCTGCGCCTGCCGCGGGGCAAGCATGCGGTTACCGATGAAGCCGTGGCAGACGCCCGAGACGACGGCGATCTTGCCGATCGGCTTGGCGATTCCGACCGCAGTCGCCAGCACGTCGGGCGCCGTCTTCGCCCCGCGTACCACTTCCAGCAGCTTCATGACGTTTGCGGGCGAAAAGAAGTGCATGCCGACAACGTCCTGCGGCCGCGAGGTGGCGGCGGCGATCTCGTCGACATTGAGGTAGCTGGTGTTGGTGGCGAGGATGGCGCCGGGCTTGGCGATGGCGTCGAGCTTGCCGAACAGTTCCTTTTTCAGGTCCATGTTCTCGAACACCGCCTCGATGACAAGGTCGCAGTCGGCGATGGCCGCCAGGTCGAGCGTTGGCGACAGGCGGGCCATGTTGGCCTCGACCGCCTCGGGCTTAAGGTTGCCCTTGGCGGCGCTCGCCTCGTAGTTTTTCCGCATGATGCCGACGCCGCGCTGCAACGCCTCGTCCGATGTCTCGACAATGGTGACGGGGATGCCGGCGGACAGGAAGTTCATCGAAATGCCGCCGCCCATCGTGCCGGCACCGACGACTCCGACGGTCTTCACGTCGCGCGGGCGGGTGCCTTCGGGCAGATCCCTGATCTTCGCCGCCTGCCGCTCGGCGAAGAAGATGTGGCGCTGCGCCGCCGACTGCGTGCCGGTCATCAGCCCCATGAACAGTTCGCGCTCGCGCTCGATGCCCTTGTCGAACGGCAGCGTGCAGGCCGCCTCGATGCACTGGATGTTGGCTTCGGGCGCCTGGAAGCCGCGGAACCTGCGCGCATTCTCGGCGCGGAAGCGGTCGAACAGTCCGGGCTCGGCGCTTACCGTGCGGTCGCGGATCTTCTTCAGCGGGCGCCCCTCGGCGACGATCCTGCGTGCGAAGGCGATCGCGCCGCTCTTCAGGTCCGCCTCGTCGACCAGTTCATCGACGAGACCGGCGCCGAGCGCCTGCTTCACGCCGATCGGGTCACCCGACGTGACCATATGCAGCGCAGCTTCGGCGCCGACGACGCGTGGCAACCGCTGCGTGCCGCCGGCACCGGGCAGAAGGCCGAGCTTGACCTCGGGCAGGCCGAGCTTCGCCGACGGTACGGCGACGCGGTAGTGTGCGGCAAGCGCGGTTTCGAGGCCGCCGCCAAGCGCTGTGCCGTGAATCGCCGCAATCACCGGCTTGGCTGAAGCTTCGATCATGTCGAGCACCGCGTGCAGGCTGGCGCCGCGCGGCGGCTTCCCGAATTCCGCGATGTCGGCACCGGCGATGAAGGTGCGGCCGGCGCAGATGAGGACGATCGCCGTTGCGCCCGCATCGGCAACCGCTGCTTGAAACGCGGCCGCAAGACCATCGCGGACGTTCGCGGACAGTGCGTTGACCGGCGGCGAGTTGACGGTGATGACGGCGATGTCGCCTTCATTCGCGAGGTCGACAACTTCGTTGATCGCGGTCATATCGGCTCCCCTGATTGACGCTCTGAGGCATGGTCGAACCCGGCCGGCTTCGCAACCCGCAAAAAAGCGTTGGAGAGTCCGCCGTGCACGCCCCGAAGCTGGTCAAGCCGACGTTCGGCGTCGTCGCCATGCTGGGCTCGCTGACCGCGTTCGGTGCGCTGTCGATCGACATGTACCTGCCGGCATTGCCGACGATGGCGGCAGATTTCGGAGCCGGTCCGGGTGCGATCGAGCGGACGCTGGCGAGTTTTCTCGTCGGTCTCGCCGCCGGACAGCTGTTCTATGGACCCTTGTCGGACCGCGTCGGCCGGCGCCCTCCGCTGATCGCCGGCATCATCGTCTATGCCGCTGCATCGGCGGCGTGCGCGATGGTAACGACCACGCAACTGCTGATAGCATTGCGCTTCGTGCAAGGCCTTGGCGCCTGTGCGGCGCTTGTCGTCAGCCGCGCCGTGGTGCGCGACCTGTTCGATCATCAGGAATCGGCACGCGTGTTCTCGATGATCATGCTCGTGTTCGGGCTGGCGCCCATTCTGGCGCCGCTTGCCGGCGGTTTCGTGCTCGTCAACGCGGGCTGGCGGGCGATCTTCTGGGTGCTGACGGGTTTCGGCCTTGCCATGCTTGTCTGGATTGCGATGGGGCTGCGCGAGACGCGGTCGAGCGCGACCGCGGCCACCGCGCGCGGCGAGCATCCGCTCGGGTCGCTGCGGACGCTGCTCGGCAACCGGAGGCTTGCCGGCTACATGCTCGCCGGCGCCTGCAACAGTGCCTGCCTGTTCACCTATATTTCAGCCTCGCCCGATCTGCTCATGAAGCAGTTCGGCGTATCGCCGACGGTGTTCGGTTGGCTGTTCGGGGTCAATGCGCTTGGTCTTGTCGCTGCCAGCCAATTTAACCGCGTCCTGCTCAACCGCTTCAGGGCGGACCGGATCCTCGCCGTCGCCTGCGTCGTTGCGGCGCTGTTCGGGTTGGCGCTGCTTGCTGTCGCGTACAGCGGCTTGGGCGGCCTTGCTGCGGTCATGGCCGCGCTGTTCGGCATCATGTCGAGCTTCGGCTTCGTCATGGGCAACTCGAATGCCGGTGCGCTCAGCGTCGATCCGCTGCGCTCTGGATCGGTCAGCGCGCTGATGGGTGCCAGCGGCTTTGCCGTGGGCGCGGCAGCGATGACGCTTGCCAGCCTGTTCGCCGACGGTACGCCGGTACCCATGGCGGCAGTCATGGCGGGTGCGCTGCTGGTGGCCGCCGGCAGTTACTATGGACTGACGTTCAGGTCCGCCTAGCGCCGGTTGCGGCGCCGATCATGTAAGGCCCGCCGCGGTCGAGGGCTCTCGCCCATGCCTGCCGCGCGTGCAGCCGCTCGACATAGGCATTGAGCGTCGGGTAGTCGTGCAGCCAGCCGGCGACGCGTGCGAACTCGATATTGAAGCTGTTGATGATGTCGGCGCCGCCGAAGCTGTTCGCGACAAGGTAGTCGTTCGAGCCGAGCCGCAGCGCGTAGTAATCGAGATGCAGCTTGATCTGGCTGGCGATGCGCGGGTGCAGCGGCGCTCCCGCATCGCCCAGACGCTGCACGTAGAGGTCGAGCAGCAACGGCACGATCGCCGAGCCTTCGGCATAGTGCAGCCATTCGAGATAGGTTTCATGCTCGTCCGTGCCCGGCGTCGGCGCCAGGCGACCACCGCCGTGGCGGCGGATGATGTAGTCGACGATCGCGCCCGATTCGGCGATCGTACGATCACCGTCGGTGATGACCGGCGACTTGCCGAGCGGATGCACCGCCATCAGCTCCGGCGGTGCCAGGCGCGTCTCGCTATCACGGCTGTAGTGCTTGATGTCATAGCTGATGCCAAGCTCCTCGAGCAGCCACAGGATGCGCTGCGAACGCGACTCGTTGAGGTGGTGGACGATGATCATTACGGTCTCCCGGCGGCACGCTTGGTCCGGGGAGACGTAGCATGGGTCGGTTGGCGGGGAAGACTGCAATAATCACAGGGGCGGCAAGCGGTATCGGTCGCGCGTCGGCCAAGCTGTTCGCCGACGAAGGCGCGCGTCTTGTCATCGCGGACTGGAACGAGGCCGTGCACGACGTTGCGGAAGAAATCGGCGATGCGGCCGTTGCGATGCGTGGTGACGCCGCCGACAAGGGCTTTGTCGACAGCCTCGTGGCGCAGGCGGTCGACCGGTTCGGCGGGCTTGACGCTGCGTTCGCCAACGCCGGCATCTCGGGTGGCATGAACCGCCTGCTCGACCTTGAGGTCAGCGAGTGGCACGAGGTTCTGCGCGTCAATCTGATCGGCGTCTTTCTGCTGGTTCAGGCGGCCGCACGCTACATGACGGGGCAGGGGAGCGGCGCCATCCTCGCCACCGCATCGGTTGCCGGCATCCGTTCGGGCGCTGGCGGATCGCCGTACAGCGCATCGAAGGCTGGCGTCATCAACTTCGTGCAGACGAGCGCCTATCAGCTTTCGGGAACCGGCGTCCGCATCAACGCGATCTGCCCCGGGGTTATCGAGACGGGCATGACCAAGCCGATGTTCGACATGGCGCGCGAGCGCGGCACCGAGGGCAAGATCGGTCAGCTGAATCCGCTGAAGCGCGCGGCGCAGCCAATCGAACCGGCGCGCCTCGCGCTGTTCCTGCTGTCCGACGAGGCAAGCTACATCAACGGCCAGGCGATCGCGGTCGACGGCGGATTGAGCGCGTCGCATCCGGTTGTTCCGGGCAAGATCTGGTAGTTTGCCTATCTGGACGACCACCGTTTACCACTTGCCTTCAACGACCATTAACGCGGCGTGCCCATAGTTAGCGCAACGGTGACCTTGCACACGGAGGCGCGATCGGACGGAGCGTCGGGCAAAATGGCTGTCGTGCAGCGTTCAGGCCAATGCGTCGAACGCGCATCGCTGTTCACAAACGCGGCAAGCCGCACTTCGCGGGCGTTCAATGGTTAACCGCGCGTGTGGGCATTGGTTAATGCCGGCGCTATACCAACAGCAACGACAATCGAACGAAAAACCGTCGGGCGCAGTCTTTTTTCGTCGTGTGAAGGGCAGGT
>CAYVVV010000124.1:0-7692 GCA_964455325.1 uncultured Sphingosinicella sp. | reverse complement strand
CTACGGCGACAACGAACGTCAGGCGGAACGCTTGGCCGTGCTGCGGCAGCTGACCCGGCTCAAGCTCGAGGAGATGGCCAACTCGGTGGCGTTGATGCGCGCTGGCAGGACCGAGGAGGCACGCCGTGACGTCGCCTCGGGTTATGGCCGGCGGCTGATGGAGGACATTCGGCGTGTTCTTGACGAGGTGATCGCGGAGCAGCGACGACAGCTTGACGTGCGTCGTCAGGAAGTCATCCGCCGCGATGCCGAAAGTGCGCAGTCGATCTATCGGCTGGCGATGTTGGGGGTGGCGCTGCTGGCCGCGGCGATGATGGCGATGGTTGCACTCGCCTACATGGTCTATCGCACACGCCTTGCCGTTGAGCGCGAACTGGCGAGTGAGGTCGAACGCGGCGTGCTCGAGGAAGCGGTGGCCGAGCGCACGCGCGAGCTGACGCAGGCGAACATCGCCCTTCGCGAAGAGATTGAATCGCGCGAGAAGATCGAGGCGCGGCTTCGCCAGGCGCACCGGTTGGAGGCCGTCGGCCAGCTGACCGGCGGTATTGCGCATGATTTCAACAACATGCTGGCTGTCGTGATCAGCAGTCTGGATCTGCTGAAGCGACGTGCGGATCCGGCCGATGCCAAGGTGGCGCGGCTGATCGAGAACGCGCGCGAAGGCGCTACGCGGGCGGCGACGCTGACCTCTCGCCTGCTGGCCTTCTCGCGCCGCCAGTCGCTTAGTCCGCAAGTTGTTGACGTGAACCGACTGGTCACCAGCGTTGTCGACCTGCTCAGCCGCACGCTCGGTGATCGCATCCGCATCGAACTCGCGCTGTCCGACGATGTTCCGCTCGTCTACATCGACCCAGCGGAGCTTGAGAATGCGGTGATCAACCTTGCTGCCAACGCGCGTGACGCCATGCCGGGCGGCGGTATCCTCACGCTGTCGACGTCGTGCGGCTCGCGGCTCGATGCCAAGGCCGGCGACAATGCGCCAGCATTCGCCGTCGTCTCCGTCGCTGACACTGGCGAGGGCATGCCGCCCGAGATTGTCGAGCGTGTTTTCGAACCGTTCTTCACGACCAAACCGGTCGGCAAGGGCACCGGACTTGGCCTCAGCCAGGTGCATGGCTTCCTGCATCAGTCGGGCGGCCGCATCGACATCGCCTCGACGCCGGGGCAAGGCACACGGGTCGACCTGTTCCTGCCCGGCCATGCGGCCACCGTTCCTGCGTCGGCCGTTGGCGTCGACAAGTCCGAACAGCCGATTGCGCGCGGCACCGCCGGCGAGACGATCCTCGTTGTCGAGGACGAATACCAGTTGCGGCTGCTGACCGTCGAGAACCTGCGCGAACTCGGCTACAGTGTTCGCCACGCCGATGGCGCTGCCGAGGCGCTCTCCATCCTGGACGCGCATCCGGGCATCGGCCTGCTGCTTACCGACGTGATGATGCCGGGAATGACGGGCGACGCGCTGGCGCGCAAGGCGCTCGAGATCGTGCCCGACATCGGCATACTCTACACGACGGGTTACGCGCGTCTCGACGGTGGTGACGGCCAGATCGATCCGCCTGCCGATCTGCTGCGCAAACCCTTCACCATGCAGCAGCTGGCGACGAAGGTCCGCGAGATTTTCGATCGACGTTTCACAAACGGACGCGTGGCCAGTCGGGCGACTGGTTCCTGAACCAGGTCAGCTGACGTTTGGCATAACGCCGCGTGTCACGCTTGGCGTCGGCAATGGCGGCGTCGAGCGTTGTTTCGCCACGAAGATGGCGCGCCAGCGGTGGTACGCCGATGGACTTCATGATGGGTAGCCCGGCCGCGAGATCGCGGCCCAGCAGCCGCGCCACCTCGTCGAGCGCGCCCGCCGCCAGCATCGTGTCGAAACGCGCATCACAACGGCGGTACAGCTCGTCGCGGTCGACGTCGATGACGAGTGGGTGCAGTGCCACACGCGCGGCGATGCCGCCTGCCTGCTGCTCCTGGTACCAGGCGAGCGACCGGCCCGTCGATCGCACGACCTCCAGCGCGCGGGCCATTCGCTGCGTGTCGGTCGGCGCCAGCCGGCGGTGCATTTGGGCATCCTCGGCGGCGAGCGCGGCAGCGAGTGCCGCCGTCGACAACGTCCTTACCTCGGCGCGCACGGCGGGGTCGATCGGTGGCACCGCAGCGATGCCGCCGAGCAACGTGCGGATGTACAGTCCGGTACCGCCGACGACGATGGGTAGCATGGCGGCGCGGTGCGCCGCATCGATCTCGGCGGTGGCAAGCGCGGCCCACTCGGCGGCGCTGAGCGGGGTGTCGGCGGCGAGGAAACCGAACAGCCGATGCGGCGCGCGGGCCATGTCGGCGTCGTCCGGCCGCGCGGTCAGGATGCGGAGGTCGGCATAGCACTGGCTTGCGTCGGCATTGATGATGACGCCACGCTTGGTTTCTGCAAGTTCAAGCGCCAATGCCGACTTGCCGCTGGCGGTGGGGCCTGCGATGACGGCAAGCGGAGGTGCGATGGACGACGACATCGGGATCGTGACACTGGTGGCGACCGGCAGCTTATCGCCGGGCGATGTGTCGGCGGCAAGCGACGCCGCACGCAGCGCCGGCGCGGAACCGGGTCCGATCACCTCGGTCGAGCGTGGCACCGCCGTCGAATTCCCGGTCGCTGGTGGCAACAGGATCGCGCTTCGCGACACGATCGAAGCGCTACTGCCGCGCGCCGACGTGTTCGTTCAGCCGGCGGCGCGCGACCATCGCCTGTTCGTCGCCGACATGGATTCGACGATGATCACGGTCGAATGCATCGACGAGCTCGCCGACTACGTCGGGCTCAAGGCCGAAGTCAGCGCGGTCACCGAAGCGGCGATGCGCGGCGAGATCGACTTCGCCGAGGCGTTGCGCCGCCGCGTCGCTGTGCTGGAAGGGCTGCCGCTCAGTGCCATCGACGACTGTCTTCGTTCCCGCGTCGTCGCCTCGCCCGGGGCGAGGACGCTGGTCCGCACCCTGCGCGCGCGCGGCATGCGCACGCTGCTGGTTTCGGGCGGCTTCACCCGATTCGCCGAACCGGTCGCGCGCGACATCGGGTTCGACGCGGCGCAAGCCAACGTGCTTGAAACGTGCGACGACGTGCTCACCGGTCGCGTCGTGCAACCAATCGTCGATGCGCACGTCAAGGCGGCGGCGGTCGTCGAGCTGGCACGCGCTGCGGGCGTATCGCCAAGGCAGGCGGTTGCCATTGGCGATGGCGCCAACGACGTCATGATGATCAAGGCCGCTGGTCTCGGCGTTGCCTATCACGCCAAGCCGAAGCTTGCGGCGGCGGCGGCGGCGCGAATCCGTAACGGCGATCTGACGGTGCTGCTGCACGCGCTTGGCATCGCTCGCGCTGACTGGATAACGGCTTAGAACCGCCCGCGATCGCGTTTACGGGCGACGACCTGGCGGACTCCGATGACGCCGTCGCGGATCAGTTCGATGCGCCGTCGCCAGCGTTCGCCTTCGGCAAGCAGCGTCGGGATCAGCGCGCGGCCGGCACGGTCGCGGTGCAGCGCACGGATCCGGTCGAGCGCGTCGCCCCAGAGGCGCTCGACATCCTGCGCATAGTCGTCCGATGTCGACGATGTCGTCGCGATCGTCAGCCGAGCCTCCTGTACGATGCGCGTCAGCTCGTCGCTCGTCCGCAGCCGCGGCCGGATCGGCTCGCCGTTGATCCATTCACGGAACCGCGCCGACGTCGCCGCGCGTTCGTCGCAGAGCACTAGGCTGCGCAGCACGAGCTGTCCGCCCTGGGCGAGCCCGCCGGCCTGATTGCGCAGCAGCGTCGCCAGTGGTTCGGACCGCTCGGCAACGCCGTCGACCAGAATCAGATCGGCCTGCGCAAGCTTCGGGCCGTCAGACGGCGTCAGCAGCATGACGCGATTGGCAGCCGCTGCGACCAGCACCGGCAGCGTCTCGACGCAGACAACCTTGCAGCCGAGCCCGTGCTCGAGCGCAGCGGCGACGCCGCCAAGCTCGGCGCCGATGTGCAGGATGCGGCTGTGCGGGCCAAGCCCAGCCGCATTTGCCAGCGCGCGCAGCTGCGCATCGCCGCGCGGCGACAGGCTGTGTTCGCCGAACACGATCTGGCCGGCGGCGATCAGCGCGGGCGTCCAGCCTTGCGAATTGGCGTTGGCGGCGGCGGGCGTCGCGCGGGCGGCCGCCAGCGGTGGGTGTGCGCGTGGCAGCGTTGTGTCGTCGTCATCGCCAGCAGCGGCAGGCTGCCGCGCAAGCAGTCGTGCCAGTTCGGCAAGGTCATAGCCTTCCCACCACGCGCGCAGGCGGTACTTGAACGGCATGCGCTGCATGGCCGACGTCTCAGTCGTCATCACACCCCGCTCGAACCGTCATGTCGGCACAGATCGCCGCAAGCGCGAAGGTTGATGCGCGCTCGCCGATGGTGAAGGCAAGCGCCGCCCCGTCGTCGGCGATACGTGTCACGCGCGCGTCGATCGTGCCTGCCTCGGGGTGCACCAGCAGCACGCGCGATCCGACCGGCACGTCGTCGCCGGTTTCGACGAACGCTCCGGCCGCCGAGATATTGCGCAGCAGGACGGCAATGTCGCTGCCGTGCGCCCGCAACGTGCAGCGGCGACCGCCGCGACGACGGTTGGCGGGCGCTGATGCCTGGAACTGCCGAATATTGTCCGCGTGCATGCCAGTTTCGGGTCCGGTCGCGACGTCGGCATCGACCGCCGCGCCACGTTCGACGCCGTTTCTAGCTACAAGCGGTCGATGAAACGTTAATTGACCTCGACGATGAAGCAGGCGTTGCCGGCCGCCTTGAGCTTCTGGCAGAGCGCGCCGGCGCTGGCGGCGTCGACGAATGCACCAAGCTGCAGCCGGACGACGTCGCCGCCGTTGACATAGTGCGGCTCCACCCCCGCGACGAGCGCGCCGTGATCGCGGCGCAGCGCTGTCCACGCGTCGCGTGCGCGGGCCTCGCGCGAGAATGCGCCCATCTGCACGCGCCAGCGCGGCGTCGCCGATCCCTCCAGACGCGTCGTGGTGCCCGCCGGCACCGGCACGTCGGCCGACGCGACGACGCTGCGCCCGGGGGTACCCGCCGGCGCCGGCGCGAAGTTGATCGGTGTCTCCACCGGTTTTGCCGCTGCCGCCTTCGGCAGGGCAACGGGCTCGGCGGGCTTGGTCGCGGCGATGTCGTTCGGCATCCGGCGTGGTTGCGGCAAGGGCTTGCCGCTGTTCGCCAGCCGGTCGCCACTACCCATGCTGCTCGCCAGTTGGGCGCCCTTGTCGCGGTCCGCCGGCGTCATGTTGGTGGTCATCGTCGCCAGCGCCCGCGCCGCCTGCGGCAAGCCGGCGGCGTTGGCCTGCAGCATGTAGGCATAGGCGAGTGGCCAGTTCTTCTCGACGGTGTCGCCGTTGAAATGCAACACGCCGAGCATGTATTGCGCGCGCGGTTCGCGCTTCTCGGCCGCCTTCAGCCAGAGTTGAGCTGCCCCTGCCTTGTCGCCGCGCTGCGCCAGCAGGATGCCGAGATTGGATTGCGCCGGCGCGTGCCCCTTGTCGGCAGCACGGCGATAGAAGTCCTCCGCCTTGGCCTTGTCCATCGGCACGCCGCGCCCAAGCTTGTAGGCCTGGCCAAGGTTGAACAGCGCGTCAGGGTCGCCCTTGGCGGCGAACGGCAGCCATTCGACGACCGCGCCCTTGTGGTCGCCGGACTGCCACTTCTCGACGCCTTCCTTGACGCCGGCTGCCGCGGGCGCGGCAAGTACAAGCAGCCCTGCGGTCCAGCCAAGAACGCCTTTCATGCCGCCCGCAACACCCATTTCGCTGCCCCGCGCACCCGTCTTCGGCGCGATATCCGCGTCCCGATCGGTTTCATAGATTACAGTTAACGCAGTGTGAATTCCCCCGCCAGCACCGGTGCGAATGCGACCGACTGACGCCACGAAGCGGCGGCAGGCTTTACCGAAAATTAGCTTTGGCGGTGCATCCCTGTCGCTGAAGTTCGCAAACTCCATGGGGATAGCCAATGCGCGTTCTCGCGTTAGCCTCGCAAAAGGGCGGCTCGGGCAAGACCACACTCAGCGGCCACCTGGCTGTCCAGGCACAACTGTCGGGCGCGGGACCGGTGGTCCTGATCGATATCGATCCGCAGGGTTCGCTCGCCGACTGGTGGAACGAGCGCGAGGCCGAAATGCCGGCATTCGCCCAGACGACGGTCGCGCGACTCGTTACCGATCTCGAAATGCTGCGGCAGAAGGGGTTCAAGCTTGCGGTCATCGACACGCCGCCGGCGATCACCGTCGCCATCCAGAGCGTGCTGTCGGTCGCCGAGCTCGTCGTCATCCCGACGCGGCCGAGTCCGCACGACCTGCGCGCCGCCGGCGCCACTGTGGAGCTTTGCGAACGTGCCGGCAAGCCGCTGATCTTCGTCGTCAACGCGGCGACGCCGCGTGCCAAGATCACCTACGAGGCGGCGGTCGCGCTGTCGCAGCACGGCACCGTCGCGCCGGTGACGCTGCATCATCGCACCGACTATGCCGCGTCGATGATCGACGGCCGTACGGTCATGGAGATCGAACCCGACGGCAAGTCAGCCGAGGAAATCAGGGAATTGTGGGCCTATGTCGCCGACCGGCTGGAAAAGAATTTCCGTCGGACGGTTTTCAATGCTCCGGGGCAGCCGATGGCCGTTGCCGCGCCGCGTGCGGCCGGCGGGTTCGGCCGCAAGGCCATCAGTTAAGCGCGTGGGCCGTTCGGGAGAGGTACGACAATGAACGAGGCCAACTACGCATCGCTGACGGCAGGCTTGCTCGCGCGCAAGGGGCAGGCGAGACCCGCGATGCGGCCACAGAACTACGGTTTCGGATCGGACGACGATCTTGGCTGGAACGACATGGGCGGCGCCGATCTGCTGACGCCCGAGCAGCGTCACGCGTTGATGCCGGCGCAGCCGCTGCATCAGCCGCGCCCGGCAGCGCCGCACGACGTGGCGGTCGCATCGCCGGCGCTCGAGCAGCAGCGCGAGGTGGCGGTCCAGTTCGAGGCGCAGGCACCGGTCATCGAGGAGAAGCCGGCGCCCGCCGTCGTCGAAGCGCCGCCGGCGCCCGCGCCGATCACTGTCGCGCCGCGTCCGCGTGCCGCCCCGGGATCGAAGGCGAAGGCGGCGTTCACACTGCGGCTCGATGCCGACCGTCACATGCAGTTGCGTCTGGCCTGCGTTTACGGACGCACGTCGGCGCAGCAGCTGGTGACGGCAGCGCTCGACGAATATCTGGCGGCGAACTTTCCCGATGCCGCGAAGAAAGCGCGCAAGACAGTGGCGAACTGACCGCCGAACGAAGGGGCCGAAACCATGCAGAACAACGGGGCAAGGGGACTAAGGCTGACCACCGGCGCGGTGACGATGGCGCTGGCGCTGACCAGTTGCGGATCGCGCGAGGAGATCGCAACGGTGAGCACGCCACAGGTCGATCCAGCGACACCAGCCGCGCTGCTGTTGCAGCGATCGCAGGACGCGCGCGCACAAGGCGACGCCGCCGCAGCGGTCAGCTTCGCCGAACTCGCCGTGACCGCCAACCCGCAGGATTTCGATGCGCGCGCCGCGCTCGCCAAGGCCTATCTCGGCGCTGGCCGCTTCCATTCCGCTGCCGAAGCCTATGGCGACATGGTCGCGATGCGGCCCGACGATGACGGCGCCCGCTTTCG
>CAYVVV010000123.1:6878-7698 GCA_964455325.1 uncultured Sphingosinicella sp. | reverse complement strand
TTGAATCAAATCTCGCCTCACATGGCTAGCGATTTATGAGTGCATGACCTAGCGCTCGCCTGCCGCCCGCCCATGCACGAAGGCGTCGACATAGGCGTCGCCGCTTGCTTCCAGCTGCGCCACCGGGCCCTGCCAGATGATGCGGCCGTCCTTCAGCATGGCGACGCGGTCGGCGATACGGCGTACGCTCGCCATGTCGTGCGTGATGGTTACGGCGGTGACGCCAAGGTCGCTGACAAGGCCACGGATCAGCCGGTTGATGGTATCGGCGCGGATCGGGTCGAGGCCGGTCGTCGGCTCGTCGAAAAAGATAGTCTCGGGGTCACCGGCGATCGCGCGCGCGAGCGCGACACGTTTCTGCATTCCGCCTGACAGTTCCGACGGGCGCAGGTCAGCCACAGGCTCGTCGAGCCCAACCCTGGCCAGCAACTCGACCGCGCGGCGGCGCATCGCGCCGGCATCGCGCGCGCACCCCTGCGTCAACGCGAACGTGATGTTCCGCCAGACCGGCAGCGAATCGAACAGCGCGCCGCCCTGGAACAGCATGCCGATCCGGCTCCGCAGTTCACGTCGCTCGCGGCGACTTGCCGTCGCGAGGTCGACGCCGTCGATACGGATCGTGCCGCCATCAATGCCCATCAGGCCAAGCACGCACTTCAGCATCACTGACTTGCCCGACCCCGAACCGCCGATGACGACGAGCGACTCGCCCGCACCGACGGCAAGATCGACGCCGTCGAGCACGACCTTGGGTCCGAACGCCTTCTTGACGCCGACCAGCTCGATCCTGCGGGTCGACACGTCCCGGTGACGCCGTTCC
>CAYVVV010000123.1:802-6868 GCA_964455325.1 uncultured Sphingosinicella sp. | reverse complement strand
GACCAGCTCGATCGCGCCGCCACGCTCGGTCATGAGCCGAACACCAGCACGGTGATGATGAGGTTGGCGAGCAGGATCAGCACGAAGGCGCTGACCACGGCGTTCGTCGTCGACCGCCCGACGCCAGCGGCGCCACCGGCCGAATGGAAGCCGTGGTAGCAGCCCATCATCGCCACGATGAACCCGAACACCGCCGCCTTGACGATACTCGATGCGACGTCATCCCATTCAAGATACTGACGCGTCGTCGCCAGATACGTCGCGCTGTTGAAGCCCAGCCGCTCGGTTCCGATGAGGAACCCGCCGAGCACGCCGATGACGTTGGCGACGAGGACGAGCACCGGCAGCACGATCGTCGCCGCGACAAGCCGAGGTGCGATCAGATACTGGTAAGGGTCGGTGCGCAGCGTCGTCAGCGCGTCGATCTGCTCGGTGACGCGCATCGTGCCAAGCTCGGCGGCCATCGCCGACGACACGCGCCCAGCCACCATCAGCCCGCCGAGCACCGGGCCGAGCTCGCGCACAATCGCGATCACGGTAACGGCGGGTACGGTGCTTTCGGCGTTGAAGCGCTCGCCGCCGACGAAGATCTGCTGCGCCAGCGCCGCGCCGGTGAACAGCGCGGTGAGCCCGACGACTGGCAGCGAAAAATAGCCGATCACCAGCATCTGCTCGACCAGCCGATGCAGATAATAGGGCGGCCGCAGCGCCGCGGCCAGTGCGCGCGCGGTGAAGATCGCCACGCGACCGACGCTGGCGAGCATGGCGATGGCGGCGCGGCCGGGGCGGGCGAAGAATTCGATCACAGGTAGGTCCGCTGGTAGCGCGCACCGAGCCCGGTCAGCAACTCGTATTGCGACAGGCCGGACGCCGCCGCCGCCGTCGGCAGGTCATAGTCGATCCCGATCCAGTCGCCAGCAGCGACGGGTGGCGCGTCGGTGACGTCGACGATGGTCAGGTCCATCGACACGCGGCCGACGACGGCGCATCGCGCGCCGTTGATCACGCACGCACCCCGGTTCGAAAAGCCGGTAAGATAGCCATCGGCGTAGCCAAGGTTGATGACTGCCAGCCGGCTGTCACGCGCCGCACGCCAGGTCGCACCGTAACCGGCGCTATCGCCGACCCGTATGTCGCGCACCTGCAATATGCGTGCCTCGGGCATGACGACGCGCTCCAGCCTGCCCATAGCCGCCGGACTGGGTACGCCGCCGTAAAGGCCTAGACCGGGTCGGATGTGGTCAAGCGCGTAGTCTGTGCCGAGACAGGCGCCGCCCGATCCGGCGATGCTGCGGCGGAGGCCAAGGCCGCGCGTCGCCGTATCGAACCGCCGCAATTGCTCGGCATTCATCGGGCTTTCGGGATCGTCGGCGCAGGCAAGGTGCGAGTGGACCGTGTCGACCATGAGGCCGGCGAGCATGTCGCCGCTGAACGTCCGCCAGTCGATGCCGAGCCGGTTCATGCCGGTATCGATCATGACGTCGCAGGTACGGCCGCCGCCATGGTCGCGCCACAGCACGAGCTGTTCGGGCGAATTGAGGACGGGCGACGCGCCGATGGCAAGCGCCACCGGCATCTCGTCCGGAGCGATGCCGTGCAGCACCTTGATGCGGCATGCGGCGCTGCTGACCGCCAATGTGGCCGCCTCTGCCCAGGTTGCGACGTAGAAGGTGCGGCATCCTGCATGCAACAGCCGATCGACGACCGCGTGCGCGCCCAGACCGTAACCGTCAGCCTTGACGGCTGCGCCCGTGTCGACGCCGCTCGTCTGCCGGAACCAGCGCCAGTTGGCCGTCAGCGCGCCGAGATCGATGTTGAGACGAAGCGGGGCCGGCGGGGTCATTGCCGACGTTCGATAGCCATGGCATCCGCCAAGCGCAATCGTGGCCGGGGTTCTCGGCGACGGTTCTCGGCGACCGCAAATTTCTTTGCCGCGCGATGCGTCCACGGGCCGGACGTCCTCGTACCCATCATTGCGCCACGCTGATCGGGCGCTGGGGCTGTCGGCGACGGCGCGGTGTTTTGCGCCCGGTGTTCACGGCGACCCCAATTCTTTGCGTTGGTGGTGGTTCGGCGGCAGCAATGGCCCCCGCGTGCCGTCGTTCCGCCACCTTCGCTTCGGCGCCAGCGGAATGCGTGGCGGGAGAGGCAGGGCGGCCGCGATGGTCGCGGCCGCCGCCCGTTCGTTCAGGCCCGCCGACGGCGCGCGGCGAGCACGCCGAGCGCGCCCAAACCGAACAGTCCGATCAGCCCCGGTTCCGGCACGTCGTTGGCGACGCCGACCGCAAGCCCGTCCAGCCGGATGCCGACGTCCGCGACGAACGTCGCGACCGCAGTCGCAAGGTCGATCGTGTAGAGCCGCGACACGCCTTCGACGTTCAGCAGTGCGTAGGCGATGTTGGTCATCGCCGGTGTGAAGAAAATGTCGAACCCGGCGCTGTCGCCGAAGTCGAGCGTCATGCCGCCAATGGTGACCGTACCTACGGTCGTCAGCGTGCCCGCATTGTTGGCGAGCGTTGCAAGGTTGTTGAGATCGCTGTCGAGCACATACTGCACCGTCGTTGCGGCGCCGGCGATGCTGTTGGTATAGCCATTGCCGACGATGCTGGGGTTCGCGCCGGCGTTGACGTCCATCGGCCCGTAGAACAGCGGAACGATGCCGGCGTTCGTGGCCGTCATCGTGTTGGGGTTGTAGACGATATTGCCCTCGTTCACCGTGACCGTACGCATGCGGTCGATCGTGGGATTCCAGTCGATGCCGATGGTGCGGGTGTCGGTCGCGGGCGCGGCGACCGTTACGTCGGTGGTGAAGCCGGTGACGGTGTTGATCATGTAATACTGGTCGCTCTTGTCGTCGTAGCCGAAGAGCTGGCCGGTAGCCGGGCGGAAGTCGAGGTCGTCAAGCCGCCGCGTCGCACCCACGATCGACCGCTGGGCGACAATGTCGCCGGTGGCGATGTTGAAGATGACGAGCCGGCGTCCGTCATCGGCGAGCGTATAACCCATGTGTGCCGCAAGCGATGGCGATGCGCCCGCCGCAGCAAGCACGACGCCAAGCGCGGCAAGCCGCGCGATACGATACTGTGACATGATTATGGTCTCCCAAACGCGGCGCGTGCAGGAGTGCCCTTGGAACGTGGGTTCTGGCACACGCCGAGAATGGCCCCCACGAACGATGTAGAAGCAAGCGCCGTGCCACGGTGTTAACCAATTGAAATCACCGATACGATCACCTGTGGGCAGGTCAGGTGTGTAAACTGCGCCGACGCCGAACTCGCCTTACAGGCGGCGAGGAGACGCTTGCGTCGTGCCGCTGCCGGTTCTATGTTCGTGCTATGTTCCTCTGCGAGTAACCATGGTCCGACCAAAGACCCAATTTGTCTGCCAGGCCTGCGGCGCGGTGAGTCCGCGCTGGGTGGGGCAGTGCGCCGAGTGTCAGGAGTGGAACTCGCTGGTCGAGGACGCCGGCGCGGTGGTGACGCCGTTTGCCGCGAAGCAGTCGCTCGCGCGCGGCGGGGCCGCGATCCGGCTGCTGTCGCTTGGAGAGGAAACACCGCTGCCATCGCGACTGCCGACAGGAATCGCGGAACTCGACCGCACGCTCGGCGGCGGCATCGTGCCGGGGTCAGCGATCCTGATCGGCGGCGATCCCGGAATTGGCAAGTCGACGCTGCTGCTGCAGGTAGCAGGCAGGATGGCACTCGCCGGTCGGCGTACCGTCTATCTGTCGGGCGAAGAGGCGACCGACCAGGTGCGGCTGCGTGCCCGCCGGCTTGGACTCGGCAAGGCGGACGTTGCGCTCGCCAGCGCCACCTCGGTGCGTGACATACTGACGACGCTGGCGGAGCGCGACGCGCCCGATCTTCTCGTCATCGATTCGATCCAGACGATGCATTCCGACATGCTGGAGGGTGCGCCCGGCACTGTCGCGCAGGTCCGCGCTGCAGCGCAGGAGCTGATCCGCTATGCGAAGACGGCTGGCAGCGCCGTCGTCCTTGTCGGCCACGTGACCAAGGACGGCCAGCTCGCCGGCCCGCGCGTGCTTGAGCACATGGTCGACACCGTGCTCTATTTCGAGGGCGAGCGCTCGCACCAGTATCGTATCCTCAGAAGCGTCAAGAACCGTTTCGGCGGTACCGACGAGATCGGCGTGTTCGCAATGGGTGCGGAGGGGCTGGAGGAGGTCACCAACCCGTCGTCGCTGTTCCTGACGCAGCGCGAGGCGCCGGTGCCGGGTGCGGTGGTGTTCCCCGCGCTCGAAGGCACCCGTCCGGTGATGGTGGAGGTGCAGGCGCTGGTCGTCCGGCTGCCCTCGGGCGCGACGCCGCGCCGTGCCGTCGTCGGCTGGGATTCGGCACGGCTCGCCATGATCCTCGCCGTGCTCGAGGCGCGCTGCGGCCTCAGCTTCTCGTCGTGCGAGGTCTATTTGAACATTGCCGGCGGGCTTCGCGTTTCCGATCCCGCCGCCGACATGGCGGTTGCCGCCGCGCTCGCTTCGGCGCTCGCCGAACGGCCGATTCGCCTGGACACGGTGGCCTTGGGCGAAATCGCGCTGTCGGGGGAGGTGCGCGCCGCACCGCACCTGTCGCTGCGCCTGAAGGAGGCGCAGAAGCTGGGCTTCGAGCGCGCGCTGATGCCGGCAGCGAAAGACGGCATACCGAGCGGTATGAAAGCCACAGGCTTCAAACATCTGTCGGCGCTTGTTGACCATATCTGCGGCGCCGACTAACGCCCCGATCCATGGATCTCGCCGGGCTCGATATGCTTGTGCTCGCGGTCGTCGGTGTACTCGCCGCGGTCGGCGCTATGCGCGGGTTCGTCACCGAAGTGCTGACGCTGATCGCCTGGGTGGCTGCGGTCATCGCGCTGAAACTGTTCTACCAGCCGCTGAAGGCAACGATGGCCACGTCATTCGGCAGCGAGGTGACTGCCGCGGCGATCGGCTTCGTGCTCGTCTTCTTCGGCACCTTCTTCCTGTTCCGCCTTGTCGCGCAGCGGCTCGGCGAGCGCACCAGAAAATCGGTGGTCGGCCCGATCGACCGGGTGCTGGGCCTGGGCTTCGGAGCGATCAAGGGGCTGATCGCGATGAGCGTCGCCTTCCTCGTCTTCACGCGCGGCTACGCGCTCATCTGGGGCGGTGATGAGCGGCTGCCCGAATGGCTGACAGTCGCCAGGACCGAGCCGCTGCTCGACGTCACCAGCCGCGCGATTATCGACTTTGCCGAGGACCGGCAGAAGGGCAATGGCCTTGGCGATGAAGGCACGCGCGGCGAGATCGCTGAAATCCCGGGACCGGACGCGGCGGTGGATCCCGAAGAAGGCTACACGGAACAGGCGCGCGAGGCGCTCGACGAGCTGCTTGAGGATTCGGGCGGGACGGAGATCTGACGCGGTTCACAGGATCGCCGGTTTCCGCTACGCCCCGACTGCATGACCATCCGCCTCTACGATACCCGCACCCGCACCAAGCGACCGTTCAGTCCGGCCGATCCCAGCCGGGTGACGATGTATGTTTGCGGTCCGACCGTTTACGGGCGGGCGCACATCGGCAACTTCCGGCCAGAGGTGGTGTTCGACGTGCTCGCGCGTCTGCTCCGCCATATCTACGGCGACGATGCCGTCGTCCACGCCCGCAACATCACCGACATTGACGACAAGATCATAAACCAGGCGCGCGCCACCGGCCGATCGATCGAGGCTGTCAGCGCCGAGGCGGCCGAATGGTACTTCGCCGACGCCCGCGTGCTTGGCGTCGAAATACTGCCGTACGCCCCGCGCGCGACCGAACACCTCGACACGATGATCGTGATGATGCGCGAGCTGATCGACGCCGGCCACGCCTACGTCGCCGACGGCCATGTCTTGTTCGACGTTGCGAGCGACGCCGACTACGGCTCGCTGTCCCGCCGCCCGATCGACGAGATGATCGCCGGCGCGCGCGTCGAGGTCGCGCCCTACAAGAAGAACCCTGGCGACTTCGTGCTCTGGAAGCCGAGCAGCGACGACCAGCCCGGCTGGCCGAGCCCATGGGGTAGGGGGCGTCCGGGGTGGCACACCGAATGCACC
>CAYVVV010000123.1:0-792 GCA_964455325.1 uncultured Sphingosinicella sp. | reverse complement strand
CTCGGAGCGACCATCGACATCCACGGCGGTGGTCAGGATCTGATCTTCCCGCATCACGAGAACGAGGCGGCGCAGGGCCGTTGCCTCCACCACGGCGCGCCGCTGGCACAGTTCTGGCTGCACAACGGCTTCTTGGTGTTCGCCGACGAGAAGATGTCGAAAAGTCTTGGAAATATCGTGACGGTGCCCTCGCTGTTCGCAGCCAAACACCATGGCGAGACCATCCGCCTGGCGCTGCTGATGGCGCACTACCGGCAGCCGCTCGACTGGACGGAAGCGCTGCTCGCGCAGGCAAAAGCGACGCTCGACCGCTGGTACCGCGCGCTGGCGAGCGCGCCTGCCGTCGCAGCGACCATCGACGACACCTTCGTCGAAGCGCTGGCCAACGACCTCAACACGCCCGCTGCGCTCGCGCGGCTGTCGGAACTGGCATCGGTTGGTGACGTTGATGCGCTTGCTGGGTCGGCGCGGCTTATCGGCTTGCTCAATGCCACGCCGGATCAATGGTTCGGACGGGCCGCCATGCCGGCAGCGGATGACCTCTCCGTTCAATCTCATATTGGTACCGGCGGACTGTCGCCCGGCACATCGATCAGCGACCGCATCGCCGCTCGTGCCGCTGCCAAGGTGGCAAAGAACTGGGCCGAGGCCGACCGCATCCGCGACGAACTGAAGGCGGAAGGGATCATCCTCGAGGATCGGCCCGACGGCACCACCGACTGGCGGCGTACCTAGATCGCGATCGGTTCAGATTGAATCACTCTGAACCGTGAATCGCTGTCTAAGATTATG
>CAYVVV010000122.1:0-7725 GCA_964455325.1 uncultured Sphingosinicella sp. | reverse complement strand
GAAGTCGAGGGACGCACGACAGGAGCATCCGATGACCTACGAGCAAATCTGCCTCGACGTTGCCGACGGCATCGCCACACTGACGCTGTCGCGGCCCGACAGGATGAACGCGTTTACCGCACGCATGATGCACGAGATGATCGACGCCTTCGACCGCATCGATGCCGATGACGCCGTGCGCGCAGTCATCGTCACCGGCGACGGCCGCGCGTTCTGCGCCGGCGCCGACCTCAGCCAGGGCGCGAAGACGTTCGACTACGCGGACCGGCCCGACAAGCCGCGCGGCGACGAGTCGCCGATCCGCGCCGATGGCAGCATCGATTACAGCCACCCGTCGGTTCGCGACGGCGGCGGCCTGCTCAGCTTGCGCATCTTCCGCTGCCTGAAGCCGGTGATTGCCGCCGTCAACGGCGCCGCCGTCGGCGTCGGCGTGACCATGCAGCTGCCCATGGATATCCGCATCGCCAGCGAAACGGCGCGATTCGGCTTTGTCTTCGCGCGTCGCGGCATCGTGCCCGAAGCCGCGTCGTCCTGGTTCCTGCCGCGCATCGTCGGCATCTCGAAGGCGCTTGAATGGTGCTACTCGGGGCGCGTGTTCGATGCCGGCGAAGCGCTCGCCGGGCGGCTGGTCAGTGAAGTCGTGCCACCAGGTCAGCTCATCGCGCGCGCGACGGCGATTGCGCGCGAGATCGCCGACAATACGGCGCCGGTGTCGATCGCGCTGACCCGGCAGATGCTGTGGCGGATGCTCGGCGCCGATCACCCCATGGAGGCGCACAAGGTCGACAGCCGCGCCATCTGGTCGCGCGGACGCACCGCGGACGCGAAGGAAGGCGTGATGAGCTTCCTTGAAAAGCGGCCCGCCAGCTATCCCGACCGGGTTTCGGCCGATATGCCCGATTTCTTCCCCTGGTGGGACGAGCGTCCGTACCGTTAACAGCACGCAGACGGATCGGGCGCGCATATTGCCTTGCGCTGAAAATGCCTCGCTGCACGCAGCGATTCGGTGATAGACGGTCGTGGTACCGGAGTTTGATCCAGATCAATCCGGTTTAGCGGAGGCGGACAGCGTGGCGACTTGTGAAGACTGCATCGTTCGCGACCGGTCGCTGTGCGGCAGTCTGGACGGCGCAAGCCTTGAGGAGCTGTCGCGCATCGGTCGCCGGCGCCGACTCAAGGCGGGCGAAGCGCTGCTGTTCGAGGGCGACGAGAATATCCTGTGCGCCAACGTGCTGTCCGGCGTGCTCAAGCTCAGCTCGGTCACCGCTTCCGGCGACTCGCAGACGGTCGGACTGCTGTACCCCGCCGATTTCATCGGACGGCCGTTCGCCGAAACCGTCGACCATGACATCATTGCGCTGACCGATGCCGAGGTGTGCACATTCGGCCGTAAGCCGTTCGAGCGAATGCTGTCGGAAAACCCCGCGCTCGAGCACCAGCTGCTCGAACGGACGCTCGGTGAGCTCGAACACAGCCGGCGCTGGATGCTGTCCCTCGGTCGCAAGAGCGCATCGGCACGGCTGGCCGGCCTGATCCACGACATCCAGCGGCGCATGGCGCAGAGCGGCTGCAGCGCCGATCTGGGACCGGGCGCGCTCATCGAGCTGCCGATGACGCGCACCGAAATGGCGGACGTGCTCGGCCTGACCATCGAGACGGTGAGCCGCGAACTGACCAAGCTCCGTGCCGCCGGCATCATCGTCACCGAAGGCCGGCGTGGCCTGCGCGTGCTGAAGCCCGAGGGCTTGCAGCTGGCGATGGAAGACGAATAGGATTTGTCCGGACAACTGCCGGACATGCCGCCATGAGCCTGCGCATCACCCGCCACTTCGCCGACGTTGGCGGCCGCATCGTGCATTTCCGCAAATGTGGCAGCGGGGCACCGCTGCTGCTCGTCCACCAGTCGCCGCGTTCCAGCCTTGAGTACCACCGGCTGATGCTCGACTGGGGCCGGCATTTCACCTGCATCGCGCCCGATACGGCGGGTTTCGGCGAGTCGGACCCGTTGCCGATCGATGCGCCCGAGGTCGAGGACTATGCCGATGCGACGGTCGCCTTCCTCGATGCGCTTGGACTAGAGAAGGTCGCCGCCTATGGCTTCCACTCGGGCGCGATCATCCTCGTCACCGCCGCGAAACGCCATCCGCACCGCTTCTCGGGCATGGCGGCGAACGGCTACGCCGTCTGGACCGAGGCCGAGAAGGCCGCCTTTGCCGGCGCCTATCTGCCGCCGTTCGTGCCGTCGGCGTACGGCGAACATCTCGCCTGGCTGTGGCGGCGGATCCTCGAACAGAGCTGGGTGTTCCCCTGGTACGACATGCGTCCCGAAGCACGACTGAGCCGACCGCATGCCGACCCGGCAACCGTCCATGCCATCGTCATGGAAATGCTGGCCTCGGGCGATAACTACCGGCGCGGCTACGGCGCCGTGCTGCGCGCCAACCGCGATGTGCCGGCCGGCGACGGACCGACGGTGCCGACCTTCATCACCTCGCCCGACGGCGATCCGCTGCAGGCGCACATCGCGCGGCTCGGGCCGCTTCCCGGCAACTGGACGGCACGGCCGTTGCCCACGCTCGCCGACACCGAGCAGGCAAGCTTCCAGCACCTGCTGCTGCACATGCCGCCCGCCGTCCGCGTGCCCGATGGCAACGGCGCGCCGATGGGCTTCGTCGACGTCGACGCCGGCGGCTTCACCTGGCAGATCCACTGGCGTGGTGAGCGAAATGCGGCGAGGCTGCGCATTCCCGAACCCGGCCTTTCGGCGCGCAGCGTCGCCGCCGCCGGCGAACTTGCCATCGACCTGCCGGGGCATGGGCTGTCGGATGACTGGCCGGACGCGCCGACGCGCCTCGGTCCGTGGGCCGAAGCCATCGCCGCTGCCGTCGACGCCGTCGGCGCCGGCCGAACGCCGCCGATCGCCGCGCGCGGCCTTGCAGTACTGCTTGCCGAAGCCGCCGCCAATCGATCGGGTACCACCATCATCGTGGACGCCGACCGGCGCGCGCCGCCGCCAGATGCGGCCGACTGGCCCAGCCGGGTCTGGCCCGATCTCACGCCCGACGTCGATGGCAGCCACCTGCATCGCGCCTGGCACTGGGCGCGGACACGGCGGCTGTTCGACCCGTGGTTCGACGTCCGCCGCGAAACCGCGATCGATTTCGATCCCGCCGACCTTGCGCCTGAACGGCTTGCCGTCGATTGCCTCGCGGCGCTGCAAGCGCGCGCCGCACCGGCGCTGTTCGCGGCACTGTTAGGTCGGTAGGACAGCCGCACTGACCGGGCGAGCGTGCGCGCAACGCCCTACACTGTCGTTCATCGTTCGGCCGGCGGCGCGAACAGCGACGCGTCGATCGGGGCGTTGACAATCGTCCGCCGCCAATAGACCTCGTTCGCCTTGACGCCGTCGTAGTAGAGCGTCACCCGCCGCGCCTGCAGCCAGCCGGGCTGCTTCAGCCAGACGAAATCGTCATAGATGCGCTCGTGCCAGCCGCGCGGGCTGCGGAAGCCAATCTTGCGAATGGCATGGCTCGCACGGTCGACGAAGAACAGCGTCGCCTGTCCGCCGGGATCGGTGAGCCGCAGCGTGTAGACGGTGTGCCCCTCGACGTTGCCGTCGGCAAGGCGGTCGAGCCTGAACCCGGGCGCGCCGATCTTGCGGACGATGCCGAAGCCGAAGTTCGACGCCCAGAAGGCGGTCGCCTCCGCTTCGGGGACGACGCCCTTCTCGTTCCACGTCGTCTCGCCGTCGAAGCCGGCCTGAAACAGCAGCCTGCCGTTCGACTTCGCATCGATGCGCACCTTGCCCTCGGCGGCGTGCGCCGCCCGCCGCCCGGGGTCGAACACGCGCCACATGCGATAGTCGTCGGCAATGGCGCTCGGCGCCGCTCCCTCGCGCCAGAAGGTTGCGCGGCCTTCCAGCACGAGCGTCTTCGGATTGAGCCAGGCGTCGCCACCATGCGCAGCAATCATGCGCTCTGCGATTGCGCGCGCTGTCGGCTCTGGCGCGGCGGCAGCGACGAGCAAGGCGAACAAGACAGTCAGCAGTCGCATCCCGTCACCTGTTACTTCAGGATCTGGTTGAGCTCGATGAGCAGACCGTCGGGATCGAAGAAGTTGCAGCCCATGACACGGATATCGGGCGCGCCGTTCCGCCCCGGATAGACCTGCAGCCGCGCCTCGGCGGTGAAGGTGACGCCGGGCACCGCCTTCGCCATGGCGCAGCGCTGCACTGCGTCGTCGGTGTTGGTGACGAGCACATGACCACCGATACCGAGGCGGGTTGGATGCTGGGTCGCTGGCAGCGGCGGGTCGAGCCACTGCAACATGCCGATCCAGCCGATCCAGGGGTCGTTGCCATTGAGCAGCACCAGCCGTGCCTTCGCCCCCGGCTCGCCGGCGGGAAGCGCGACACCGCTCATCTCGACGACGGTGTCGTAGTTGACCTTGAGGCCGAGCACGTCACGGTAGAGCTTGAGCGAGGCATCGATGTCGCGGACAATGATCGTCAGCCGGCGGATGTCGGTCGGCACATCGGTCGACGCCGCAACCCCAGCTGCCGCCTTGCCCGGCTGTTCAGCCGCAGCCGGAAGCGCGCCGATCGTCCCGGCAATCAACGCGAACGCCAGAACCTTCCGCATGACATCGTCTCCCGCTGCTATGGCGCCATCTTATTTGTCCGGACAACTATACGCCAGCCCGTTGTTGCCGGGCCAGCCAGTGCGCCAGCGCCACGGCGACGATGGCCCCGGCGACCGCCAGCGCACTGTCCTTGTGCGCGTCGAAGACGTCGCCCTGCGTGCCCATGAAGGCGATGCCGAGTTCGGGCGCGACGATCAGCATCGCGCCCCATTCGAGCAGCTCGTAGACGGTCGACAGCGCCGCGATCCAGGCGATGGCGGTCAGCGACACCAGGCGGCGGCTTGCCTGCATGGTGGCGGCGAGCGCCTCGCGCATCGGCACGCCGAGCAGCAGCCCGAACAGGAAGTGCACAAGGCGATCGTAAGGATTACGGACGGTACCCAGCGCCTCGCGCAGCCAGAAGCCGAACGGGCTTTCCGAATAGGTGTAGTGGGCGCCATAAACATGGACCGAAAGGAACAGAAACACGGCGACCCATGACAATGTGCTGAACCGCACGCGCCGCTCGAGCCACAGGAACAGCGGCACGCCGGCAAAGACAAGCAGGTTTTCGAGCAGCCAGTCGGCGCGGTAGCTGGGCCGGATCGCAAGCACCGTCCACCAGAGTGTGAAGCCAAGCGCCAGCAGGGGCCGCAATCGTCCCCGAACCGTCTTGCCGGTATTGCGCGTCGATCGTCAAGAATCGACGCGTGCATGCTTGCGTCGTCGTGTGACTGCCGCCAAAGACGGGACATGTTCGACACGCACGGCCGCATCAAGTGCGGCACCATCGCCGCCCCCGACTTCAACGGCTCGCTGGCGGACTGGACCGGCACCTTGGGCTTCGAGGTCGCCGAAGAGGCGCGTGTTTCAATCGACCAGGCGAACAGCTGGGGCGCACCGAAAACACTTGGCGCGCGCACCGCGCTGCTGCGCCCGGCGAGCGGCACGCCATGCTTCATCCGCCTGGTCGAACAGCCGGCGGTTCTGACACACCTGCCGCTGCGCACCTTTGGCTGGGCAAGCTTCGAAATCAGCGTCCGCGACGTCCGCGCGCTGCGCCAGCGGCTCGACGGCAGCGGCTTTCGGGTCATCGGCGAGCCACGGCACGTCGAGGGCTTCACGACGTTCATCCCGATGCAGGCGGTCGGCCGCGCCGGCGAGGTCATCTATCTCAACCAGGTGCTTGAATCGATGGCGGATCTGGACCTGCCGACAGCGCGCGCGGATGTCGACCAGATGTTCATCGCCGTGCTCGCCGTGCCCGACCGCGAGGCGTCCGTGCGCTTCCACGTCGATGCCCTGGGCTTTGAGGAAGGTGAGACCTATGTCATTCCCTATGGCGTCATCAACGACGCCTTCGGCCTGCCCGCCGATACCAAGAGCGCGGTCACGATGACTTGCGTCGGCCGCATGCCGGGAAGCGAAATCGACGGCTACCCGCCTGCGGCAACACCGCGCATGGCGCTCCCCGGCTACCTGCCGCCGGGCAACAGCATGATCTCCTTCGCGGTGCGCGCGCTCGACGCGATCAAGGCGCCGTTCGTCACGCCGCCGCGCACACTCGACGGGCCGCTCTACATGGGTCGCCGTACCGCTACCGTAACCGGGGCGGCAGGCGAACCTATCGAGTTGATCGAAGTCGGATAATGCTTCGGCTTGTGCTCGCGCTGCTGCTGCTGCCTCTGGCAGCGCGGGCGCAGAGTGTGTCGCCGTGGACCGAAGCGGTCATCTCGGTTGCAGATCTTGACGCGGCGACACGGCTGTTCACCGACCATGGCGGCTGGCGTGTCGCCGCCAACGGCAAGCTGGCGCGCGCAGAGCTTGACTATTGGCGGCTTGGGACGACCGTCACGGGCACATTCCGGCTGATCTGCGCGCCCGAGGCGACGACGGGCTGCCTGCGCTTCGTCCGCCTTTCGGGTACCAGGCAACGGCCGATCCGACGCGCCGCCAGGCCATGGGATACCGGCGGAATCTTCTCGATCATGGTGCGCTCCGACGACGCCGAGGCGCTGTTCGACGCTGCGCTGGACCTCGGCTGGTGGGCGGAATCAGAGCCGATCAGCTTCGACTTCGGCGGCTCGAAGCTCCGCAACGTCGTGCTGACCGGGCCGCACGGCATCAACATCGCCGTCTACGAGCGCGTCGATCCGCCGTTCACCGCATTCCCCGTCGGCCGCATCAGCCGGGCTTTCAATTCGATGCGCATGGTTCGCGACCAGAAGACATCGCTTGCCTGGTACCGCGAGACGCTCGGCTTCGGCCTGCTGTTCGATTCGGACTATGTTGACCCGGCACCGCAGGTCAGCAACTTCTCGATCCCGATCAACCTGTCGACGGCAATCCCGCGCCGCGCCGCGGTCGTGCAGCCGGTGCCGGGCGAGACCGGCCGCATCGAGCTGATGCAGTTCGTCGGCTTTGCCGGCCGCGATTTCGCCGAACATGCCAGCCTGCCCAACCTCGGCATCATCTCGGTACGCTATCCGGTCGACGGACTCGTCGCCCATCGCGCACAGCTCGAGGCGCGCGGCGCTCGCATCGCCTATGCCGCCAACGGGGTCGCCATCGGCGGCATAGGCAAGGTCGACCTCCTTGCCGTCCGCGACCCGGACGGCAACCTTACCGAGTTCTACGAACCGTCGCGTCGCTGACTGTCTTGCACGATTAAGACACGTCGCTACAATGAGCGGGTGGCCGAGCCGATCGCCTTTGACATCCCGCACCGACTGGGAAAAACCGCGGCACGCGCGCGCATCGGCAGCGGTCTTGACGACCTCGACCGCGCCATCCCGTTCGCAAAGAAGGTCGACAAACGATGGCAGGGCGACCGGCTGGTGGTCGAGGTGACTGCGCTGGGCAGCGTCACCACTGCGCACCTCGACGTCGAGGACATGCGCGTGCGTGTCGAACTGGCACTGCCGGGGCTGCTCGGCGCGTTCGGTGCCAGGATCGCCGGTTTCTTCCGCAAGCGGACGACCGAACTGCTCGAAGGGCCGCGCTAGAGCCTGATCGTTTCAGGTGGACGCGCTGTGCGCTTCCACCTGAAACGTGAATCAGTCTCTATTCATAATCTTAGACAGCGATTCACGGTTCAGATTGATT
>CAYVVV010000121.1:0-7826 GCA_964455325.1 uncultured Sphingosinicella sp. | reverse complement strand
GGGCGCCGGCGGCGCCGGCGGCGTCACGGGCTGGGCCTCAGCGGCAGCCGGCTCCTGCAGCGCCAGTGCTGCCGCGCTGGCGAACAACATCGCCGAGCCGGCCATTGCAATTGCGATACGCACGTCGATCATTCTCCTTGTGTCGAGCGCCATTTAAGCACGCTTCGTCGTGGTCACAAACTCCGTTACGCTGCCCGAGTCGCAAGGACGACGGCGGCGCCGACCACCGCCGCCAGCAAGCCCGCCAGGCGCACCACCTGCTCGCCCTGCGCAAACAGCAGCGCGGCAGCGCGGCGCATGGCGTCAGGAAACGCCGCATAGGCGACGCCTTCGAGCATCAGTGCGATGCCAATCGCGGCGACGAGGTCGCTACCCATACGAATCAGCGACCGCGGCCCCCTTGGAACTCGCGCAGAAACTCATTGTCGGGCGACAGGACGACGTTGGCATTGCCGTCGCTGAACGTCGACCGATATGCCTGCATGGCGCGGTAAAAGGCGTAGAAATCCTCGTCCTTGCCGAACGATTGCGCATAGATGCGGGCGGCCTCGGCGTCGGCCTCGGCACGGATGATCTGCGCCTGCTTGGCGCCCTGCGCGCGGAACGCCCTTGCTTCCTGCTCGCGCGCGGTGCGCATGCGCGAAAACGCCGACTGCAGCGGATCGCCCGGCGGCAGGTCGGCGCGCTTTATGCGCACGTCGACGATTTCGGCGCCGTAGCGTTGCGCCTCGCGATTGACCGATTGCTGGATCGTTTCCATCAACTGGCTGCGCTCGGGGCTGAGCAGGGTGGCGAAGGTCTGACGGCCGAGCTCGTTCCTGAGCCGCGAGCCGAGGATGCGCGATAGTTCGTCAGCGACCCGCTCTTCCGAGCGCACCGACTGGTACATGCGCAGCGGATCGACGATGCGGAAACGCGCGAAGGCGTCGACGACCAGACGCAGCTGATCGGTCGACAGCACCACCTGCTGCGGCATGTCAAGGTCGCGCACGCGCTTGTCGACCCAAACGACGTTCTCGACGAACGGCAGCTTTGCCGCCAGCCCGGCGCCGGTGTCACCGAACGGTTCGCTGGGGTTGTACCGGTTGACGATGCGGTCGGCCTTGCCGAGCCGCAACACCAGCGCCTGCTGTGTCTCGCTGACGGTGAACAGCGACGTCGCGAGCAGCACCAGCACAACGAAGCCAAGGCCGATCGCCACCATCGGGTTCTTCACGAAGGTCACTGGCCAGCTCCTCCGGCAGTCCGGCTGCGAACCTCGGGCAGCGGCAGATAGGGGACGACGCCCTCTGCGTCGACGATGGTCTTGTCGACCTTGCCCAAGACTTCCTCCATCGTTTCAAGGTACATGCGCTTGCGCGTCACGGCGGGGGCAAGCCGATACTGTTCGTAGACGGCGTCGAACGCTGCCGCCTGGCCCTGGGCCTGGGCAAGCAGTTGCTGTGCGTAGGCGCGCGCCTCGTTCATATACTGCTCGGCGTTCTGCTGTGCCGCCGACACGTCCTTGAACGCGGCATCGACCGCGGCAGGCGGGTCGGCCTGCTTGATGTCGACGCCGACGATGTCGATTCCGGCGCGGTAGCTGTCGAGCATCTCCTGCGTGCGGATGCGGACCTGTTCGGCGATCTGCGCGCGCTGCGGGCCGATCGCGGCATCGAGCTGGACGCGCGCCACCTCAGCGCGCATCGCCGATTCGCCGACTTCGCGGATCGTGGTTTCGGGCTCGGCGAGCTGGAACAGGAAGTTTTCCGGATCCTTGATCTTCCAGCGGATCGCATAGGCGATGTCGATAATGTTCTGGTCGCCGGTCAGCATCAGATTTTCGCTCGATCCGTCGGGCGTGCCGATCTCGATGGTGCGGACCGCTTCGACTTCGGGCTTCACCACCGTTTCGATCGGGGCGGGCAGCTTGAAATGGAAACCGGGGCCGGTCGTCGCGACATATTTGCCGAAGCGCTGGACGACGCCGCGCTCCTGCGGCTCGACGCGGTACATCGACGTGAACGCCAGCCAGATGCCGACGACGCCAAGCAGGATATAGCCCCACGGCAACGATCCACCCCGGGAACCGCCGGGCAGCCCCGAGCGCAGCCGTTCCTGGCTGCGGCGAATGAACTCGTCGAAGTCGGGGCTGCCGCGGTTGCCACCGCCGGAACCGCCGCCGCCCCACGGGTTGCGCGGACCGCCGGGGCCGCTGCCGCCGCCGGAACCGCCGCCCCAGGGCCCCTTGTTGTCGCCATTATTCTCCCACGGCATCTGGTTTCCGCCCGGTTGCTTCCTAAGTACGTGCCTATATACGGACGCCGCCGCCGATTTGCGAGATGCGGCCGAACGAAGGGACGACGATGGCGAGTGAAGTCGACGTTCGCCGCGCGCTGGCGAAGCTCGCCGACCCGGCGTCGGGCGCTGACATCGTCACGGCCGGCCGCGTGTCGGGAATCGTCGCGAGCAGCGGCCGTGCCGGCGTTGTGCTCGCGGTCGACGGCATCGAGGCGCACGAGGCCAAGGTGCTCGAGGCGCGCGTCCGGCAAGCACTCGAGTCGCTCGACGGGGTCTGCGAGGCGCGCGTCATCCTGACCGCCGAGCGCGGCGGACCGCCCCCGCCAACGCCAGCCGATCCGCACCCGACACCGCCGGCGGTGCTGCCCGAGATCGGCTCGATCGTCGCCGTCGCCTCGGGCAAGGGCGGCGTCGGCAAGTCGACCATCGCTGCCAATCTGGCCGTCGCCCTCGCCGCGCACGGGCTGAGGACGGGTCTGCTCGACGCCGACATCTACGGCCCGTCGGTGCCGACCATGCTGGGCCAGCACGATCGCGCGCGGCTCGCCGCCAACCGCATCCAGCCGACCGAGGCGCACGGCATCAAGGCGGTGTCGATGGGAACCATGGCGGACCCCGGCAAGGCCGTCGTCTGGCGCGGGCCGATGGCGTCGGCAGCGATGATGCAGATGCTGACGCAGACCGACTGGGGGCCGCTCGACGTGCTTGTCATCGACCTGCCCCCGGGGACCGGCGACATCCAATTGACGATGGCGCAGAAGGTGCCGATCGCCGGCGCCGTCATTGTGTCGACGCCGCAGGATCTCGCACTCATCGACGCCAGGAAGGCGATCGCCATGTTCGAGAAGGTGGGCGTTCCGGTGCTCGGCATGGTCGAGAACATGTCGACCTTCCACTGTCCGGCCTGCGGACACGCGACGCCGATATTCGGGCAGGGCGGCGCGAGGGAAACTTCCGCCGCGCTGGGCGTTCGTTTCCTTGGCGAAGTGCCGCTGATGATGGCGATCCGCGAGGCTGGCGACGCCGGCATTCCGGCCGCGCTCGGCGACGCCGCCGCCGGGCAGGCGCTTCGTGCGATAGCCGGGCAGCTGCTAGCCGTGCTTGAGGAGCGAAGATGTGCCGCTGACCAGTGATGACGACATCCGCGACTTGCTCGAAAACGTTCGGACGATTGCCGTAGTCGGCGCTTCCGACCGGCCTGAACGCGACAGCTATCGCGTCATGCGGTTCCTGATTGATCGTGGCTATGACGTCATCCCGGTAAACCCGACGATTTCGGGCGAGATCAACGGCCGACCGGTTCGCGGCGGTCTCGCCGAGATCGACAGGCCGGTCGACCTCGTCGACATCTTCCGCCGCTCCGACGCAGTCGACCCGGTCGTCGATGAGGCGATCGCGATTGGCGCGAGGGCGGTCTGGATGCAGCTTGGCGTCGTCAACCATGCCGCTGCCCGGCGCGCCGAGGCGGCCGGGCTGAAGGTCGTCATGGACCGCTGTCCGAAACAGGAAATCTCCCGCCTCGGCCTAGCGCGCGCGACCTAGACCGTGACCGTTTAGATTGAATCAGTGTCTAGCGCTGGCGCATCGCCGTGTATCGGCGCAGGCCATCGGCGACCCTGGCGCGCAGTTCGGCATGAATCGCCGGCGTCGCCGCGACCAGCGACTTCAGCCCGGCGTCGCGTCGGTCGAACGACGGCAGCGCGCCTTCGTGATCGGACACGACACCGCCCGCTTCGGTCAGGATGAGCACTGCGGCGGCGATGTCGAGCGCCCGCGCCGGCCGGCCGTCGAACAGTGCGTCGGCTTCGCCGTTCGCCACCTTGGCGATGCGCAGCGCGATGGCGTTGGGCTTTTCGACCGCGACGCCCGCCCACGGCTCTGCCCAGATGCGCGCGCTGAAAGCCGACGGATCGACCGGCAGGCGGGCGCCTGTCAGCGAGGTCGTGCCGGTGACGCGGATCGGTCGATCGTTGAGCGTCGCGCCGCCGCCGCGTCGGGCCAGGAACAGTTGCCGGCGCGCCGGTGCGCAGAGGACGCCGGCGACCAGTTCGCCTCTCTCGACGATGGCGATCGAAATGGCGTAGCCGTCGCGGCCACGGACGAAGTCGCGGGTGCCGTCGATCGGATCGACGAGGAAACTGCGGCGGCGCGGCGCGAGGCCATCGTCGCTCTCCTCCGATACCCAGCCGTAATCGGGCCGTGCGGCGCGCAGGCGCGCGGCAAGCAGGCGATCGATGGCGATGTCGGCGTCTGTCACGGGGTTGCCAGGGCTTTTTTCCCAGGCGCTGACACCACGGGCTGCGAGCGCCAGAGCCATCGTCCCGGCTTCGCGCGCGGCGGCGGCGATCAGCGCGGCGGCGTCGTCAGCTGCCGGCAACGGTCATGCCGTCGATGCGGACGGTCGGCGCGTTGGTCGCGTAGCGAAAGACCAGATCGTCGGCGGGGACAGCTGCGCGGTACATGTCCCTCAGATTGCCGGCGATGGTGACCTCGGCGACGGCGCCGTTGATGACGCCGTTCTCGATGCGGAATCCGGCGGCACCGCGGCTGTAGTCGCCGGTGACGCCGTTGACGCCCTGGCCGATCAGCTCGGTGACGAGGAAGCCGAGGCGGATATCGGCAATGAGGTCGGCGGGCGCGACCGCCCCCGCCGCCATGAAGAGGTTCGACGTGCCCGCCCCGGGCGGACCCGAAACGCCGCGCGACGCATGCCCCGTCGGCGGCAGGCCGAGCTGGCGCCCGGCGGCGCTGTCGACGAGCCACGTTGTCAGGCGACCGTCGTCGACAAGCGTCGTCGTCGCCGTCGGCAGACCCTCGCCGTCGAACGGCCGCGAGCGCAGGCCGCGCCGCCGCAAAGGGTCGTCGACGATAGCGACACCGGGCGCAAACACGGGTGCATCAAGCGCGTCGAGCAGAAAGCTGGTGCGGCGCGCGATCGCAGCGCCGTTGATGGCGCCAGCGAAATGGCCGAGCAGCGAGCCGCTGACGCGCGGGTCGAAGACGACGGGCAAACCACCAGTCGGTAGCCGCACCGGATTCAGCCGCGCAACCGCGCGCTCGCCGGCGCGCCGCCCGATCGCCTCGGCGTCGTCGAGGTCGGTGCGGTGACGCGCGCTGTGATGGGCGTAGTCGCGCTGCATGGCGGCGCCTTCGCCGGCGATCACCGACGCCGAGATGCCGTAGCTGGTGCCCGAATAGACGGCGGCGAAGCCGTGCGATGTTGCGAGCGCGTAGGTTGCCCGGCCGGCGCTCGCCGAGGCGCCCTGCGAATTGGTGACGCCGGCGACGGCGCGCGCCGCGTCCTCGGTGGCGAGCGCCGTCGCGCGCAGTGCTTCGAGCGGCACCTCGCCGCCGTCGTCGATATCGAGCGCGGGCGTCGTACCGGTCAGCAGCCGGTCGGCGGGGGCAAGACCCGCATAGCGATCCTCGGGCGCCTGCCGCGCCATGGCGAGCGCCCGCTCCACCGCCGCGTCGAGCGCGGCAGCCGACAGGTCCGACGAGGCGACGCTGGCACTGCGCTGGCCGACGAAAACGCGGATGCCGATCTCCTCCGCCTCCGACCGGTTGAGATCCTCGATGGCGCCAAGCCGGACCTGGATGGCGGACGACAGGTCGCCGAAGTAGACAGCATCGGCGGCGTCGGCACCCGAACTAGACGCCTTGCGGACGGCGTGGGCTAGGCGGTCGAGGGCGTCGGCGGCGCTGAGCATGGCGCCGCCGCTTACGCCAGAAGCGCGACGGCGACAAGCGCCCCCGCCCATGCGTTCGAGCGGAACAGGCCGAGCGGATCGGCGGGCAGGCGCCACACCTGCCACGCCAGCTGCGCGCCGGCGGGCAGCAGCGCCCAGTGTGGATGCGCCGCGACGAGCAGCGCGAAGGCGACCGCGTAGAACCCCGCAACGCCAGCGCGGACGTGGCCGCCCAGCCGGCGCGCCGACGAGCGGATGCCGGCGAGCGCATCATCCTCGACATCCTGCAACGCGTAGATGGTGTCGTAGCCGAGCGTCCAGAACACGCCGGCGGCATAGAGCGCGAGCGCCGCCGGTGACAGCGCGCCGGCGACCGCGACATAGCCGACGAGCACGCCCCAGTTGAAGGTGAGGCCGAGCCACGCCTGCGGCCACCAGGTGACGCGCTTCATGAACGGGTAGAAGGCGACAAGCAGCAACGCGGCGAGCGCCACCGCCCGCGCCAGCGGCGCCAGCTGCACGAGCACGGCAAGGCCGACGAGCGACAGCGCGACGAGCAGCGCCCACGCCCCGCGCACGCCGACCGTTCCCGACGCCAGCGGCCGGTCGCGCGTGCGCGCGACACGCGCGTCGAGGTTGCGGTCGACGATGTCGTTGTAGACGCATCCCGCCGCGCGCATGGCGAACGCACCGACGAGGAACAATGGCACGAGATGGGCCGCGCGCGGCATCCCGCCGGCAAGCGCGACGCCCCACACGCATGGCCAGAACAATAGCCAGCCGCCGACCGGCCGGTCGGCGCGGGCAAGGCGGGCGTAGGGCCGCACCGCGCCGGGCAGCCGGTCGACCCAGCCGCGCACGGCGTCGGGGGTGGCCCGGTCGTTGGTGGAGCCTGAGCGAACAGGGTCCGTGGCGTCGGGGGCAGACATCGGATCGGTCTGGCAGGCTCGGTCGTGCTATGCAAATCTCCCATGCCGCTCATCCCGGGCAAAGTCGAGGGATGAGCGGTTTTGTTGACGGCGAGGAACGGCGGCGGCCATGAATGGCGTGCGGCGATGAACGAAGTGCGGCAATGAAGGAGACCCGGATCGTTCATTCAAGCGGTCGCGTGCCGCGGCTGTTCGTCGATACCGCGCTTGCGGCGGGGACGGTGGTGGCACTCGCCGCCCCGGCAGCACATTACCTTCTGCACGTGCTCCGCCTTGGCGACGGTGCCGAGGTGCTGGCATTCGACGACCGCAGCGGCGAGTGGCAGGCTCGGCTCGTCGGCGACCGCAGGCGGCCACAGCTGATGATCGAGGCGCAGACGCGGACGCGCGAGCGGACGCCCGACCTGTGGCTGTGCGCCGCGCCGCTGAAGAAGGCGCGCATCGACTGGCTAGCCGAGAAGGCGTGCGAGCTCGGCGTGCGCCGGCTGGTGCTGACAGCGACCCGCCACAGCGTCGTCGACAAACCGAACCTTGCGCGATTGCGGGCACACATGATCGAGGCGGCGGAACAGTGCGGACGCACCGCGCTGCCCGAGCTTGAAGGGCCGGTACCGCTTGCCGCGCTCCTTGCCGACTGGCCGGCGCAGCGCGCGCTCGTCTTTTGCGACGAGGCCGGTGGTGAGCCGGCGGCCGGCGCGATGGCACGCACGGCGGCGCCGGCGGCGATCCTGATCGGCCCCGAAGGCGGCTTCAGCGCCGACGAGCGCGCCACGATCCGCGCGCTGCCACAGGCGCTGCCGGTCGCGCTTGGGCCAAGGGTGCTGCGGGCCGACACGGCGGCGGTGGCTGCGCTGGCGCTGTGGATGGCGGCGCGGGGGGATTGGTGAAACGCGCGCGCCGGTGATGCCGGCGCAGTGGCGTCGACCGG
>CAYVVV010000120.1:0-7943 GCA_964455325.1 uncultured Sphingosinicella sp. | reverse complement strand
CGGACCGGTCGTCGACGAACGTCGCAACTTCTGGCTCGTCTACCCCGAGCAGAGGCAGACGACGCCCAAGATCCGGGCATTCCGCCAGTGGCTGCTGGACGAGATCGCACGCGAGGCGGCGAACGATACAAGCGGCGCTTTCGTCGAGCAGCGCGCTTGACCGCCGCCCCCTCGCCTCGCCCGGCCGCGCCTGCTATCGCGATCGACCATGACCGACCTGCTCGACCCCGAAACCAGCATCATCGACGCGCCGTTCGGCGATGCGCTCGCCGAACGCTATCTCGTCTATGCGCTGTCGACGATCACTGCACGCTCGCTGCCCGACCTGCGTGACGGGCTGAAGCCGGTACACCGGCGGCTGCTGTGGGCGATGCGGCTGCTGCGGCTCGACCCTGGCCAGGGGTACAAGAAATGCGCGCGCGTCGTCGGCGACGTCATCGGCAAGTACCACCCGCACGGCGACGTCGCCGTCTATGATGCCATGGTCCGGCTCGCGCAGAGCTTCTCGCTGCGCTACCCGCTCGTCGACGGGCAGGGCAACTTCGGCAACATCGACGGCGACAATGCGGCGGCATACCGCTACACCGAGGCGCGGCTGACGCCGGTCGCCATCGACCTGATGGCCGGGCTCGATGAGGACGCCACCGACTTCCGTCCGACCTACAACGGCGAGGATCACGAGCCCGAGGTGATGCCCGGGCTGTTCCCCAACCTGCTCGCCAACGGCACCAGCGGCATCGCCGTCGGCATGGCGACGTCGATCCCGCCGCACAACGCCGCCGAGCTGATCGACGCGGCGATGCTGCTGATCGACCAGCCGCAGGCGGAGCTCGACCAGCTGCTTGAGCATGTCCGCGGCCCCGATCTGCCAACCGGCGCGCTGATCGTCGACGGCGCGGCTGCGATCCGCGACGCCTATGCCAGCGGCCGCGGCGCCTTTCGCGTGCGCGCGCGCTTCGCCGGCCGCGAGGATCCGGCGACCGGCAAGTGGACGATCGAGCCGGAACGCCTGCCCGGCGGCACCTGGCAGCTCGTCATCGACGAAATCCCCTACGGCGTGCAGAAGGGCAAGCTGATCGAACAGATCGCGCAACTGATCGCCGACAAGAAGCTGCCGATCCTGGAGGACGTGCGCGACGAAAGCGACGAGGCGATCCGCATCGTCATCGTGCCGCGCAGCCGCAATGTCGACCCTGACGTACTCGTCGAAAGCCTCTATCGGCTGACCGAGCTCGAAACGCGCGTCTCGCTCAACCTCAACGTGCTCGACGCCAGCCGCACGCCGCGGGTGATGGGGCTGAAAGAGGTGCTGGCGGAATGGCTCGACCACCAGTTCGCCGTGCTGCTGCGCCGCTCGCGGCATCGGCTTGCGAAGATCGACGACCGGCTCGAGCTGCTCGGCGGCTATCTCGTCGCCTACCTCAACCTCGATCGCGTCATCGCGATCATCCGCAGCGAGGATGAGCCGAAGCCGGTGATGATGGCCGAGTTTGGCCTCAACGACCGGCAGGCCGAGGCGATCCTCAACATGCGGCTGCGCAGCCTGCGGCGGCTCGAGGAGATGGAGATCCGGCGCGAACGCGACGAGCTGACCAAGGAGCGGGAGAGCCTCGTCGCGCTGATAGACAGTCCGGCGCGCCAGCGTACACGAATGAAGCGCGACCTGGCCGCGCTGCGCGAACGTTACGGCCCTGACACCGATCTCGGCCGCCGCCGCACTTGCATCGAGGAGGCTGGCACATCGCGCGAGATTCCGCTCGAGGCGATGATCGAGCGCGAGCCGATCACCGTCGTCGTCTCGGCCAAGGGCTGGGCGCGCGCGATGAAGGGACATCTCGACCTCGGCCAGTCGGACGATTTCAAGTTCAAGGAAGGCGACGCCCCGGCCTTCGCGTTCCACGCACAGACCACCGACAAGATCATCGTCGCCGCCGACAACGGCCGCTTCTATACGATCGGCGCCGACAAGCTGCCGGGCGGGCGCGGTTTCGGCGAGCCGCTGCGGCTGATGATCGACATCGACAACGACGCCAGCATCGTGGCGGTGCTGCCATCGCGGCCGGGCCGGCTGCTGCTCGCCGCCAGCGATGGCCGTGGCTTCATCGTACAGAATCACGACCTGCTCGCCGAAACGCGCAAGGGACGCCAGGTGATGGGGTTCAAGGCAAAGGCGCGGCTGCGCGCGGTGCGGCCGATCGACGCGAATGACGATCATGTCGCGTTGATCGGTGAGAATCGCAAACTGCTTGTGGTCCCGCTTGTCGAGATCCCCGAAATGCAGCGCGGCCAGGGTGTCACGCTGCAAAAGTACCGCGACGGCGGCCTCGCCGACGCAAAGCCGTTCCACCTCGCCGACGGCCTGTCGTGGACGATGGGCGGCAGGGAAGGCCGCACGCGCACTGAAACCGACCTGTCGACCTGGCTCGGCGGCCGCGCGCAGGCCGGGAGGTTGCCGCCGATGGGGTTCCCGCGTGACAACCGATTCACCTGATAACAGGCTTTACGGCTCCTTAAGTCCCGCCGTGCCATGACCCTGGCATCCAGCGGCGCGACCGCAACGACGGGTTATCTCGCGGGCGCTGGAAGGGTCGTACGACACGGGGTGCAATGCGAAGCAAGCACGCCATTGCAGCAGACAGCGCGGCGGCTCCGGGTGCCGGGCTGGCGGTAGCGCCGGTGCCGTTCGAAGCGACGCTCGCGGCCGTGCTCGACGCGCTGCCGGTCGGCGTGCTCATTTTCCAGCAGGGGCCGCACGGCGTGCCGGTCTGCCTCGCCGCTAATGCGACTTTCGAAAGCTGGGCGCGCTATCCGCACAACCAGTTGATCGGCCTGCCGCTGCCGCGCATCCGCTTTCTCAACGAAAACCCGCGCGTCGCCGTTTCGGTCGAGGCGCTGCTCGGCGACCCGCACGGCGCCGACCGCGAGATCGACTGGACGGTCGCCGAGGCACCGCGGCAGCGGCACCTGTCGGCGCATGTCTCGCCGCTGCCGCCGACCGACGGCGCGCCAACGCGCGTCGTCGTCGCCGTCCGCGACCGCACACCCGAGATCCAGGCCGAGCGAAACCTGCGCCAGACAATGCTCACCGACGCGCTGACCGGGCTTCCCAACCGCGTGCTGTTCACCGAACAGGTCGAGGAGGCGATCGAGGCAGCACCGGACGCCAATATCGCGGTGGCCATCGTCAACATCGACCGGTTCAAGCGCGTCAATGACAACCTGGGACACGTCGTCGGCGACGAATTGCTGATTTCCGTCGCGCGGCGGTTGCTGCCGTGTGTGCGGGCCAACGATTGCGTAGCGCGGCTGTCCGGCGACGAGTTCGCCATCCTGATGAAGAACATCGACAGCACCGACGACACGCTTCGCGTCGTCGAACGAATACAGAACACAATGAACGCGCCGTTCACGATATCGGGCGGCGAGTTCTTCGTCAGCGCCAGCGTCGGCGTGGCGACGACGCTGTCGTCGGGCCGCTATGCCGAGGATCTGATCCGCGACGCCGATTTCGCGCTGCACAGCGCCAAGGCGCGCAGCCGCGGTGGTATCTCCATCTACCAGTCCAGCGCTCACGGCGCCGCGCGCGACCTGTTCCGGCTCGAGACCGATCTCAGGAAGGCGCTGGAACACGGCGAACTGGACCTGTACTACCAGCCGCTCGTCCGCCTCGCCGACAACCGGCTTGCCGGCTTCGAGGCGCTGGCGCGCTGGACACACCCCGATCGGGGTCCGGTGCCGCCGTCCGACTTCATCGCCGTCGCCGAGGATACCGGGCTGATCGTCCCGCTCGGCCGGTGGGCGATGGAAACCGCGTGCCGGCAGCTCGCCCAATGGCGCGCGGAGCATGGCGCCGCTGCGAGCGAGCTTGGCATCGGCGTCAATGTGTCCGGACTCCAGTTCGCGCGCGATGACGTCGTCGCCTCGGTCCGGTCGGTGCTCGACGCGACCGGGCTTCCCGGACAGGCGCTGAAGGTGGAGCTGACCGAGAGCGCGATCGTCGAGAATCCGGAACTGGCGAAACAGATCTTCGCGCGGCTGAAGGCGCTCGACTGCTCGATCGCGATGGACGATTTTGGCACCGGCTATTCGTCGCTCAGCTACTTGCAGACACTGCCCATCGACATCCTGAAGATCGACCGTTCATTCGTCATGGGCATGCTCGAGTCGGAGGACAGCCACAAGATCGTGACCGCCATCATGTCGCTGTCGAACAGCCTTGGCATGCAGACTATAGCCGAGGGTGTCGAGCGGATCGAGCAGGTCGACCGGCTGCGCGCGCTCGGCTGCGACATTGCCCAGGGCTATCTCTATGCCCGGCCCATGACGGCCATCGACGCCGCGCGGCTGATCGTCGCCGGGTACATCACGCCGAACTGACCGCGTCGAGCAGCCGGCCGACCGTCGCCGGCTCGTCGGGAAAGCCGGCATCGACCCACCGCCGTTCGAACATCGCGACGCGCCGGCTCACCTCTGGTCCTGGCGCAATGCCGCGCGCGATGACGTCCTTGCCGCTGATCGGCATGGTTGGCCGCCGCCAGCCGTCGAGCTTGCGACAGGCCGGAGCGGCCGCGTCGCCGAACAGCAGCAGCCGGTCGACGACGACATCACGGCCGTACCAGTAAGCGTCGCGCGACGGATCGTCCGGGCAGGCATGGTAGCGGTCGGCGAGCGCGGCGAGATGCTCGGCCTGCCGACGCGACAGCCGCAGCCGCGCCGCGATGTCGGCAAGCACCGCCGCGTCGGCCGGCAGCAGGCTGGCCAGCCGGCGCAGCGGCCCCGCGCCGAGACTCCAGGCCGCCTCGCGCGCAACAAGTGCCTCCAGCGCGCCGATCCTGGCGGCATCGATTTCCGGCAGGACCGGACGCAGGATGCCGTGGTCGAGCATCAGGCGCAGCGTCGCGGCGGCGTTCGGCAACACGAGGATGCCAAGCAGCTCGTCGCGAATCCGTTCGCGCGACAGCGCCATCAGATCGTTGGCACGCGCCGCGCACGCCGCCAGCGCATCGGCGTCGGGCGGACCCTGGCCGAAGCGGCCGTGGAAGCGGAAGAACCTGAGGATGCGCAGGTGGTCCTCGGCGATGCGTGCCAGCGGCTCGCCGATGAAGCGCACGCGGCCCCGCGCAAGGTCGTCGAGACCGCCGAAATAATCGCTGATCGGGCCCGACGGCAACGCCGCGTAGAGCGCGTTGATGGTGAAATCGCGCCGTGCCGCGTCCTCGCGCCAGTCGTCGGTATAGGCGACGGTCGCGTGCCGGCCGTCGGTCGACACGTCGCGGCGCAGCGTCGTCACTTCGATCTTGATGTCGGGTGTCACCGCCGTCACCGTGCCATGCGCGAGACCGGTCGGCACGACGTGGATGCCGGCCGCCGCGAGCCGCCGCGTCGCCTCGTCGGGCGACAGCGCCGTGGCGAGGTCGACGTCGGTCACCGGCTGGCCGAGCAGCGCGTCGCGCACGGCACCGCCGACAAGCCGCGTGGTGCCGCCAGCGGCGTCGAGCGCGTCAAGGATGGCGCGGCCGCCGGGCGTCGCCGCCCAGTCCTGTGGCGGCAGCTTCACGACGTTCCGCCGACGATACGGGCGAAATTGACCACCATTCCCGCCGTCGCCCCCCAGATGTCGCCCGCCTGCCAGGGAATGACATAGAAGCTGCGATGGCGTCCCTTCCATTCACCCGAGCGCTTCTGATGATTGGCGGGATCGATGACGTGCGCGAGCGGAACCTCGAACACGCTCTCGACCTCGTGCTCGGCCGGCACGAGCGGCAGGTCGGGCGGGATGATGCCGACAACCGGCGTCACGCGAAAGCCGGTGCCGGTGGCGTAGTCGTCGATCGGCGCGACAACCTCGACGGCATCGGGCGGCAGCGCGGTTTCCTCGAACGCCTCGCGCAGCGCCGCTGCCACCGCGTCCTCGCCACTGTCAAGGCGGCCGCCGGGGAACGCCACCTGGCCGGCGTGCGTGCGCAGCGCTGCGTTGCGCTTGGTGAACAGCAGCGTCGGCTGCGGCCGGGCCACGATCGCCATCAGCACCGCCGCCGGCTGCAAGGCGGCCGCATCGAGCGCCCAATGGTCGATGTCGTCGCCGATCTGCGGCAAGTGACCGGGGATGCGGTCGTACCGGCGCAGGCGATCGCGCAGCCAGTCGAGATGCAGACTCAAGCGGCATCCCCCAGTGCGAAGCGGACACCCTGGCTCCATAGGCCGGGCGGGTCGCCGTCCTCGGCGATGGCAAGCTCGGCGAGCTGATAATAGACCGGCCGCGCCACGCGCGCTTCGAGTCCCGCGCGCACGTGGAGGTACGGGACGCTATCACCTTCCGATGCAACCATGCGTAGCGGATTGTCTTTGCCGGCAATGACATAGTCGCCTGTGTTGAGCTGGAACACGAGCGTGCGCTGCGATCCCTCGCCCTCGCTCGTCATCGCGACCGCGACGAAGGGTGCGTCGTCGACGTCGATGTCGAGCTTTTCGGCGGGCGTCACCAGCACGTGGCTGCCATCGGGTTCGCGGCGCAGAATCGACGCGAACAGCCGGACCATCGCCGGGCGGTCGATGGGCGCACCCTCGTGATACCAGCGACCGTCGCGCGCGATGCGCATCGCGCTGTGGCCGTGATGCGGCGGGTTCCAGCGTTCGACCGGCGGCAGCTTCTGCGTGGCGAGAAGGCGCGCGACTTCGACGAGCGATACTGCGTCGCCCCTGATTAGGCTGGCGTCCGTCATGGCTTGCCCCCAATATAGTGGCCGGACATGAATAGCGAACCCAAACCCGCGATCGACGTCAAGGCCGCCGAGGCGCGCTTCGACGCGCTTGCCGACGGCTTCCGCAAGGCGCGCGCCGAGATCGGCCGCGTCATCATTGGCCAGAACCGCGTCATCGAGCTGGCGCTCGTCGCGCTGCTCGCCGGCGGCCACGCGCTCGTCGTTGGCTTGCCCGGGCTTGCCAAGACGCGGCTCGTCAAGACGATGGGCGCGGTACTCGGCCTCGACACGCGCCGCATCCAGTTCACCCCCGACCTCGTGCCGTCCGACATTCTCGGCGCCGAGGTGCTCGAGCACGGCGACGACGGCCGCCGCGTCTTCCGGTTCGTCGAAGGCCCGGTGTTCACGCAGCTGTTGATGGCCGACGAGATCAATCGCGCCAGCCCGCGCACGCAGTCGGCGCTGCTGGAGGCGATGCAGGAGCGCCAGGTCACCGTTGCCGGCGCCGCGCGCGCGCTGCCGCGACCGTTCCACGTTCTGGCGACGCAGAACCCGATCGAACAGGACGGCACCTACCCGCTGCCCGAAGCGCAGCTCGACCGCTTCCTGCTGCAGATCGACATCGATTTCCCGGCGCACGACGACGAGCGCGCCATACTGCTGGCAACGACGGGGATCGACGACCCGCTGCCGCTGCCGGTGCTTGGCGCCGACGACCTCGTCGAGGCGCAGGCGCTGCTGGCGCGCATGCCGGTGCCCGAGCGCGTCGTCGATGCGATCGTCGGCGCGGTGCGGCGGCTGCGTCCCGGTGGCGACTGCCCCGACGTCATCTGGGGCCCGGGTCCGCGCGGTGGCCAGGCGCTGCTGACCGCGGCGCGCGCCCGTGCCTTCCTCGACGGGCGCGCCACGCCGCTGCTCGACGATGTCGCGGCGCTGCTCGAGCCGGCGTTGAAGCATCGCATCCAGCTGGGCTTCGCAGCGCGCAGCGCCGGCCGCGACGCCGGCGGCCTGATCCGCGACGCCATCGCCGCGCTGGGGTGACGACGCCGTTTGCCGAGGCTGAACGCATCGCCGCCGCCATCGGTCCGCTGCGGATCGCGCGGGCGCGGGCGCGCGCCATGGCGCACGCCGGCAGTCACCCGCGGCGCAGCGCCGGCGCCGGCCACGATTTCTGGCAGTACCGACCGCTGGCGCCGGGCGAAGCTGCCGACCGCATCGACTGGCGGCGCTCGGCGCGCAGCG
>CAYVVV010000119.1:0-7978 GCA_964455325.1 uncultured Sphingosinicella sp. | reverse complement strand
GTGCGATCGTGGTCAGCACCACCGTCAGCGCGATCAGCAGCGCCGAGGCGGCATTTACCTCCGGCGTCACCGAGAAGCGGACCATCGAATAGACCTTGACCGGGAAGGTGATGGTGTTCGGTCCCGACGTGAAGAAGGTGATGACGAAATCGTCGAGGCTGAGCGTGAACGCCAGCAGACCGCCGGCGATGAGCCCCGGCTTCATGTGCGGCATCAGCACGTCGCGAAACGCCTGCCATTCGCTGGCGCCCAGATCCTTCGCGGCCTCCTCCTCCTCGCGGTTGAAGCTGGTCAGGCGCGCGCGGACGACCATGGTCACGAACGGGAAGCAGAAGGTGATGTGCGCGATGGTGATCGCGCCGAGGTTGAGCGGCCACGGCAGGTCGGTCGGAAAGCCGATGCGCGCGAAGAACACCAGCATGGCGACACCCATGCAGATTTCGGGAACGACGATGGGCAACGCCATCGCGCCTTCGGTCGCCGTCTTCAGCGGAAAACGGAACCGCCACAGCATCACGGCGGCGAGCGCGCCGAGCACGAGGCTGACGATGGTGGCGAGGAAGGCGATGGTCAGCGAATTGCCCATCGCCTCCATCAGGCTGCCGTTGTCGAGCGCTTTCTCGTAATATTTGAGCGTGAAGCCGCGCCAGACGATATTGCGGCGGCTGTCGTTGAAGCTGAAAGCAATCAGGGTGATCAGCGGCGCGTAGAGGAAGAACAAGGTCAGCCCGACCCACGCGCGCATCCACAGCCGCTTGGTATATTCGAGCGGGGCCAGCGGTGGTCGCCTCGTCACTGGCGCCGCTCCGCCTGACGCGATTTCATCGCCTGGAAGGCGATGGCGATGAAGGTCGCGTACATCAACAGGAACGACAGCGCCGCGCCGAACGGCCAGTCGTTGGCGCGCTTGAACTGCCGCTCGATGACGTTGGCGATCATCTGGCTGTCGGTGCCGCCAAGCAGGTCCGGCGTGAGGTAGGCTCCTAATGCCGGCACGAAGGTGATGATGACGCCCGAAACGATGCCCGGCGCGGCAAGCGGGGCGACGATCTGCAACATCGTGCGGAAATGGCCGGCGCCGAGGTCGAGACTGGCTTCGATCAGCGATTTGTCGAGCCGGTCGAGCGCCGCATACAGCGGCAGCACCATGAACGGCAGGTGCACGTAAACGAGACCGAAGACGACAGCGAAGTTGTTGTAGAGCAGCTGCATCGGCTCGTAGGCGCCCGGAGCCGGCAGGCCAACGAGCGGCAACAGCGCGCCGAAGCGTTCGTGCAGCCAGCCAATCGCCTGATTGGCATAGCCTTCGGTCCGCAGCACCGCCATCAGCGCGTAGGTGCGGATGAGCAGATTGGTCCAAAACGGCAGCATGATCGCAAGCAGCAGCCACGGCCGCCACTTCGGCCCCGCAAAGACAATGGCAAGCGCCACCGGAAAGCCGACGATCAGGCAGATCAGCGTCGTCAGCGCGGCGACGCCGACCGACTTCGCGAAGATGCCGAGATAGAGCGGCTCGAGCGCGCGGGCGTAGTTGGCGAACGTGCCCGAGATTTCGATGTCGGTCAGCCCGACGTTGCGGCCGAAGCTGTAGAGCCAGACGAGGCCGAGCGGAACGATGAAGAAGCCGATGAGCCACGCCACCGGCGCCGCCGCGATGGCGGCGAACAGCGCGCGGTTGGACTTCCAGCTCTGCACCTAGCGCCCTGGTCGTTCCTTGGGGAGGCAGGGGAGGGACGGTTCCGTTATCCGCGCGCACGCAGACCGTCCCCACCCCCAACCCCTGCCCTGAAGGGACGCGGCGCGATCGGGCGAGCGCCTCATGTCAGGCCGCCCGCACCCGCGTGAACGCCTCCTCGTACATCGGCTGCAGCGACGCATTGTAGCTCGCGTATTCGCACTTCGCGAGAACGTCGGCTGGCGGAAAGATCGTCGGGTTGTTCTTGTAGTCGTCGGGCATCAGCGCCTTGGCGGCGGCATTGGGTGTCGGGTAGAGGATGTACTCGGCGATCTTCTTGCCCGCCTCGGCGTCGAGCAGGTAGTTGATGAACGCGTGCGCGTTCTTCGGGTGCGGCGCCCCCTTGGGAATGCACAGCGTGTCCGAATTGAGCTGGCTGCCCTCCTTTGGCAGCACGAAGCCGATGTCGGCATCCTCCGTCATGATCTGAGCGATGTCGCCATTATATTCGAGCACGAGGTCGACTTCGCCCGACAGCAGCAGATCCTGGCCGTTGTCCTCGTGGAAAGCCTTGATGTTGGGCTTCTGCCGGATCAGCATCGCCTCGACCTCCTTGATGATGTCGGGCGTCAGCGCGTTCACCGTATGGCCGAGGTACTTGGCGCACAGCCGGAACATGTCGCCGGCTTCCGACAGCACGGCGATGCGGCCTTTGTAGTCGGCCGAATCGAACAGATATTTCCAGCTGTCGGGAACCCCCTTCACCTTCGACTTGCGATAGCCGATGCCAAGCGTCAGCCAGGTATAGGGCAGCGAGTACTTGCGGCCCGGGTCGTAGTCGACATTGATGAATGTGGGGTCAACGTTCTTGATATTGGGAATCTGCGCATGGTCGAGCGGCAGCAGCATATCGGCCTGCATCATGCGCTCGACAAAGTCGTTCGAGGGTACGATGACGTCGAAGCCCGGATTGCCGGCGCGCAGCTTGGCGAAAAGTTCGTCGTTCGTCGCGAACAGGCTCATGTTGACGTCGATGCCCGACGCGTCCTTGAAATCGTCGAGCGTCGTCTCGCCGATGTAGGTGTCCCAGTTGTAGAAGTTGAGCTTGGGTTCCTCGCCGGTGCCTGCCGCTTGCTGCGTCTTGCGTTCGCACCCGGCAAGGCCGCCGAAGCTGATGCCGACGGCGGCGACGCCGAGCCCCTGAAGCAGCGACCGGCGACCGATCCGTCCGCGCCGAAATCCATCAGAACCAGCCATGTCCGTCCCTCCCTGACGCCGTGCCCGTGCCACGCGGAATGCTAGCCCGGATTGTCCGTGCTGCAAGCCCCGAAGTCCGCATCAAAACGCTCTATCGCAAGCGGTGCCAGTCTATTATGCAACCCGAGCGCTATCGAAAAAACCGATGAACATCACTTTCCGCCAGATCCGCTATTTCATCGCCGTCGCTGAGGCGCGGTCGGTGTCGGGCGGGTCGAACGCAGTAGGCATTTCACAGTCGGCGGTGACCGACGCCATCCGCCAGCTGGAGATCGAAACCGGCGTCACCTTGTTCCACCGACATGCCAAGGGGGTGACGCTGACGCGCGAGGGCCATCAGTTCCTGCGGCACGCGCGCGCGATCATCGACGCCATCACTGACATGAAGCGCGCTGTCAGCGATGAGCAGGACATGACAGCGGGCAGCATCCGCGTCGGCGTGACCCCGGTGGTCACCGGCTATTTCCTGTCCGACCTGCTGTCGCGCTTCCGCCGGCTGTTCCCGCGCATCGACGTCAGCCTGGTCGAGGAACGCCGCGATTATATCGAACATCTGCTGGTCAATGGCGAAATCGACGTTGCCGTGCTCATCGTGTCGAACCTCGCGCAGCGCTCGGCGATCGACCATGAAGTGCTGCTGCGCTCCGAATGCCGCGCGTGGATCGCGCCGTCGCACCCGCTATCGGACCTCGACGGCCTCAGCCTCGCCGATCTCGAGAACGAGCCTGTGGTCGCGCTGTCGCTCGACGAACTCGAGTCGCTGATCGACGGCATCTGGTCGAAGTTCAATCACCCGCCGCGCGTCGCCTACCGGACGTCGTCGATGGAAGGCGTGCGCAGCCTTGTCGGCACCGGCGTTGGCATCACCTTGCTGCCCGACCTCGTCTATCGCCCGTGGAGCCTCGAAGGCGACCGCGTCATCGCCAAGCGCACGCGCGAGACGTTGCCGACGGTCGACATCGGCCTCGCCTGGCGGCGGCTGACGCGGCACAGCGAGGCGGCGACGCTGTTCATGGAAACCGTGCGCGCGCAGCGGCAGTGATCAGGCATTCCTGAGATACCAGGCATAGTCGAGCTCGGTCACCTCGGCCATGAACCTAGCCATTTCGGTGCGCTTGACGATGGCGTAGTTCTTCACGAAGCGCTCGCCGAGAGCGTCGTTCATCAGCGGCGACGCCTCGAACACGTCGATTGCCGCTGCCCAGTTGTTCGGCAGCCGCTCGCCCGATGCGTCGGCCTGCGCATAGCCGTTGCCGACGATTGCCGGGCCGGGGTCGATCGCCTTGCCGATGCCGTGGTGCATCGCCGCGAGCACCGCGGCGACGGCGAGATAGGGATTGGCATCAGCGCCGCAGACGCGGTGCTCGACATGGCGCGAGGCGGGCGCCCCGGCGGGCACGCGCAGTGACACCGTGCGGTTGTTGACTCCCCAGGTCGGGGCGACGGGCGCATAGCTGTTCGCCCTGAAGCGGCGGTAGCTGTTGGCATTGGGCGCGAAGATCGCCATCGATTGGCCGAGCGCCGCCTTCATGCCACCGATGGCGTGGCGCAGCATGGGCGCGCCCTCGGGGTCGTCGCTCGCGAACAGGTTGGTGCCGCTCGCGTCCGCCATCGAGATGTGCAGGTGCATGCCGTTGCCGGCCTGGTCGGCGAACGGCTTGGCCATGAAGCTTGCCTCGATGCCGTGGCGGACTGCGACGCCCTTTACCAGCCGCTTGTACATGACCGCCTCGTCAGTGGCGCGCAGCGCGTCGGGCTTGTGGCGCAGGGTCAGCTCGAACTGCCCCGGGGCATATTCGGCGATGGCCGATTCAAGCGGAATCGCCTGCACATCGCAGGCGGCGTAAAGATCGTCGAAGAACGGCCGGAAATCCTCAAGCTCGCGAAGCCCGTAGACCTGGTTGTCGGCAGCACGGTGGCGGGTGAGCAGTGCTGTTGCAGGTACCGGTCGCGGTCCCGAGCAGTCGAGCAGCGAGAATTCGAGCTCGACCGCGACGACCGGGGTCAGTCCGTCCGCCGCCAGCCGGTCGATGACGCGGCCAAGGACATGGCGCGGGTCGAGGTCGTTGGGCGTGCCGTCGAGCTCGTAGAAGCTGGTCAGGAACTGCGCGGCGGCATCGCCGAGCCACGGCGCGCGCACCAGCGTGCCCGGCACCGGCTTCACGTAGCGGTCGGCGTCGCCGTCCTCCCAGACCAGCCCGGTTTCCTCGGTATCGCGGCCGGTGATGTCGACGATGACCGCCGAGCCGGGCAGAAAGCGGCCCGATTCGTAGACCGCCACCACCTCGTGCCGGCGCAGGCGCTTGCCACGCGGGACGCCGCACATGTTGGTGAAGACGAGGTCGACGGCATCGACGTCGCCGTCGGCGTCGAAGAAGGCGCGCGCCTCGGCGGCGTCGGCGATCCTGTTCGAGCTGAGCGGCGGCTTGGTCATCCGGGTCATCCGATCAGAGTGTTGAGGCAATCGTCGAGCACGGTCGCCAGCCGGTCGACCTGTGCGCCGGTCGTGGCCGGGCTGACAAGCGTCATGTTGTGGAACGGCGCGATCAGCACGCCGCGATTGATGAGATAGAGGTGGATCGCGTGCTCGAGCGGACCCTGCATCGCTGCGCGCGCCTCGCTGCCGTTGCGCGGCGGCCGGTTGGTGCAGATGAATTCGCCGCGCGCGCCGACATGGGTCACGTGCCAGTCGAGCCGGTGCGCTGCAAAAACCGCGCGCAGTGTCGCCGCAAGGCGTTCGGCAAGCGGCAGCATGTGCGCGTAGGCGGCCGGCGTCATCACCTCGAACAGGCAGGCGCGCATCGCCGCAAGCGCAAGCGCGTTCGCCGACAAGGTCGTGCCGATGCCCGAATGTCCACTCTCGCCCTCGGCGCGGACACGCTCCATGCGCGCGGCGACATCGGCGGTAAAGCCGTAAACCGCGCACGGCACCCCGCCGCCGACCGGCTTGCCCAGCACAAACAGGTCGGGGATGGGGCCGAATGTGCCGGTGTGGCCGCCATATCCGCTTGAAATCGTGTGTGTCTCGTCGAACACGAGCAGCGTGCCGTACCGCCGGGTGAGCGCGCGGACGGCATCGAGGTAGCCGGGTTCAGCCAGCACCATGCCGACGTTGGTCATCGCCGGTTCCATCAGCAGGCAGGCGACATCGCCAGGTGCGAGCGCGGCTTCGAGTGCGCCAGGATCATTGAACTCGACGACGCGGGTGTGCTGGCGGATGTCGTAGACCTGGCCGACGAGACTGCGGCGCAGTTCGGGGCGGCCGCCGCGCAGATCGACGAACACGTCGTCGACGGCACCGTGGTAGCAGCCGTTGAAGGCGACGATCTTCGGTCTGCCGGTGATGCCGCGGCACCAGCGGATGACGGCGCGGTTGGCCTCGCTCGCGCTTGACGTGACCTGCCAGAACGGCAGCTTGAAGCGTCTCGCCAGTTCGTCGGCGACGATGACGGCATCCTCGCTTGGCAGCATATAGGTAAGTCCGCGCGATGCCTGCCGTGCGATCGCGTTGGCGACGGGTTCGGGCGAATGGCCGAACATCGATCCGGTATCGCCAAGGCAGAAGTCGTCATGGCGGTGCCCGTCGACGTCCCACAGCTCGGCGCCGGCGGCGCGCTCGACGAACAGCGGAAACGGTGTTGCCCAGTCGAGCATCCAGTGAAACGGCACGCCGCGATGCCAGTGCCGGGCGGCCGCCCTTGCCAGCATCGCCGAGCATGGGTTGGCGTCGGCAAAACGCTGCCGCTCGTCGGCAAGCATCCGGTCGATGCGCGCCGCCGCAATCACAGCCGGTCCCTGAGCGCGTACCAGAGCATGCCGGCAACATAGAGCGGATGACGCAGCAGCCGTCCGCCCGGAAACGGCCGCTTCGGCAGCGACGCGAACAGGTCGAACCGCTCGGCGGTGCCGCGCATCGCCTCGACGATGAGTTCGCCGGCCAGCGTTGCGAGCAGCACGCCCTGGCCCGAATAGCCATGCGCATAGAAACTCTCGCCGATGCGGCCGAAGTCGGGCAGGCGGTTCAGGGTGACGCCGACCAGGCCGCCCCATGCATGGTCGACGGCGATGCCGGCCAGCTGCGGGAAGACGCGTTCGAGATGCGGACGCACGAACGCCGGGATGTCGCGCGGCGGCCGCGGCGTGTAACGCTCGCCGCCGCCGAAGATCAGCCGGCGGTCGGCGCTCAGCCGGAAGTAGTTGAGCACGAAGCGACTGTCGGCGACGGCGGCGCCAGAGGGGATCAGCGCGCGCGCGACATCCGGTGCGAGCGGCGCGGTCGCAACATTGTAGTTGGCGACCGGCATGGTCATGCGCCCGATGCTGCGGTCGACGCTCGCCATGAAGCTGTCGCAGGCGAGCACGCCATGCCGCGCGGTCACCGTGCCCGAGGGGGTCGTCACAACGACCGGGCCACGATGGTCGACGTGGCGCGCCGGCGTCGATTCGTGGATGCTGACACCGGCGGCGACAGCCGCAGCCGCCAGCCCGAGCGCGTAGTTGAGCGGATGCAGATGACCACCGCGGCGGTCATAGAGACCGCCGTGATAGCACGGACTTGCCACCATCGCCGCGGTCTCGCCTGGCTCGACGATGTCGGCGTCGGCGTAGTCCATTACCGTCGCAAGGCAGTCGCGTTCGCGCCGCATCGCCTCCAGGTGCGCGGGCTTGCACGCGGCCGTGAAATGGCCGCCGCGCAGGTCGCAGGCGATGGCGTGCCGGGCGATGCGGTCGCCGACGCGGTCGCGCGCGACCAGCGCGGTGTCGAACAGGCGCCGCGCATGCGCCGCGCCGAAGCGTTCGACCAGATCGCGCACATGCCAGCGCAGCCCTGGGATCATCTGCCCGCCGTTGCGTCCCGACGCGCCCCAGCCGACGCGTTCGGCTTCGAGCAGGATGACCGAAAAGCCGGCCTCGGCGGCGGTCAGCGCCGCCGACAGGCCGGTATAGCCGCCGCCGACGACGACGACGTCGGCGCTGCGGTCGCCGCCAAGCGCCGGCTGCCGGGGAAACGGGTTCGCGGTCGCCGCATAATAGGACGGCGCATCG
>CAYVVV010000118.1:0-8138 GCA_964455325.1 uncultured Sphingosinicella sp. | reverse complement strand
GCTGCTCGATCGCTGCCATGCCGAAGGCCAGCGCCGGTCGACGCCGCTGCTCCTCCGATACGGGCCCGGAGACTACAACTGCCTGCACCAGGATCTCTATGGCCCCATCCATTTTCCGTTGCAGGCGGTGATCATGCTCGACCGGCCAGGCCAAGACTTTGATGGTGGCGAACTCGTCATCGTCGAGAGCCGCCCGCGCATGCAGTCGCGCGCCGAGGTCGTGCGCGTGCCGCAGGGGAGCGCCGCGATCTTCCCCGTGCGCGAGCGTCCGCGCATCGGTCGCCGCGGCCCCTACCGAACGCAGGTCCGGCACGGCGTTTCCAGCATCGGCCGCGGCCTCCGCCGGACGCTGGGGATCATCTTCCACGACGCGGCTTGAATAACGCGTAGCGACACTCCGCAAAATCTGCTAGCTTCCGAGTCGCACTCAATAGGGAGGATGTGCGTCGATGCGGATGCGCGAGCTTGAGCGGTTGACCGGGGTGGGTCGCGAGACGATCCGCTTCTACATCCGCGAGGGCCTGCTGCCCGAACCCGAGCGGACCAGCGCCAACAGCGCGTCGTACCGCGAGGAGCATGTCACCCGTCTCCGCGCGATCAAGCGGCTGCAGGAGGAACGCTTCCTGCCGCTGGCCATCATCCGCGCGCTGCTTGACGCCGAGGATGGCGAGCGCTGGCTGCACGCCGACGCCTTTCCCGACCTTGATGCCATGCTGCGCGCGCGGCTCGACGCCAGGCTCGATGCGAGCGGCGACGGGCTGACGCTTGCCGGGCTAGTCGCCGAGACCGGCGTACCGACCGAAATTCTGGACGAGGAGGTCGCGCACGGCCTGCTGCAGCCTGATGCCAACGGTCGCTTCGGCCCGCGTGACCTCGCCATTGCCAAGTGCCTCGCCGACCTTCGCGCCATCGGCTTCACCGAGGAGCGCGGCTTCGGCCATCGCGGCGGCATGTATGTGGAGTTCGTGCGCTGGCTGGTCGCGCAGGAAATGCGGCTGTTCCTCGACAACACGGCCGGCAAGGTATCGGACGCCGAGGCGCTTGCGATGGCCGAGCGTGGCATCGGCACCATCAACGAGATGCTTAGCCTGATGCGCACGCGCGAAATCCTGCGCCAGCTCGGGCAGCGCCGCCGGATCGCCAACGACAACAAATGATCCCTCGAGCAAAAGGATAGAGGAATGCCGTTTTCCGACATGTACCAGTTGACGCCAAGCGGACCGAAATGGAACGTCGACCAGACTTTCCAGACCATCTTCGACTTCGAATATTCGGACGAGCGCGACGACCTCCTCGGCCTTTACGCCAAGGGCAAGAAGATGCAATGGGATGCCGCTGAGCGGATCGACTGGACCCAGGAGCTCGACTTCGAAAACCCGCAGGGCATGCCGGCGGAGTCCATCGGCATCTACGGGTCGCCGATGTGGGAGAAGATGAACCATGCCGAGCGTGTGCAGCTGCGCCGCAACATGCAGGCCTGGTCGGTGTCGCAGTTCCTGCACGGCGAGCAGGGCGCGCTGATCTGTTCGGCGAAGATCGTGCAGCAGGTGCCGAACCTCGAGGCGAAGTTCTACGCTTCCACCCAGTGCATCGACGAGGCCCGGCATGTCGAAGCTTACAAGCGCCTCATCGAGAAGATCGGCATGAGCTATCCGATCACCGGGCCGCTTTCAACGCTGCTCGAGCAGGTGCTTGAGGACAGCCGCTGGGACATGACCTATCTTGGCATGCAGGTGGTGATCGAGGGGCTGGCGCTCGCTGCCTTCGCCGGCATCCGCGACATGTCGACCTCGCCGCTCGCCGGCGCGGTCAACGCCTATGTCATGCAGGACGAGGCGCGCCATGTCGCCTTCGGCCGGCTGGCGCTCAGGGAATATTATCCGCATCTGTCGGCGGCGGAGAAAAAGGAGCGCGAGGAGTTCCTGGTCGAGGCCTGCTACCACATGCGCGATCGCTTCCAGTCGCGCGAAGTTTACGAGGTACTGGGACTCGACGTCGAGGACTGCGTCGCCTGGACCGAGCAGTCGGATGCAGCCAAGCGTTTCCGCAACCACCTGTTCAACCGCATCGTGCCGATCGTCGCCGACATCGGCCTGTGGGGAGAGACGGTGCAGAAGGGCTATGCCGCGATGGGCGTGCTCGACTATGTCCACGTCGACGTCGACGCGCTGCAGGCGAACGACGACGCAATCGCCCGCGATTTCGACGCGCGGCGCCAGAACATCGAAGCGGTCGCCGCCGTCGCTGCCGAATAGCCCGCGGTCAGTAGCGCGCCGAAACCGTGACCACCGGGCCGCTGCCCGGTGCCGCCGTGCCGGCGATGCGGGCGCGGTATTCGGCGCGCAGATCGATGGCGCCGCCGCCGACGCGTTGTGTCAACTGCGCGCTCGGCCCTATGTCGAGCCGTCCTGTCGTCGTGTCGGCGTGCTGGATGCCACCCCACAGGCCGGCGCCGACGGCAATGTGCATGCGCGGCGTTGCCAGCAGCGGATGAAGCGCATGCGCCTGGCCGCCCGCGAACCAGTCGCGACGGCGCGCGCCGACGACGGTCGCCTCGGCATAGGCTGACAGATCGACCGGAAGCGCGGCATTGGCAGCACGCGCCGCGCCGCCCGACAGCCGCAGCGCCCACGCGTCGCGTGCCCGTCGGCCGACGCCGACCAGCCGCTCGGCGGCGACGGCCGGGCCGTTGTGTCCGAGCGGACGCCAGCCGGCGCCGATTGCCGCCTGGGCGCTGCGGCCGTCGACGTCAAGCCAGTCCTGACCGACGTTGAGCCGCGCGAACAGTTCGAGCGGCCGCGACGCCAGCGGGTCGAGCATGTAGCCGATGCGTGCGCCCGACTGCCCGCCACCGAACAGCGGCCGCGCCGGCGCCAGCGCGGCATCGCCGGCGCCGCGGATCAGGCTGTATGCCTCAAGGCTCCAGCGGCGCTCGAGCCGTGCCAGCTCGGCGCGCCATGGTCCGGCGTTGGGGTGGTCGGGCATCGCCGCCAGCGCCGCGGCAAAGCCCGCAGCCGCGGCGCGCCGGTCGCCGCCGGCAAGCGCGCGATAGGCCTGTTCAGCGGCCACGTAGGCCCTGCGCGCCGACTCCGTCACAGGCGGCGGCACAGCGGCACGCTGCACGGGGTCGAGCGGGCGGTCGGCCGCCAGGACAGCGGCGTCGATGCTTGCGAGTACCGCCTGTGCAATAGGCCTCACGACCACTGCAGCGTGCCCGGCGAGCGGGGCGCGCGCGTCAACCGGCGCCGAGTCAGGGCGCCACGTCGGCGCCGTTGCCCAGGCGTAGAGCAGCGGCAGCTCGGTGCCGCGCGCCGGCGGTACCCGACGGTCGGCGAGCATCGCCGCATAGGTGGCGCGGGCGGCGTCGATGCGCCAGCCGGACCACGCCGCCAGCAGGAGCATGAGGACGGCGAGGGCGCGCAGCGGCCGCATAGCTCATTCGGCCGGAAGCACGTCGGGAAAGCGGTGCTGCGTCTTGTCCCAGCGCAGCCTGTGCTTGCCGCCCACGATGCGGACGTACACGCCGATCGCGCGGAACGCGGCGAGCATGTTGATGACATTGGCGACGAACGCGCGCGGGATCGATCGCAGTCCCTCCGCCCATCCGCTCTGGGCGCCGGTGAACAGCGCACGCATGGCGAGCCGCCACGCGAGCAGCCCTGTCGTCAGCAGCAGCAGCGAATGAAGCACGCTATCGGGTTCGACGATCGGCGGCAACGCCCGCGCGTCCACGACAACCATCCGGGCGACTATCGCTCCGCCGTAGGCCAGCGACGCCAGGTACGCGATGACGATGATGAGCGCGTTGACCAGCGCCTTGCGGTCGCGGACGAGGAAGTAGCGATCGGCCAGTCCCCCCTGCCAGCGCACCCGGTCCCAGCCGGCAAGCGCGATGCCGACGAGCCAGCGCGTCTTCTGCCGAAGCGCCGCCTCCAGCGACGCCGGGAAATGTTCACGCGTCGCGACGATGCCACTGCCGCTGCGCAGGCGCACCAGTGCCGCCCTGCCGCCGCGTGCGGCGACGCGCAGGCCAAGCTCGTAGTCTTCGGTCAGCGAGCGCGGGTCGAACGGTGCGCCGCCGAGGTCGTCGGCGATCCAGCCGAGCATGGCGCGGTCGAAGGCGCAGCCGACCCCCGCCGACGGTACCGCGGCGCCCAGCGCCTCGCGGACAACGAGATCCTTGCCGTGATGTTCGGCGAATTCATCGAGGTAATGGCCGGCGATCCAGCGCGACCGGCGATCGACCAGCGGCACCACCGGCAACTGCACCATTGCCTTCGCCGGGATCAGGTGATCGAACACGTCGAGCTCGCGCGAATGAGCGACGTCCTCGGCGTCGTGCAGTACGACCGCCTTGAAACGGACGCCGAAGCGGGCCTCGTAACGCAGCATCGCGTGCCACAGCGCGTTGAGGCAGTCGGCCTTGGTGGTCGGGCCGGCGTGCGTCATGCAGACAATCTCGATGCGCGGATCGGGCAGTGCCGCGACCGCGGCCTGCGTCAGCGGGTCGTTGGGATAGACGCCGACGAAGACGCGGTGATTGGCGCGCGCGGTGCGCTTGCCAAACGTGCGCAGCATCGCGCCGATGACGTCGGCCTCGTCCCATGCCGGCACGAACACCGCCATCAAGGCCGGGGGCGCGCGGCCGGCGAGATCTTCGGCGCGCGCTCGCCCGCGTGTCCGGTAAATGGCGAACCAGCGCCAGCCGCGTCGCATGAAATAGACGAGATCGATGACCAAGTCATCGAGACTGCTGATGGCGATGCCTAGCGCCGCAAGCAACAACAGTTCGCGGGTCAGAAGCCAATAAACGACCAACGCCGCAAGCAGTCCAGCATCTGCCACGGCAGCTGCCCCCGGTTAGGTCCAATATGGAGTTGAAATGAACGCAGCTTTTGTCGATTCGCACAAGGGCTTGATTTGTATACAGGGCTGCCGGAGCTGACGCCGCGGCCGGCTTTGCAATGTCGCGTCGGTTGTGGAAATGTGCGCGCATGCAGCAATATCTCGACCTCCTCGCCCGCGCGCGCCGCCATGGCGTCGAGCGCGGCGACCGCACCGGCACCGGCACACTCAGCGTCTTTGGCCACCAGATGCGCTTCGACCTTGCCGACGGCTTCCCGTTGGTGACGACGAAGAAGCTGCACGTGAAGTCGATCATCCACGAACTGCTCTGGTTTCTTAGCGGCGAAACCAACATCAAGTACCTGAAGGACAACGACGTTTCGATCTGGGACGAATGGGCGGACGCTGACGGTGAGCTTGGTCCCGTCTACGGCAAGCAGTGGCGGCGCTGGGAAACCGCCGACGGCCGCGTCGTCGACCAGATCGCCAATGTTGCGCGCATGATCCGCGAGACGCCTGAATCGCGCCGGCTGATCGTGTCAGCCTGGAACGTCGGCGATGTCGACAAGATGGCGTTGCCGCCGTGCCACTGCCTGTTCCAGTTCTATGTCGCCGAAGGCCGGCTGTCGTGCCAGCTCTACCAGCGCTCGGCGGACATCTTCCTCGGTGTTCCGTTCAACATCGCCTCCTACGCGCTGTTCACCATGATGATGGCGCAAGTGTCTGGTCTGCGCCCCGGCGAATTCGTGCACACGCTTGGCGACGCGCACCTCTACCTCAACCACATCGAGCAGGCCGACCTGCAGCTGACGCGGCGGCCGAAGCCGCTGCCCGAGATACGCATCAACCCGGCGGTCACCGACATCTTCGGCTTCCGCTACGATGACTTCGAGCTCGTCGGCTACGCGCCGCACCCGCACATCAAGGCGCCGGTGGCGGTGTGACCCGCGCGCCCGTGCGCCCCGACCTCGTGCTCATCGTCGCGCGCGCCGACAATGGCGTCATCGGGCGTGGTGGGGCGATGCCGTGGCATCTGTCGGCCGATCTCAAGCGCTTCAAACGGCTGACCGTCGGCAAGCCAGTCATCATGGGGCGCAAGACGTTCGAGTCGATCGGCAGACCGTTGCCCGGGCGCCACAACATCGTGCTGACGCGCGACCCGCTATGGCGCGCCGAGGGTGTCACCGTCGCCGCCAACCTTGCCGAGGCAATCGCCGCCGCCGGACTCAATCCGAAGGCGCGCGCCGACACGATCTTTGTCATCGGCGGCGCCGATGTCTATGCGCAGGCGATGCCGTCGGCGACGCGCATCGAACTGACCGAGGTGCATGCGACGCCCGACGGCGATACGGTCTTGCCGCCTATCGATATGAGCCGCTGGCGCGAAACCGCGCGTGCGGCGCATGCTGCCGAGGGCGATGCACCCGCCTATGACTTTGTGACGCTGGAGCGGCGATGATGGCAAAGACAGCGAAACGGCGCTGGCCCTGGCTGCTCGGCGCGCTCGTCATTGTGTTGGGGATTGCGTTCTTCGGCCTCGCGCCGGGCATCGTCGAACGGTCGATGAACCGCATCGCCGGTTCCGGCGAATGGACGGTAAGCCCGCGCGCCAAGGCGCTGCACGACCGGCTCGTCATCGCCGATCTGCACGCGGACACGCTGCTCTGGAAACGCGACCCCGAGGTGCGCGCTGAGCGCGGTCACGTCGACCTGCCGCGGCTGCGCGACGGCAACGTCAGGCTGCAGGTGTTCTCGTCGGTGACGAAGACGCCGACGGGGCAGAACTACGACGCGAACGCCGGCGACAGCGACAACATCACCAGCCTCGTCATCGCCCAGCTGCAGCCACCGCGAACGTGGGACAGCCTGCTCGAACGATCGCTCTACCATGCCGAGCGCATGCACGCGGCGCGCGGCTTCCGCCTGGTGAAGACGGTGCGCGATCTCGATGCGCTGCTCGCCGACCCGAAGGCGACCGGCGCGCTGCTGTCGATCGAGGGGCTGCAGAACCTCGAAGGCCGGCTCAGCAACGTCGACGTGCTGTTCGACGCCGGCTTCCGCATGGCCGGGCTGGCGCACTTCTTCGACAACGAGGTTGCGGGGTCGATGCATGGGCTCGAGAAGGGCGGGCTGACAACGCTCGGGCGGAAGGTGATCGCGCGCATGGAGGCGCGCGGCATGATCGTCGACCTCGCGCACGCCAGCCACCAGACGGTGGCCGAGGCGCTGGCGCTGGTGACGAAGCCCGTCGTCAGCAGCCACGGCGGTGTCAAGGCGACGTGCGACAGCAACCGTAACCTCACCGACGCCGAGATCCGCGGCATCGCCGCCACCGGCGGCGTCGTCGGCATCGGTTTCTGGGACGCGGCGATCTGTGACCCGACGCCGCAGGCCGCGGCGCGCGCGATGCGGCACGTGCGCGACCTCGTCGGCATCGACCATGTCGCACTGGGCTCCGATTGGGACGGCGCGACGACGGTCGGTTTCGACGCCGCCAGGCTCGCCGCGGTGACGCAGGCGCTGATCGACCAGGGGTTCAGCGATGCAGAGATCGAAAAAGTGATGGGCGGCAACGTCATCCGGGTGTTGCGCGCGACCCTGCCGCGCTAAGGGAGCGGCATGGAGCGCCTGTTCGATGCCGCCGAGCTTGCCGACCGTCTGCGCGGCGGCGTTGCCGCCGTCGGCAATTTCGACGGCTTCCACGTCGGCCACCAGGCGGTCGTCGGCCGCGCGCTCGAACGCGCGCGCCGTGAGGCGCGACCGGCGCTGGTCGTCACCTTCGATCCACACCCGATGCGGCTGTTCCGCCCGCAGACGCCGCCGTTCGCATTGACGACAACGGCGCAGAAGCTCGAGCTGTTCGAGGCGTTCGGCGTCGATGCCGGCGTCGTGCTGACCTTCGATGCCGACTTCGCGCGGATCAGCGCCGAGGCGTTCGTCGACGACGTGCTCGCCACGCGGCTCGGCGTCAGGGGCGTGGTGACGGGTGAGGATTTCACCTTCGGACGCGGCGCGCTCGGCACCACCGCGCGGCTCGCCGAGCTTGGCGCAGCGCGCGGCATCGTCGCCGAAACGGTGGCACCGGTGAAGGATGCGGGCGGCGCCATCGTCAGCTCGACGCGCGTTCGCGCTGCACTGCAGGCAGGCCATTGCGACGAGGCAGCGCGACTGCTCGGCCGGCCGTTCCGCATCCGCGGCGTCGTCGAACACGGCGACAAGCGTGGCCGCACGATCGGCGTGCCGACCGCGAACGTGACCCTGGGCGCCTACCTGCGCCCGGCCTATGGCATCTA
>CAYVVV010000117.1:0-8179 GCA_964455325.1 uncultured Sphingosinicella sp. | reverse complement strand
CAGCGATCGCCGGCGACGACGGCACCCCGGTGGTGATCACCACGGTCGGCCCGGACGGGGTTCGCCGTGACCACCGCCTGACACGCCGGTCGGCGCACGTCGATGCCGCGCTCGCCGACAGCGGGCTGACGCTGTCGTCCCGGCAGGCCGTGCTGGCGCTCAGCCGGACGGCGCATGGCCTGTTCATGATCACCGTCGCCGCGCTGCTGTTCCGCAGATGCGGCCGGGATGCCGTGGCGGCGCTGCTGTCGCTGGCGATGCTGTTCTGGGCGATTGCCGGCGCCAAGTCGAGCGCGCTGCCGTTCGACCAGCCGGCGGTACCGCTGGTCGCCGACAGGATCCGGTTCGGCCTGTTCACGGTCGCACTGCTGTTGTTTCCAGGCGGACGCATCCGGCATCCGTGGCTGCGCATCGTCATGACAGCGACCATCGCCGTCGCCGCGATCGGCGTCGTCGAGGCATTCCGGTTGGGTGCGTCGCGCGCCTATCTGCCGCTCGCCATTGCCTGCCTTGGCGCCGCCATCGCCGCGCTGTTCCAGCGTTTCCGCATGTTGCCGCCGGGCGCACAGCGGCAACAGGTCAAGTGGGTTGCGCTGGCGCTCGTGGCGGGGTTCGTGCTTGCGGTGTCATCGCGCCTCGGCGCGGTGCTGGCACCGGCAATGCCGGGGCCGATGGGACTCTATCGCATCATCCTGCGCAGCGTGCTGTTCGATGCCGGTACGATGCTGATGGCGAGCGGCTTCCTCGTCGCGCTGCTCCGGTACCGGCTCTACGATGCCGATACGGTGATCAGCCGGTCGGCAGCCTATGCAGCGCTGACGCTGGCGCTTGTCGCCACCTTCGCCGGCAGCGAAGCGGTCATCGCGGCGATCGTCGGCGACCTCGCCGGCGACCAGGCGGGCGCGGCATCGGGCGCCATCGCAGCGGCGCTGTCGGCAGCGATGATCGCGCCGCTGCACGCCCGCGTGACCGATTGGGCCGACCGCCGCTTCCAGCGCGGCCTGGTCATGCTGCGCGACGAACTGCCCCGCGCTGCCGGCGACCTGCGCGAATCGCTGCCCTTGCCCCGCTTCGCCGCGGAGATGCTCGAGCGCATCGAAGCCGGCGTTGGCATGTCGCGGTCGGCGGTCGTCGTCGGCGACCGCGTCGTCGCCGCCCGTGGCGTCGATCCAGACCGCGCCGCGGTCGATGACCACGAGGCGTTCCCGCTGCGGCTTGCACTCGATGTCGAGGACGTCGGCACCGTCGGCTGGCTGCTGCTCGACGCGCGTGCCGATGGCAGCCGGCACGGTGACGACGAGGTCGAGGTCTTGCAGGCAGTCGCCCCGGCGATCGCGCGCGCTGTCCACATCATCTGCGAACGCGCCCGGCGCGAAGCCGAGTATGTGGCGCTGGCCGGCGATGTCGTCCGGCGGCTGGACGCGATCGAGGCGCGCATCAGCGCCCTCGCCGCCCGGCGCTGAGGCTATTTCGCGGCAAACAGCGCGGCGAGCCGGGTCAGCTGTTCGCCGAGCACCTGCCCGACAAGCGGCGCCATCTGCGCCCTGTCCTGTCGCATGTAACCGCCGACGACATAGGTCTGCGTAATCTCGGTGCCGCCGTCGACAGGCTTCAGCGTCCAGGTCAGCACGCCGGCCAGCCCTTCGGATTGCAGCGGCCCAAGCCCGCCGACCAGCCGCAGCTGCGTTTCAGGCATGACCATGACAACGCGCATGTGCTCGATCGAGCCACCTTTACCGAACGACTCGCAGAAGCAGCCGCCGGCGCGAGCGTCGAGCGTGACGTTGCGCGCGTTCGAAGAGTAGGTGTGCGCGGGATCCCAGTAGCGGGCCGGCTCGACCAGCGCGGCCCAGACCGCCGCGGGCGCAGCGGCGACCACGGCGCTGTTCTCGGTGACGAAACCGGCATCGGTGATGCTGACGCCGGCACGCGCAGGCGCTGCGGCGAGCATCAGGGCGGTGGCGAGTGCGCGCATGACAATCCCCCAAGTGCCTGCTGCACCCTATGCGCTGAATTGCACCATCAATCAAATCGCAACGCTACGCCGTTGCGCTGCCCATCGCGCCCAGGACAGCAGAGATGTAGTGACGGCGCCGCAGCGCTAGCCGCGGCGGTCGAGGATCGCTGCGATGTTCGCCGCCACGGTTTCCATGTCGGCCATGCCGTCGACGCGGCGGACAAGGCCGCGCGCTTCGTAGATCGGCAGGATCGGCGCGGTCTTGGCGCGGTACTCGGCCAGCCGCGTGCGCACGGTTTCGGCGTTGTCATCGGGCCGCCGCTTGAACTCGCGGCCGCCGCAGACGTCGCAGACGCCTTCGACCACCGGCCGCTTGAAACTATCATGATAGCCTTCGCCGCATTGCGCACAGGTGAACCGGCCAGTGACGCGCGCAACGAGCGCGGCCTCGTCGACCTCAAGCTCGACGACGTGGTCGAGCGCGCGGCCGCGCGCGGCGAGGATGGCGTCGAGCGCTTCGGCCTGCGCAGCGGTACGCGGGTAGCCGTCGAAGATCGCGCCCTGACCTGGCGGCATCGCATCGAGCCGGTCACCGATCAGCGCCGACACGATCGCGTCCGAGACGAGGCCGCCGGCGTCCATCACCGCCTTCGCCTGCAGTCCCACCGGCGTCTCCGCCTTGACGGCGGCGCGCAGCATGTCGCCGGTCGACAGCTGCGCCATACCGCGTTCGTCGACAAGCCGGCTCGCCTGCGTGCCCTTGCCCGCCCCCGGCGGGCCGAGCAGAATGATGTTCAACGCCGGCTCCCCCTCAGCTTCGCCTTCTTGATGAGACCCTCGTACTGGTGCGCTAGCAGGTGCGACTGGATCTGCGCAACCGTGTCCATCGTGACGTTGACGACGATGAGCAGCGAGGTGCCGCCGAAATAGAACGGCAGCGCGAACGAGGAGATCAGGAATTCGGGAATGAGGCAGATGAGCGTCAGGTAGGCGGCGCCGACGACGGTGATGCGCGTGAGCACATAGTCGAGATAGTGCGCGGTTTTCTCGCCCGGCCGGATGCCTGGAATGAAGCCGCCCTGCCGTTTCAGGTTATCCGCCGTTTCCTCGGGATTGAACACGACGGCGGTGTAGAAGAAGCAGAAAAACACGATGCCGAGGCCGTACAGCGACATGTACAGCGGCGAACCGTGCTGCAGCGCCGTCGTGACCGCGAGCATCCAGTCGCTCTGCGAATTCTGCCCCGCGAACTGCGCGACGGTCAGCGGCATCAGCAGCAGCGACGACGCGAAGATCGGCGGGATCACGCCCGAGGTGTTGAGCTTCAACGGCAGGTGCGAGCTGTCGCCCTGCGTCATGCGGTTGCCGACCTGGCGCTTGGGATATTGCACCAGGATGCGGCGCTGGGCGCGCTCCATGAAGCAGATGAACGCAATGACGGCGACCACGCCGACGATGATGGCGAGGATGACGACACCCGAAAGCGCCCCGGTGCGGCCCTGTTCGAACAGGCCGGCAAGCGCGCCCGGCAGCGTCGCGACGATCCCGGCCATGATGATGAGCGAAATGCCGTTGCCGATGCCGCGCGCGGTGATCTGTTCGCCCAGCCACATCAGGAACATGGTGCCGCCGAGCAGCGTGATCATCGTCGTGATGCGGAAGAACCAGCCCGGATCGAGTACCGCCGAAGCACCCTGCGCCGCACCCCAGCCTTCCAGTCCGACGGCGATGCCATAACCCTGGAACAACGTCAGCGCGACGGTGCCATAGCGCGTGTACTGGTTGATCTTCTTGCGCCCCGATTCGCCTTCCTTCTTGAGCTGACCAAGCGTCGGCGACAGCGACGTCATAAGCTGCACGATGATCGACGCGGTGATGTAGGGCATGATGTTGAGCGCAACGATCGACATGCGTTCGAGCGCGCCGCCCGAGAACATGTTGACGAAGTCGAGCACGCCGCCCCTGGTCTGGTCGAACAGCAGCTGCAGCTGCACCGGATCGATGCCCGGCAGCGGCACGAACGAGCACAGGCGGAAGACGACGAGCGCGCCAAGCGTGAACCACAGCCGCTTCTTGAGATCGGTCGCCTTTGCGAACGAACCCCAGTTCAGATTGGCCGCAAGTTGTTCTGCTGCCGACGCCATGCGCAGTTACCCTTGATTGCTGCCCGCCCGAAGTCGCCTAGATAGGCACGGAGTCCGGCGAGCGCCATGCCCTCCGCGGCATCAAATGTACGTCAGGCGCCCGCAGCAGTGGTGGTCACCTTGCCGCCGGCCTTTTCGACCGCGGCGACCGCGCCCTTCGACGCACGCGCGACGGTAAGGTCGAGCTTCGCCTTCAGTTCGCCCTTGCCGAGCAGGCTGACACCATGCTTGGACTTGCGCACGAGGCCCGCAGCGAGCAGCTCGGCTTCGCCGATCGCGCCCTTGGCATCGAGCGTCTTGGCATCGATCGCGCGCTGCAGCGTGCCGATGTTGACGATCGCATAGTCCTTGGCGAACAGGTTGTTGAAACCGCGCTTTGGCAGCCGCATGTGGAGCGGCATCTGGCCACCCTCAAAGCCGTTGATGGCGACGCCGGAACGGCTGGTCTGGCCCTTCTGGCCACGACCGGCGGTCTTGCCGAGACCCGAGCCAATGCCGCGCGCCACGCGCGTGCGGCCCTTGCGGGCACCCTTGTTGTCCTTGAGATCGCTGATTTTCATGGGTTCTGCACTCGCTTTCGCTTTTGTCGCGCCGGGTTGCCGGCCAGGCCTAGCCGACCACCTCGACCATGTGCTGGACCTTGCGGATCATGCCGCGAACCTCGGGCGTATCCTCAAGCTCCGACACGCGGTTCATCTTGTTGAGGCCAAGGCCGACGAGCGTCGCGCGCTGGTCCTTGGTGCGGCGGATGGGCGAACCCACCTGCTTCACTTTGATCTTCGCCATCTCGCGTTACTCCGTGACCGCTTCCGCCTCGACCTGCGCGGCGGCGCCGGCGACGTCACCACGGCGACCGATGAGGTCGGCGATCCGCTTGCCGCGACGCTGCGCCACCGACTTCGGCGACGCCTGCTCGGTCAGCGCCTCGAAGGTCGCGCGGATCATGTTGTAGGGGTTGTTGGTGCCGACCGACTTGGTGACGACGTCGGCAACGCCAAGGCTTTCGAACACGGCGCGCATTGGCCCGCCAGCGATGATGCCGGTGCCCTGCGGCGCCGAGCGCACATAGACCTTGCCGGCACCGAAGTGGCCATAGCCGTCATGATGCAGCGTGCGGCCATCGCGCAGCGGCACGCGCACCATCGCCTTCTTGGCGGCAGCGGTACCCTTCGAAATCGCCTCCGGCACCTCGCGCGCCTTGCCGTGGCCGAAGCCGACGCGGCCCTTGCCGTCGCCGACGACGACGAGCGCCGCAAAGCCGAAGCGCTTGCCGCCCTTCACCGTCTTCGACACGCGGTTGATGTGCACGAGCTTTTCGATGAGTTCCTCGCCCGCGTCGGCCGCGCGCGGTTCGCGCCGGCGGCCGCCTGCGCGCTCGTCGCGGCGTCCGCGACCGCCGCCCCGGCCACGCCGGCCGCGGCCCTCGGTCTCTGCGCTATCGGCCTCGACGCCGTCGATCTGGGTTTCGTCAGCCATTTAGAACTCCAATCCGCCTTCGCGCGCCGCCTCGGCCAGCGCTTTGACACGTCCGTGGAACAGGAACCCGCCACGGTCGAACACGACCCTGGTTATGCCAGCCTTCTTGGCGCGCTCGGCCAGCCGCTTGCCAACCTCGCTCGCTGCCGCGACGCTGGCGCCGGTCTTGCCCTTGACCTCCTTGTCGAGCGTCGACGCCGCGGCAAGCGTCGTGCCCGCCTTGTCGTCGATGATCTGCGCGTAGATGTGCTGCGACGAGCGATGCACCGAAAGCCGGGGACGGTCGCCGGCCTTCGCACGAAGCGCCGATCGCACACGACGGCGGCGCTGCTCGAATGGTGTCAGTTTCTTGCCCATCGCTATTTCTTCTTGCCTTCTTTGCGGAAGATGTACTCGCCGCGATACTTGATGCCCTTGCCCTTGTACGGCTCGGGCTTGCGCCAGCGGCGGATCTCGGCGGCGACCTGGCCGACCTGCTGCCGGTCAATGCCCGAAATCTCGACCGTGGTCTGGTCGGGCGTCTTCACCGTGACGCCTTCAGGGACCGCGAAGTCGACATCGTGGCTGTAGCCAAGCTGCAGCTTCAGCGTCTTGCCCTGCGCTGTCGCGCGATAGCCGACACCGGTGATCTCGAGCGTCTTGGTGAAACCTTCGGTGACCCCGGTGACGAGGTTCTGCACCAGCGTGCGCTGCATCCCCCAGAACGCGCGCGCGCGCTTGGTGTCGTTCGCCGGCCGTACCGAGATACTGCCGTCGCCAATGGCGTAGCTGATGTCATCGACCATCGTCAGCGACAGCTCGCCCTTTGGACCCTTGACCCTGAGCAGGCCGCCATCGGTCGTCGCGGTGACGCCGCTGGGGATCGGGACGGGTTTCTTGCCAATGCGTGACATTGCATCAATCCTTCAAAACCTTGGCCCCTAGAAGACCTGGCACAACACTTCGCCGCCGACATTCTGGTCGCGCGCCTCGGCGTCGGACAGAACACCCTTGGGCGTCGAGACGATCGTGATCCCGAGCCCGTTGCGCACGCGCGGCAGATCCTTCGCGCCCGAATAGACACGGCGGCCGGGCTTCGACACGCGCTGCAGGAACTGGATCGCCGGCTGCCCCTCGAAATACTTGAGGTCGATGCGCAGCTCGCGCACCGCCTTGCCGGTGTCCGTCGCCGCATAGCCACGAATGAAGCCTTCGCGCTGGAGCACGTCGAGGACGCGGCTCCTCAGCTTGGAGGCGGGGGTCAGAACACTGTCCTTGCGGGCCTGCTGACCGTTGCGGATGCGGGTCAGCATATCGCCCAGCGGATCGGTCATCGACATGTGGGTCGATCCTTTCTCGTTACCAGCTGGACTTCGTCACGCCGGGGATCAGGCCCTTGTTGGCCAGTTCCCGGAGCATGACGCGGCTCAAGCGGAACTTGCGGTAATAGGCGCGCGAGCGGCCGGTGAGTTCGCACCGGTTGCGCACGCGCGTCGGGTTTGCATTGCGCGGCAGCTCGGCCATCTTGAGGCGCGCCATCAGGCGCTCCGTCTCGTCCTTGCTTTCGTCGTTCGCGATCGCCTTCAGGCGCGCGTACTTGCCCGCATACTGCTTCACGAGCTTCTTGCGACGCTCGTTCTTGTTGATCGAACTCAGTTTCGCCATGACTTAAGTTCTGCTCCTTGCGCAGCCGCCTGTCAGGCGGCCTTCTGGGTTTCTTCGCCGCGATCGGTGAACGGCATGTTGAGCGCGCGAAGCAGTTCGCGGCCCTCGTCGTCGGTCCGTGCGGTGGTGGTGATGATAATGTCCATGCCCCGGACCTTCTCGACCTGGTCGTAGTTGATCTCGGGGAAAACGATCTGCTCCTTGATGCCCATCGCATAGTTGCCGCGGCCGTCGAACGACTTCGGGTTCACACCCCGGAAGTCGCGCACGCGCGGCAAGGCGATGGTGATGAGGCGGTCGAGGAATTCCCACATGCGCGCGCCGCGCAGCGTCACCTTGACGCCGATCGGCATGCCTTCGCGCAGCTTGAACTGCGCGATCGACATGCGCGCCTTGGTGACGACCGGGCGCTGGCCGGCGATCGCCATCATCTCTGCGAGCGCGGCATCGATACGCTTCTTGTCCTGCGTGGCATCGCCAACGCCCATGTTGAGCACGATCTTCTCGATGCGCGGCACCTCAAGCGCGTTCTTATAGCCGAAGCGCTCGGTAAGCTGGGCGCGCACCTTGTCCTCGTAAACCTTCTGCAGGCGCGGCTTCATCTTCGCTGTATCAGCCATTGATCACCTCACCCGACCGCTTGGCAACGCGCACCTTGCGGCCGTCTTTGTCGATGCGGAAACCGACGCGGGTCGGCCTGCCGGTCTTCGGATCCTCGATCGCCACCTTCGACACGTGGAGCGGCGCCTCGCGACGCTCCAGGCCGCCCTGCGGGTTCGCCTGGCTTGGCTTGCGGTGCCGGACGACGACGTTGACGCCCGAAACCACGACCTTGCCGTCCTTTGGCAGAACCCTGACGACGTCGCCGTGCTTGCCCTTGTCCTTGCCACTGAGGACGACAACGCGGTCGCCCTTCTTGATCTTCGCGGCAGCCATCTTACAGCACCTCCGGCGCCAG
>CAYVVV010000116.1:0-8238 GCA_964455325.1 uncultured Sphingosinicella sp. | reverse complement strand
CCTGAACTGCCGTCGTCGCAGCAACAGGCGATCGACATGGCGCTCGCTGGCAGCCCATTCCTCGTCGCGGCGAAGAAGCAGCAGGAAGCGGCGCGCTACGACGTCAGGGCGGCCAAGGGTGCGCGGCTGCCCAGCCTCGATGCGACGTTCCAGGTTGGCTACACCAATTTCCGCGGACTTGTCGGTGCTGGCGGCGGCCTCAGGACCGGCGGCATCGACTATACGCAGAACATCGGCGCGACGCTGACCATCCCGCTGTACCAGGCCGGTATCCAGGGCTCGCGCATCCGCGAGGCGCAGGCCGGTTACCGTCAGGCCGAGCAGAATGCCGTTGGCACCGAGCGGACGACGATCGAGAATGCTCGCACATCGTGGGAAAACCTGCTGAGCGCGCGTGCGACGATCGAATCGGCGAAAGTCGCGGTCGACGCCAACGCGCTCGCGCTCGAAGGCACGCGCGCCGAAAACGAGGTCGGCTCGCGCACCATCCTCGACGTGCTCGATGCCGAGCAGGAACTGCTCAACTCGCGCGTGACGCTGGTTCGCGCCGAACGCGATGCCTATGTCGCCGCCTATGCACTGTTGGCTACCATCGGCAAGGCCGAAGCCGACGATCTCGGCCTCGACGTCGAGATCTACAATCCTGAGGATTACACGCGGCGCGCCAAGCGACACTGGCTTGATTGGGCGCCCGGCTTTGACGGCCGCGAGGTCGCCAGGCCCGCGCCTGCCGCCGGACCGCCGGTGCCCGCCGGCATCGAGCCGTAGCGGGGCGTGACAAGCGCCCGCAACTGTGGCTAGATTCGCCCGAATGGGTGGGAACGGCTGAGGCATGGCGCAGGAAGACCGCGAACCTACGATGGAGGAGATCCTCGCCTCGATACGGCGAATCATTGCCGAGGAGGACGAGAAACCCGCGTCGAGACCGGGTGACCCCGACCTCGAGCTGCTCGATGAGAATGGCAAGCCGTTCGCGGCCGAAGAGTCGGAAGTCCTTGAGCTGGCGCAGGACGACAACAGGATCATCTCCGACGAGACCGAGGCCATTGCCGCCGAGAAGGTCTCGGCGCTGTCGTCGATGCTGGTGCGCGGCTACGAAGGGTCATCCAACACGCTTGAAGGACTGGTGCGCGAACTGCTGACGCCGATGCTCAAGGACTGGCTCGACGCGAACCTGCCCGAGATCGTCGAACGGATGGTGGCGCGCGAGATCGCGCGGATCACCCGTAAATAATGGGCCAGTTCCGCGTCGAGGCGGCCGACGATACGCTCATCCTGCTGATCGACCGGCCTCCCGTCAACGCGTTGACCGCCGACCTGCTCGAAGCGGGCGCAGTGTTCCTGGAGGAGATCGCGGGCAACCCGCCGGCGGGCGGCGTCGTGCTCAGCGGCGCCGGCGACACCTTCACCGCGGGTGTCGATCGCAAGGTGGTCGCCGATGCGGACCGCGACTATCGGCGGCGGCTGGTCTGGGCGGTCAACCGCTTCGCGGCTGCGCTCTATCGCCTGCCCTGTGCGCTGGTATCGGCGGTCAACGGCCATGCCGTCGGCGCCGGCGGCATCATGTGCCTGGCGAGCGACTGGACGCTGGCGGCCGACGGGCCGGCGAAGATTGGCCTGCCGGAAGCGAAGGCGGGCCTGCCGTTTCCGCGCGTGCCGCAGATCATCATGGCGCATGCCATGGACCCGGTCTGGCGCCGCCGCCTGGCGCTGTCGTCGATGCTGCTGTTGCCGCCCGCAGCGATCGCCAGCGGTCTCGTCGACGAGGTCACCGCCGCCGACCGGCTGGTCGATGCTGCCATCGCCCGCGCGCGCGACATGCAGGCGCAGCCGGGCTTCGCGGTGGTCAAGGCCGACCTGCGCCGCGCCGCGCTGGCCGAAATCGACGCCGTGTTCGCAGCGCGCGCCGATCCGCTCGCCGATCAGGCGGACGGTGCATAGGTCATCAGGTGGATGACCGCGCCCTGCGGGTCGCGGATCAGCGCCGAGCGGCCGACGCCGGGGATATCGCTCGGCGGCATCAGCACTGTGCCGCCGGCGCCGGCGACCTTGGCGGCGCGGGCATCGACGTCGTCGACGGTGACATAGCTGAGCCACTGCGGCGGCGCGGCGGGGGTTGGTGACGTCATGACGCCGCCGATGTTCTGGTCGCCTACCTTGATCAGGCAGTAGGTCATGCCGTCCATCGGCATCTCCTCGAAACTCCAGCCAAGGACGTCGCCATAGAAGGCGCGGGCGGCGGCGACGTCGCCGGTCATAAGTTCGGTCCAGCTGAAGCGGCCATGGGTCTGGAAAACGTCGGTCATCGTGCTCTCCCGGATTGGCGTGGCATCAGGAAGACGAACGGGCCGGCGGTGTGCCGACATCGGCTTCGACGCCGCGCAGCTTTTGTTCGAGAAACGCCCGCTCGAACGGGTTCCGGGTGAGCGCGATCGCGCGCCTGTAGCTGGCGGCGGCTTGCGGCAGCAGGCCGCTGGCCGATTGGCAAGCGGCCTCGACCGCGTGAAACGACGCATGTCTTGCCATGACGGGCTCGCCGGAGATGGTCGCGATCAGCGCCGACGCGGCTGCAACGTCGCCGGCCTGGACGCACGCCGCGGCATGGTTGAGGCGGACGACCGGGGTCGGCTCGTGGCCGTAAAGCTGTTCGTAGAGGCCGACGATCTCGGGCCAGTCGGTCGCCTCGGCCGACGGCGCCTCGCAGTGCACCGCCGCGATCGCCGCCTGGATCTGATACGGTCCGGGGCGATGTCGGACCAGCGCCGCCTTCAGGATCGCGGTTCCCTCGGCGATGCGGGCATGGTCCCAACGTGTCCTGTCCTGCGCGTCGAGCGGGACCATCGTGTCGCCGACAAATCGGGCCTCGGCGCGCGCCGATTGCAGCAGCATCAGCGCCAGCAGGCCGCGCGCCTCGGGGTCGGCGCGGAACGCCCGCGCCAGCTGGCGCGCCATGCGAATGGCGTCCTCGCACAATTGGCTGCGGATGGGTGCCGTGCCCGCGGTCGGCGCATACCCCTCGTTGAAGACGAGGTAGAGCACGCGCAGCACCGGCGGTAGCTGCGCATCAAGACGGTGCGGCGGCGGCACTTCGTAGCGAATGCCCGCGTCGCGGATCTTGCGCTTGGCGCGCGTCAGCCGCTGCTCCATCGCGTCGGCCGAAACGAGCAGCGCGCGGGCAACTTCGTCGACCGACAGCCCGGCGATCGTCCGCAGCGCCAGCGCGAGCTGGATCTCGGGCGCGAGCGCGGGATGGCAGCAGGTGAACAGCAGCCGCAGCACGTCGTCATCGAGATGCGCGTCGAGACGTGCCTCGTCGAGCCGCTCCCAAGGATTGACGCTCGCCTCCGCCGTCTCCGCGACCGCGCTGGCCAGCGACCGCCGCCGTGCCCGGGACCGGATCCGGTCGATGGCGATGCGCCGGGCCGCCGTCAGCAGCCAGGCGACGGGCGCATCGGGGATGCCCGTCGTCGGCCAGTGGACCAGCGCGCGGGCGCTCGCCTCCTGAAGCGCGTCCTCGGCCGCGTCGAAGTCGCCAAGCGCCCGGATCAGGCTGGCCAGCGCCTGCCGTCGGCATGCCCCGAGCGCACGCTCGATGTCTTGCACGGCGTCAGTACATCACCGGACGGATTTCGATGATGCCGCTTTCCGCCGCCGACAGCATCGAGGCGTAGCCGATCGCCTCGTCAAGGTCTTCGCAGTCGAGCAGGTAGAAGCCGCCGAGCGCCTCGCGCGTTTCGGCGAACGGCCCGTCGGTGACGACCGGCTTGCCGCCGGCGAGATGAACCGATGTCGCCGCCTCGGTCGGCATCAGGCGGTGTGCCGCGAGCCACTTGCCGTCGGCGCGCGCCTTGTCGCCGAGCGCGCGATGCGCGGCAAGCGTCGCCTCCTTCTGCGCGTCGGTCTTGGCGGTCCAGTTCGCCTCGGCTTCGTAGATGAGCAGCAGGTATTTCATGGCGTTGCCTCCCGTCCTGGCGCTTTATGATAGCAATGTGACGTCCGCCGGCAGCCGTTTCCGACAGGCAGCCACCAAAATTCGCCAAGCGCCTTGCCGCGCCGCAGCATCGCTGGCAAAGGGCGGCCATGACCATCGACAAGACTTTCGCGCCGGGCGAGATCGAGGCCCGCTGGTACCAGCGCTGGGAATCGAGCGGAAAGTTCCGCCCCGAGCGGCCCGACGCCGAACCGTTCACGATCGTCATTCCGCCGCCCAACGTCACCGGCAGCCTGCACATGGGGCACGCGCTCGACTACACACTGCAGGACGTGCTCATCCGCTACCACCGGCTGCGCGGCAGGGATGCGCTGTGGGTGGTCGGCACCGACCACGCCGGCATTGCCACGCAGATGGTGGTCGAGCGCCAGCTCGCCGAGCAGCAGGTGCGCCGCACCGACCTTTGCCGCGAGGCGTTCGTCGCGAAGGTGTGGGAGTGGAAGGCGGAGTCGGGCGGCACGATCACCCGCCAGCTGCGCCGGCTCGGCGCGTCGTGCGACTGGTCGAACGAGCGCTTCACCATGGATGAGGGGCTGTCTGCGGCGGTCACCAAGGTGTTCGTCGACCTCTACAACGAGGGGCTGATCTACCGCGACAAAAGGCTGGTGAACTGGGATCCGAAGCTGAAGACGGCGATCTCCGACCTCGAGGTCGAGACGACGGAAGTTAACGGCAAGTTCACGCACATTTTCTATCCGCTGGCGGACGGCTCCGGCCGGCTCAGCGTGGCGACGACGCGGCCCGAGACGATGCTGGCCGACATGGCGGTCGCCGTGCATCCCGAAGACGCACGCTACAAGCATCTCATCGGCAAGCACGTGCGCCTGCCGATCACCGGCCGGCTGGTGCCGATCGTCGGCGACGAGCACGCCGACCCGGAGCTTGGCTCAGGTGCGGTCAAGATCACGCCCGGACATGATTTCAACGACTTCGAAGTCGGCAAGCGGATTGGTATCGCCCCTGCCGACATGCTCAACATGTTCGATGCCGACGCGAGGGTGGTGCAGACGGCGGACGGGCTGATTCCGGCCGATCTCGTCGGGCTCGACCGCTTCGACGCGCGCAAGGCCGTGGTCGAGCGCCTGCAGGCGGAGGGTTTCCTGGAACGCGTCGAGGACAAGGTCATCCCGACGCCGTTCGGCGACCGCTCGGGCGTCGTCATCGAACCATTGCTGACCGACCAGTGGTACGTCGACGCGGCCACCTTGGCAAAGCCGGCGATCGAGGCGGTGCGATCAGGCAGGACGCGCTTCGTGCCGGCGACGTGGGAGAAGACCTTCTTCAACTGGATGGAGAACATCCAGCCGTGGTGCGTGTCGCGCCAGCTGTGGTGGGGACATCAGATCCCGGCGTGGTATGACGAAGCGGGCAACGTCTTTGTCGCCGAGAGCGAGGCGAAGGCGATTGCGCTTGCCGGGCCGGGTGCGAAGCTGATGCGCGACCCCGACGTGCTCGATACGTGGTTTTCGTCGGGGCTGTGGCCGTTTTCGACATTGGGCTGGCCCGAACCGACGCCGCAGCTCGCACGCTACTACCCGACCTCGGTGCTCGTCACCGGCTTCGACATCATCTTCTTCTGGGTCGCAAGAATGATGATGCAAAGCATTCATTTCGTTCGAGAAATTCCCTTCCGTACCGTCTACTGCCACGGCCTCGTCCGCGACGCCAAGGGGCAGAAGATGTCGAAGTCGAAGGGCAACACCGTCGACCCGCTCGAGCTCATCGACCGCTATGGCGCCGACGCGCTGCGGTTCACCTTGACGGCGATGGAAACGCAGGGGCGCGACATCAAGCTGAGCGAGAGCCGCGTCGAGGGCTATCGCAACTTTGCCACCAAGCTGTGGAACGCCGCGCGCTTCTGCGAGGTGAATGGCATCGGCGCGTCGAAATCGGTGGCGCCGCCGCCCGCGCGGCTTGCCGTCAACCGCTGGATCATCGGCGAGGTGGCGACGACCGCACGCGCGCTCGAGACGGCTATGGCCGAGTTCCGCTTCGACGTCTACGCCGACACCATCTACCGCCTGATCTGGAACCGCTTCTGCGACTGGTATCTGGAGCTCATCAAGCCGGTGCTGCAGGGGGAAGGCGCGGGGGCCGCCGAGACACGCGCCGTCGCCGGATGGGCGCTCGACCAGCTGCTCGTCATGCTGCACCCGGTGATGCCGTTCGTGACCGAGGAACTGTGGCATGCGCTGGGGAACCGGGGCCAGTGCGACCTCATCACCGCCGACTGGGTGGCGGCGGACCTGCCGGTGGATTTGGAGGCATCGGCAGAGATCGACTGGCTAATCCGGCTGGTGAGCGAGATCCGGTCGAGCCGCAGCGAACTCAACGTGCCGGCGGGGGCGAGGCTGCCGCTGGTCGTGCGCGACGCGGGGCAGGTGACGCAGCAGCGCATCGCTGCCAACCGCGCCATGCTTGAACGGCTCGCCCGCGTCGAGGACATCGCGGTCGACGGCGCCAGCAACGGCGGTGCCGCGCAGATCGTTTTTGACGAGGCGACATTCGTGCTGCCGCTGGAAGGTATCATCGACCTTGCCGCCGAACGCGCGCGGCTAGAGAAGAACGCGGCGGCGGCGGAGAAGGAGCGCGACGCGCTGGCTGGGCGGCTCGCCAATCCTGGGTTCGTCGAGCGGGCCAGGCCCGAAGCGGTCGACAAGGCGCGCGAGGATCACGCCGCGCGCGCGGCAGAGGTCGAACGCCTGCGCGCCGCACTGGCGCGGCTGGGGTAGTCCATATCCCCCCCGCGCGCGGGGGAGCAGCTAGCTCGACATCAGCACGACCATCGCCAGCAGCAGCGCTGCGGCGACACAGGTGACGACCAGCAAACCGCGATCGTCGCGCAGGCGCGGCGGACCTTTGCGGCGGCTCATGACGGGTCGCGTGCCAGCCGGTCGACGACGGCCTTCGCCTCGGCGAGCGGCATTCCCGTCGTCTCGCGCAGCAGTCTGATCGCCTCGATGGGTTCGTTCGCATGCGCCAGCGCCTGCACGCGCGCCTTGAGATCGGGATCGAGCGAGACCGCCGCCGCGACGCGCGCGATCCGCAGTCGATCGTCGGCGCTCGGCCGCACCGATAGGCGGCCAACGATGAACCCGACGATGAACGCAAGCGCGACCGCGATCCACATGTTCAGCCCTCCCGCTTTTCGACCGTCGCGCGCGGCAGCCAGTCGGGCCACGCGATGCGCACCGCCGCCGGACCAGCGGTCAGCGGCGCATCGACATGGTCGAGCCGGATGAGCGCGATGCCGCGCGCGCCGGCGACGCTGCGCAGCTCCCCGGCCTCGCGGTTGCCGGCCATGATCCGTCGCTCGCCCCCCGGATCGCCGTCGATCGCGACGGGCAGCAGTCGCCTGCTGACCTTGGCGCGCCAGTTCATGCGCGCGGTGTTTTCCTGGCCGACGAAGCAGCCCTTGCTGAAACTGACCCCGGCGAGTTCGGCGGCGTTGGTTTCGAGCCACATGGTGCCGTCGACCACGAAATCGGGCGTATCGGGGATGCCGAGCGCGATCCGGTGCGCGTGCCAGTCGGCGGCCGTGGCGTCGACCGAGCCGCCCGCGGCGAGCCAGCGATGGCCGAGCGCGGCGTGGCGCGGGTCGTGCGGGCGCGGCAGATCGCGGAGCTTCCAGCCGGCAAAGACGTGCAGTCGCGACGGAGTGATATCGATCGGACGCCGCAGGCGATACAGCTTCAGTTTGCGTGCGAGGTCGTCGGCGCGCTCGCGGTGCACGTCGACAAAGATGCCGGCCGCGCCGCCGTCGAACAGCATCATGTCGGCGACGTACTTGCCCTGCGCCGACAGCAGCGCGGTCCACACCGGCGTTTCGGGCGCAAGGGCGGCGACATCGCTGGTGACCAGGCCATTGAGGAATTCGCGTGCGCCTTCGCCCGAAACGGTCAGCACGACGCGGTCGTCAAGGTGCGCGATCATGTGCCATAGCTAGGTCGCCCGGCCGCGTATTCAAAGCGGAAACACGCGCGGCGGTCCGGACCCGAGGATGACACGGCGCGGCGGATCGCGTCGACAGAGCAACGGCCCGGATCGCTCCGGGCCGTCGTTGCGTGACGCATGCTGGACGGGATCAGGCGGCGGCGGCTTCCGCGCTGCCACTGCCGGTCTCGGGATCGCGCAGCACGTAGCCACGGCCCCAGACGGTCTCGATATAATTGTCGCCGCCGCAAGCAGCCGACAGCTTCTTGCGCAGCTTGCAGATGAACACGTCGATGATCTTCAGCTCCGGCTCG
>CAYVVV010000115.1:0-8275 GCA_964455325.1 uncultured Sphingosinicella sp. | reverse complement strand
GGCAGATCGAAGATACGGTAGATATGCAGCATGTGCAGGAATTTCGCGGCTTGGATAAAGCCGCGCTCCACCTGCGCCTCATACTTCTTGTAGGCATCAAGGGGCAGATCAAGCAAGGCTTGGCGGTTTCCTGAAACTGCTGGCAGCTCCTTGCCTTCCTTGCCCGCTTGTTCGGCCAAACGACGGCGATCACGGGTGTAGAAGAGAGACACGGCTTGCAGGAAGTCGGTGTTACCGACCCCGGCCAATATCCCAGCATCGGAATCCGCTGGACGAAGCGTATCAGCAAGGCGCTGATGACGGCCTCTCACGCCTTCGTCGCCATACCAATCTTTGCGGAGTTCGTGACCTGACGCGGCATACATCGCTGTCACCAGCTCGAAAGCGTCGAGTGCTTTGCCGCCGGTATTCACCTTCTCGAACACCACACAAACAGCTTCCTTAGAGGTAGAGCGGTCGAGCGCGATCACCGGAACGCGATACATTTTGAAGTTTTCCAGCACTTCCTTTTTGAACGTGCGGAATTGCTCGCGCACATCTTTGTGCTGATCGCCCGACCAGTGATCGTTGAAGCCGTCCTGCCAACTATCCCAATCGAACACTTGGCTGACGGGAAACATCAGCGCGGCATATTCCTTTTGCGGCGTCGAGAGGTCGAGGGTGACATCGCGCCCGAAATCCTTGCGCTCCATGCGATCCTCGGGAACGCCGACCACGGCTTCCTCTCGGTCAACTGACTCGTCAATCGCCTTGGCGATGTCGATATAGAACCACCGCTTCACACGCTTCTTTTTTGGCGTGACGGTTTCGACAACCTTGCCGCGCAATGTCACCTGATAGAGCGAGGTCATGCGTTGCTGACCATCGAGCAGGAGGGATTGCGGAGCTGCTTGCCGGGCTGCGGGTGGCGCGCCTTCGACAGGGCGCGGCTTGAAGTTCACCGGCCCGCCAGTGTCGAGCGACATCAGCGCGCCAACGGGAAAGGCGCGGGAGATTGACGCGATCAGGCTCTTGATACGATCTTCGTCCCAAACCCAGCTTCGCTGAAAGTCCGGCAACTGGATGACGCCCCGATGGCATTCATCAAGCAGCCGGTGCAGGTCGATAGGATTGGTCTGAAAAGTCGCTCCCGCCATGTATTCCCGTCCCTCATTTCTTCTCTGTCGGAGTGTTCGCGCCTGAAAGGGCGAAGATTCGGATTACACAGATAGAGCATACTATGCCCTTGAGAGCATTCTAAAGTTCAATCTTACCTTGGCATCCCCTGCGGGCCGCGCTCTATCGCTGGCGCGACGAAACCCGCGTAGCGGTTTCCGCCCATGCGGGTGGCGATCCCTGACGCAGAAAAGGGCGGCTTCGCCTGCCTCTGATTGAGCGCCGCCAGCGGCGCGGCTTTCCCCAACTTTCAAGGAAGAAAGAGGCGCTGCCTCTCTCTCCCTGCAAGGCCATGCTTTGGTGGCCGTGGCTCGCTTCACTGCGCCCGCACCACCCACCAACACCAGACCTTGCCCCCTCTCTCTCCGCTGTTCGCCACGAGGCAGGGTTTCAGAGCGCGACCCTGAAATCCAAGCCAAATGGAGCAGAACAATGGAAACCACCCTCAATCACAAAACCGAACCCCGAATCTATGTGGCCTGTCTTGCGGCCTACAATAACGGCTATCTGCATGGCGCATGGATTGACGCAGCGCAGGAGCCGTGGGCGATTTACGGCGCCGTGCGCGTCATGCTTGCAGCATCCCCCATCGCCGGAGCGGAAGAATGGGCGATCCATGACTATGAAGGCTTTGGTGGAGTCCGCATCGAGGAATACGCCAGCTTTGACCGCGTGAGCGAACTGGCCAGCTTCCTTGCCGAACACGGCGCGATTGGCGCGGCCTTGCTCGATTACTACAGCGGCGATCTGGACGAGGCGCGGGAGGCTCTGGCCGACCGCTACCTTGGGCAACACCCGAGCCTTGCCGACTATGTGCAGGAGGTGACGGAGGAAACGACCGCCATCCCCCAGCCGCTTCGCTATTACATCGACTATGCGGCTATGGCGCGGGACGCCGAATTGAACGGCGACCTCTTAACAGTCAGCACCGCATGGGATTCGGTGCACGTTTTCGCGGGGTGCTGAAGATGGAGCAGCCCCAGACCTATCGCTTCCAATGGGAAGGTATCGACATCGAGGCGACCTACACCCCTGTCAAATGGGGCGTGATCGCGCACCTTGAAATCCGCAGCATTCAGCCAGAGCGCGCACCGTTGCCGATAACCGAAACGGGCTATCGCTCGCATTTCCATCCTTGCGGCACTGTTGAAGCCAATGGCGGCGATGTTGTCGCGCAGATCAGGGCATGGTTGGACGAAGAAGCGGCAAAGCCCGCATGGCGGCGCTACATTAAAGCCAGCCGACAGGGCGAGCTGTTTTGACGGGGCGTGCGCGTGGGCGAATCAGAAAGGGCGGGATTTCCGAGCGTTACGCCGAAACAATTCCGCAAATTATTCTGCACAATTCCTACACAGGCAAAAATCTCTTATTTTTGCACTTATATATCAATGATTTATTGGAATCCAAAGATTGGGAGCGGGTGATTGGAACCGATTCCGCTCGAACGGGACATACGCTAGCTGCTTAGTCCCAGTGTCACCATCAGTGCCCGCCGCGCCGCGCCGGCCTGTGCCCACAACGCGGCATTGCCGAGGTCGTCGGGGCCGATCGCCTCCGGCCAGTGCGTCTCCACCAGCCGTTCGAGCTGGTCGGCCTTTGCCATATCGAGCAGGAAGCGCGGATCGATCGCCGCCGCCGCCGCTTCGCTCACCGCGACGCGCAGCCGCAGACACGCTGGACCGCCACCATTGCGCATCGATTCGCGGACATCGATGAAGTGGCAGGCGCGGATCGGCCCGTTCGACGCGAGCATGGCGTCGAGCCAGGCCCTGACGCGCGCGTTCTGCTCGCTCTCCCGGGGCAGGATCAGTACCATCTCGCGCGTCGGCAACGTGACCAGCTGCGAATTGAACAGGTACGACCCGATGGCGTCGTCAAGGCTGACCGCGCTTGCCGGCACCTCGACCACTTCCAGTTCGGGCAGCTTCGCGCGGATCGCGGCATAAAGGCCATGTCGATCCTCGAACGCCTGCTCGTGCGCGAACAGCACGCGCTCGTTGGCAACGGCGACAACGTCGTTGTGGAACGCGCCGGCCTGGATCGCAGCATCCGATTGCGGCCAAAAGATCGCGTCGCGGACCGTGTTGAGCCGCGCCACCGCCTCTGACGCGCGGCGGTCCTGCCGTGCCGGAAAGCGGCCGCCCCGATCCTCGCCATAGATGAACACCTCGACACCGGGTGCGGCATGCGACCGGCACAGACGCATGAAGTTCGCGGCGCCCTCGTCGCCGAACTTGCCCGGTACCGCCGCATGCACGGCGAAGTGGCGGCGATCGGCGAAGACCATCTCCAGTTGCCGGTGTGTTTCGACATGTTCGATGCTGCGATGCGCCATCGTCGACAGGTTGGCGGCGGTGATGTGGACGCGCCCGTCGGCGGTATCGGCTGCCGGCGATACCGTGCCCGCGTTCGCCGTCCACATTGCCGAGGCCGAAATGGCATTCTTGAACAGTTGCGGATCGGCCGCGAAGGCGGCGGCGCAGACATCGGCATCAGTGCCTGAAAAGCCGAGCTGGCGGAGCCAGGACGTATTTGGCCGCTCGTGCGGCAGCAGGAAGCCCTGCCGGATGCCGAGCGACATCAGCAGCCGCATCTTCCTGATGCCCTGCAGCGCCGCGGCGCGCGGTCGCGATACCTCGCCGACATTGGTCGCGCTCGCCACGTTGCCGAGGCTGAGCCCGGCGTAGTTGTGCGTCGGGCCGATCAGGCCGTCGAAGTTGATCTCGAACGTCATTTTCCCTCGTAACGGCTCGGCTGCGCGCGCGGGCTTCGCCTATGCATCGTCGGCTTTCAGCCCCATGGTGATCGCACCGCGCACCTTTGTTGCCTCCAGGCTCGCCACCGGATAGGCGCAATAGTCGGCAGCGTAATAGGCGCTGGGGCGATGGTTGCCGCTGTCGCCGATCCCGCCGAACGGCGCATTCGACGCCGCGCCGTTGGTCGGCCGGTTCCAGTTGACAATGCCGGCGCGTGCGCCGTTCCAAAAACGGTCGTAAAGATCCTGGTCGCCGCCAATGAGGCCGGCCGACAGACCGAAGCGCGTGTTGTTGGCTTCCTCCATCGCGCTTTCGAAGTCAGGCACGCGGATGAGCTGCAGCACCGGCCCGAACATCTCCTCGTCGGGCCGCTTGGCGATCGCCGTCACGTCAATGAGCGCGGGCGTCAGGAACGGCTTGTCGGGATCGCGACGGTTGAGGCGACGGATCGCCTTGCCGCCCATCATGACGAGGTTGAGGAACTGCTCCTGCAGCTTGTCGGCCGCCCTGTTGTCGACGACGGGGCCCATGAACGGCTGCGGGTCGTCGAACGGCGCGCCGACGATGAGCCGATCGATCAGCTCGGCGACATAGTGCAGCAGACCGTCATAGTTCTTGTCCTCGACGATGAGCCGCCGCGCGCAGGTGCAGCGCTGTCCCGACGACAGGTACGCCGACTGGACGACCAGCGCCGCGGCCGCCTCGAGGTCGTCGTCGTGCACGTCCCAGACGACGAGCGGATTGTTGCCGCCCATCTCGAGCGCAAGGATCTTCGACGGCGTACTGGCGAACTGCTGCGCCAACGCTTGCCCGGTGGCAGCGCTGCCGGTGAACAACAGGCCGTCGATGCCGGCATGCCCGGCAAGCGCGCGGCCGGTTTCGCCAGCCCCCTGCACCAGCCCCAGCGCGCCGTCGGGCAGCCCCGCCGCGCGCCAGCACGCAACCATGATCTCGGCCGTGCCCGGCGTCAGCTCGGATGGCTTCAGGACGACGGTGTTGCCGGCGAGCAGCGCCGGAACGATGTGGCCGTTGGGCAGGTGCGCGGGAAAGTTGTAGGGGCCGAGCACCGCCAGCACGCCATGGGGACGATGCCGCAACTGCTGGTGAAATCCCTCGCCGTCCTTTTTGCGATTGCCCGTGCGCTCCTGGTACGCCGTCAGCGAGATGTCGACCTTGGCGATGACGCTGTGCACTTCGGTCTTGGTCTCCCAGTGCGGCTTGCCGGTTTCCCGGGAGATCATCGTCGACAGCTCCTCGCTGCGGTCGCGTATGGCGTTCTGAAACTTGTGCAGTACCTCGACGCGCTGCCGCAGCGGCCGCGCTTCCCACGCCGGCTGGGCCAGGCGCGCGGCGCGGACGGCTGCATCGACGGCAGCAGCGTCGGCGATCGGTCCCGTCCACACCGTCTCGCCCGTCGACGGGTCGGTCGAGACAAGTTCAGGCTGCGACATGGCTGATCAGATCCCCAATCTGGATGGCATGCAGCTCAGCCTCCGCTGCCGGAACCGAGACGGTCGCGTCAAGCGCCACGGCATCGCTCTGCCAGGCGCGGAACGTCGTCAGCCGACCCGTTGCCAGCAGCGACGTGCGGCCCGCGCCGGCGTGCGCGTCGAGGTCGGCGACGGCCAGCGTGCGGCAGTCGCGCACGGTCCGGACATGGTCGATCTGGGCGCTGACGGTCGGGCCGCCGTCGAAGATATCGACATAGCCCTCGTGCGCGAATCCCTCCTTTTCCAGCATCTTCAGCGCGGGAATGCCGCTGCTGTGCGGCTTGCCGATCACCGCGCGCGCGCTTTCCGGCAGCAGCGCGGTATAGATGGGATATTTCGGCATCAGATCGGCGATGAACTGGTTGCCATGCACGGCGTTGAACCGGTCCGCCTCCTGGAATGGCATGCCAAAGAAGGCGCGACCGAGACCGTCCCAGAACGGCGACCCGCCCTCGTCATCGAGCCAGCCGCGCAGTTCGGCGATGATCCGCGCGGGAAACCGCTCGCGATGACGGGCGAGGAACAGGTAGCGGCTGCGCGCGAGCAGCCGGCCGAGTCCCTCGGCGCGAAGCTCGGGCAGCAGGAACAGCCCGCCCACTTCGGCGGCACCGTTGAAGTCGTTGACGAGGTGCAGCACCTCCATCGTGATGTTGCGGCCCAGTTCCTTCGAGGTCTGGTTGATCGTCGCGATCTTGTACGAATAGAACGGCCAGTCGACGCCAAGTTTCGAGTAGAGCAGCGCACTGCCGCCGATGCGACCGCTGCCGGCTTCCTCGAGCAGCAGGAAATAGAGTTCGTTCAGCGGCAATCCGCTGGTGCGTGCATAGCTCTCCGCGCTCCAGCGCAGCCGCCTGGCGAGCGAGTCGCGATTGGCGGGCAGGTTGGTGAAACCGCCGCCGGTCTGTTCGGCGAGCGCAAGCAGCGCGTCGACATCATCCTCGCGCGCGGCGCGAACGAACCAAGCCATCGTTACCCCCGGTGGCCGTCCCAGGCACCCTGCGCGATGCGCATGAGGATCAGTGCCGACAGCCGCGCCCGCTCCACGAGCGACGCGGTGATGAGAAACTCCTGATCCGAATGGATCGATCCGCCTCGTACCCCAAGCGTGTCGACCACCGCAAGCCCGGCGGCAGCCAGGTTGTTGCCGTCGCAGACGCCGCCGGTGTCGCGCCAGCCGATGTCGAGGCCAAGGTCGGCGCCGCAGCGCCTGACCAGATCGAACAGGCGGCGCTGGTGAGCATCCATCGGCTTCGGCGGCCGCGCGAAGCTGCCCGACAGGCTGATCGCAACGTCATGCGCCTCGGCAACCGCGGCGATCGCGTCGTCGATGGCGCGTTCCGCCCAGTGCTGGTCGTCGTGCGCCGTCGGACGCACGTTCCAGCGCACGACGGCACCGTCGGGAACGACGTTGTTCGGACCGCCGCCGTCGATCTTGGCAACGTTGACCGACAGATCGGACCGCGCGCGCCGCATCGCGTCGAGCCGCAGCGCGAGGTCGGCGGCGGCAACGATGGCGTTGCGCCCGTCCTGCGGGTTGCGGCCGGCGTGCGCGGCGCGGCCGGTGATCGCGGCGGCGAAATTGCCGCTGCCCTTGCGCGCACCGGCGAGCGTGCCGTCGGGCAGCGCCGACGGCTCGAAGGTAAGCCCCACCTGGCAACGCGACGCGGCATCGGCAAGCAGCGGCGCCGAGCCAAGCGATGACACCTCCTCGTCGGCGTTGAGAACCACCTCCCAGCCAAGCTGTTCGGCGAACGGCGACGCCTCGAAACATGCGAGCGCCGCCTGCATCACCGCGATACCGCCTTTCATGTCGGCGACGCCGGGGCCGTTCAGCACCCCCGGCCCGATCCATTTCAGCGTCTGGAAGTGGTGGTCCTCGCCGAACACGGTATCCATGTGTCCGGTCAGCAGCACGCGCTTGTTCGCCGGTCGGTCCCGCACGATGTGCAGGTTGTCGCCGTGTTGAAGCGGGTAGGTCCGGCCGGCCGCGTCGACCGCCTCGGCCAGCGCCGGCGGCACGCGCCGGGTCACGCCGCCGAGCGGCGCGAACGCATCGGCAAGCACATCGGCCATACGCGACAGGCCACTGAGGTTGCGGCTGCCGCTGTTGATTGCCGCCCAAGCTTCGACCGAGGCGAGCATGGTGTCGTGGCGATCGTCGAGCATGGCAAGCGCCGCGCGTTCAATCTGGCTCAGCTCAGCCACTGAACCCTCGCATCGAGTCACCCCCCAACCCGCTCATCCCGAGCGAAGAGCGGGGGTGGTTGAGCGCACTTGGAGTTTCAGACGCCACGGTCGAGCCTCCGCCCCGGCGCGATCTCGTTGGGATCGGTCTTCACCCAGATCACTGCCGGACGACCCGCCCCACGGGCCTTTGCGAACGCCGCCGCGAAATCCTCCGTTCGGTCGACGCGCAGCCCCAGACACCCCATGCTTTCGGCGTAGCGGCAAAAGTCGGGATTGACGAGCGTGGTGCCCGAAGGCCGCCCCGGATAATCGCGCGCCTGGTGCATGCGGATGGTGCCGTACTGGCCGTTGTCGACGACGACGAAGACGGCATTGGCGCCATAGCGTGCGGCAGTGATCAGCTCGTTGGCCGACATCATGAAATCGCCGTCGCCGGCAATGACGACGACGTCGCGCTCCGGCTGCAGCAGCTTCGCGGCGATGCCGGCAGGCACGCCATAGCCCATCGCGCCGGAGGTAGGGGCCAGCTGCGTGCCGGGCCGCCGGTGCTGGTGAAACCGGTGCAGCCAGGCGGCGAAATTGCCGGCGCCGTTGGCGAAGATGGAATCGGCGGCAACGGCGCCGCCGATCTGCGCGACGACCTCCGCCATGTTGACGCCGCTGGCAACGCTGGTCGGCTGCACCCAC
>CAYVVV010000114.1:0-8380 GCA_964455325.1 uncultured Sphingosinicella sp. | reverse complement strand
GCGATCGGCTTCATCGGCTTCATCGTCTGGGCGCACCACATGTACACGGTGGGCATGGACGTCAACGTGAAGATCTATTTCACCGTTGCGACGATGATCATCGCGGTGCCGACCGGTATCAAGATCTTCAGCTGGATCGCGACGATGTGGGGCGGCTCGCTGTCGTTCGAGACGCCGATGCTGTGGGCGATCGGCTTCATCATCATGTTCACCATCGGTGGTGTCACCGGCGTGGTGCTCGCCAATGGCGGCATCGACCAGTATATGCACGACACCTACTATGTCGTTGCGCACTTCCACTATGTGCTGTCGCTTGGCGCGGTGTTCGCGCTGTTCGCCGGCTGGTATTACTGGTGGCCGAAGATGACCGGCCGCATGTACAGCGAGCTGCTTGGCAAGCTGCACTTCTGGGTGTTCTTCATCGGCGTCAACGTGCTGTTCTTCCCGATGCATTTCCTCGGCCAGGACGGCATGCCGCGCCGTTATCCCGACTATCCCGAAGCATTCGCCTACTGGAACGAGGTGGCAAGCTGGGGTTACGCGATCATGGCGGTCGGCATGCTGTTCTTCTTCCTGAACGTCATCATCAGCTACTTTGCTGGCCGCAAGGCCGCCGACAATCCGTGGGGCGAGGGCGCGACCACGCTGGAGTGGACGCTGTCGTCGCCGCCGCCGTTCCACCAGTTCGAGACGCTGCCCGTCATCAGGTAGCATGTCCGGGCCATCCGCTCTCGCCGTCGCGCCGGCCGCATTTGCCGACTGGCGCGACTATGTCGCGCTGCTGAAGCCGCGGGTGCTGAGCCTTGTGGTGTTCACCGGCCTCTGCGGGCTGCTAGCGGCGCCGGGCGGCATCCATCCGGTGATCGGGTTCACCGCGGTGCTCTGTATCGCCGCCGCCGCCGGCGCGTCGGGCGCGCTCAACATGTGGTACGAGGCGGATCTCGACGCGCGCATGAAGCGGACGGCGGCGCGGCCGATTCCGGCGGGCCGTATCGAACCGGCGCAAGCGTTCGGCTTCGCGGTCAGCCTCGCGGTGGCATCGGTCGCGGTGATGGCGCTTGCCGTCAATCTTGTCGCGGCGGCGCTGCTTGCCGCCTCGATCCTTTTCTACGTGTTCGTCTACACGGTCTGGCTGAAGCGGCGGACACCGCAGAACATCGTCATCGGCGGCGCCGCCGGCGCGTTTCCGCCGGTGATCGGCTGGGCAGCGGTCACCGGCGACGTCACGGCGCTGCCGCTGCTGCTGTTCGCCATCATCTTCCTGTGGACGCCGCCGCACTTCTGGGCGCTGGCGCTGTTCGTGCGCGGCGATTACGCGCGCGCCGGCGTGCCGATGCTGCCGGTGACGCATGGCGAGCACGTTACGCGGCTGCACATCGCCGCCTACACGCCGCTGCTGATCGTGGCGAGCGTCGCCCCCTGGCTGCTGGGCCTGACCGGAGCAATATACGGGCTGACCGCGGCGGTGCTTGGTGCGGTCTTCGTCGCGCTTGCGATCGCGGTGGTGCGCAACGCGGCAACCGATCCGGCGGCGATGCGTCCCGAGCGGCGGCTGTTCGCGTTCTCGATCATGTATCTGTTCGCTGCGTTCGCGGCGCTTGTCGTCGACCGGCTGGTGCTCGCGTGACCGACAGCGATCTCGACCGGCGCCGGCGGAGCCGCAACATCGTGCTTGGCGGCATCCTCGTCGGACTTGCCGCGCTGTTTTACGCCATCACCATCGCGAGGATGGGATGAGCATTGCCGCGGGCATTCGGCGCACGGGGTGGATGACAGCTGCGTTTGCTGCGGGCATGCTCGGCCTCGCCTTTGCCAGCGTGCCGCTGTACCGGCTGTTCTGCCAGGTCACCGGGTTCGGCGGCACGACGCAGCGCGCCGTCGCCACCGATGCGCCGGGAGCGGTCGCGACGACGATGAGTGTCCGCTTCGACGCCAACGTCGCGCCCGGGCTTGGATGGAAATTCGCACCCGTGGAAACGCAGACGACGGTGCGCATCGGCGAGCGCAGGCTTGCTTTCTACCAGGCGACCAACCTTACCGATCGGCCGATCACGGGCGTCGCGACGTTCAATGTGTCGCCCGACACGGCGGGTGCCTATTTCGTCAAGATCCAGTGTTTCTGCTTCAACGAGCAGACGCTGCAACCCGGCGAGACCGTCGACATGCCGGTCAGCTATTACATCGATCCGGCGCTGCTCGACGACGCGGCGGCGCGCAAGATCGACGAGATCACGCTCAGCTATACCTTCTTCCCCGTCGAGGAAGAGGCGGCTAAGACAGTTTCAAACGGAGTTCAGGGGTAACAGACGATGGCCGGCGCCAAGCAACACGACTACCACATCCTGCCGCCAAGCCCGTGGCCGCTCATCGGCGCGTTCGCCGCATTGATAACTGCTGCCGGCGGGGTGATGTGGATGCGCGACATGGGCGCCTGGGTGTTCGCGGTCGGCATGCTCGGGATTCTGGCGACCATGTTCTTCTGGTGGTCGGACGTGGTGCGCGAGGCGTCGACCGGCGACCACACGCCGGTCGTGCAGCTGCACCATCGCTACGGCATGATTCTGTTCATCGCGTCGGAGGTGATGTTCTTCGTCGCGTGGTTCTGGGCCTACTTCGACGCGTCGCTGTTTCCGTTCGCGGGCGAGGCGGTCGGCGGTGTCTGGCCGCCAAAGGGCATCGAGGTGCTCGACCCGTTCGTCTATCCGTTGCTCAATACGATGATCCTGCTGCTGTCGGGAACGACGGTCACCTGGGCACACCATGCGCTCATCCACAATGATCGCAAGGGGCTCATCCAGGGACTTTGGCTGACCATCATCCTCGGCCTCGTGTTCTCAGCGGTGCAGGCATACGAGTACAGCCACGCCGCGTTCGGCTTCGCCGGCAACATCTATGGCTCGACCTTCTACATGGCGACCGGCTTCCACGGTTTCCACGTCATTGTCGGCACCATCTTCCTCATCGTCTGCCTCGTCCGCTCCTACCGTGGTCATTTCACGCCGCAGCAGCATTTCGGCTTCGAGGCGGCGGCCTGGTACTGGCACTTCGTCGATGTCGTCTGGCTGTTCCTGTTCGTTGCCATCTATGTCTGGGGCAGCGACTTCGGCGCCGCGGTGGCAGCCGGAGCGCACTAATGGCGACTGGCCCGGACCCGGTCCGGGCCGCGATGCGCGGCCGCTGCCCACGGTGCGGCGAGGGCCGGCTGTTCAGGACGACGCTGCAACTGGCCGAGCGCTGCGCGGTCTGCAACCTCGATATTGCCGGCTTCAACGTCGGCGACGGCCCGGCGGCGTTCCTCATCTTCCTGCTCGGCTTCATTGTCGTCGGGCTGTCGCTGTGGTTCGACATCGCGGTGGCGCCGCCGTGGTGGGTGCATGCGATCCTGTGGTCTCCGCTTATCGTCGTGCTGACGGTCATCGGCTTGCGGCAGGGTAAAGCGGTGCTGCTTGCGCTCGAATTCAGGCATGACGCCGCCGAAGGACGCCTCGACGACTGATGCGGCTGCCGCTCGTTCCGACGCTGATGGTTGCGCTGATGACGCCAACGCTGATCGGTCTTGGCGTCTGGCAGTTGCAGCGCGCCGACTGGAAGGCCGCAATGCTTGCCGACCTGGAGGCGGCGCCATCGCTGCCGCCGGTCGATCTCGATGCTGTCGCGGGCACGCCGGTCAACTTCCGCCGCGCGCGCGCGACCTGCCGTGCCACTGCTGCCGCGGCGCAGGTCGTCGCCGGACAGAATCGCGCCGGCGCCAGTGGCTATGTCTACCGCTTCCCCTGCCGCGACGGCGTGACCGCTGTGATCGGCTGGGCGGTTCGCCCCGATGTCGCGGTCGTGCCGGCTGCCGGCGAAGTGACCGGGCAGGCGATCGAGTCGGAGCGCACCATCCTGCTTTACGCCGATCGCGCCCCGTCGCCGCTCGTTGCCGCGGCGCCGCCGAGCCTCGCCACCATTCCCGACAACCACCGCGCCTACGCCATGCAGTGGTTTGCGTTCGCCGCCGTCCTGCTCGCCATCTACGCCGTCTACCTCTGGCGGCTGGCGCGCCACTGACGCGGCCGGATGTTGCGGTGCAGCGCCGTTGACGGTAAGCGGCGGCGTCATGCGTTATGTCAGCACGCGCGGCGCTGCGCCCGCGCTCGATTTCCGCGATGTGACGCTCGCCGGCCTTGCCAGCGACGGCGGTCTGTACGTGCCCGAGGCATGGCCGGTGCTAGGAGCTGCCGAAATTGCCGCGCTTTCGGGCAAGAGCTATGTCGATACCGCATTCGAGATCTGCCGCCGTTTCACCGGCGACGGGTTGAACGACGCCGACCTGCGGCGGCTGCTCGGCGAGGCCTATGCAGGGTTCGATCATGCGGCGGTGACGCCGCTTGTCCAGCTTGACCATCGTCACTTCCTGCTCGAGCTGTTCCACGGCCCGACGCTGGCGTTCAAGGATCTTGCGCTGCAGCTGCTGGGGTTGTTGTTCGACCATTTGCTCGACCGGGCCGGACGGCATCTGACGATCGTCGGTGCGACCTCGGGCGACACCGGCTCGGCGGCGATCCATGCGCTGGCGGGGCGCGAGCATGTCGACGTGTTCATGCTGCACCCCGAGGGCCGCGTCAGCGATGTGCAGCGCCGGCAGATGACGACGGTGATGGCCCCGAACGTCCACAACATCGCCATTGCCGGCACCTTCGACGACGCGCAGGCGATGGTGAAGCGCATGTTCGGCGACGCCGAGATTACCGCCCGCTTCAACGTCGGCGCGGTCAATTCGATCAACTGGGCGCGGCTGATGGCGCAGGTCGTGTATTACTTCTATGCTGCCGTGCGGCTCGGCGCGCCCGAACGCGCCGTCGCCTTTGCCGTGCCCACGGGCAATTTCGGCGACGTCTTCGCCGGCTATGTCGCGGCGAGGATGGGCCTGCCGGTCGCCCGGCTGATCGTCGCCACCAACGTCAACGACATCCTTCACCGGGCGTTGACGGCGGGCGACTATTCGGCCGGCACCGTCACGCCGACCGCGGCACCGTCGATGGACATCCAGGTGTCGAGCAATTTCGAGCGGCTGCTGTTCGACCTTGCCGGCCGCGACGGTGCTGCGATCGCCGCGATGATGCACGGCTTCGAGCAGACGCGGAAACTCACCATTCCTGCCGACATGCTCGCGGCGGCGAGGCCGCTGTTCGCAAGCCATCGCGTCGATGCCGATGAAATGGCGATGACGCTGCGCTGGGCCGCGGAAGCATGCGGCGAGATCGTCGATCCGCACACAGCGATCGGGCTTGCCGCGGCGCGTGCCGCTGGCCTGGATCCGGCAGTGCCGGTGGTCACGCTGGCGACGGCGCACGCAGCGAAGTTCCGCGATGCGGTCGAACGCGCGACCGGTGTACGTCCGGCGATGCCGCCACGGTTCGCCGGGCTGTTCGATCGCGAGGAGCGTTATGCCTCGCTGCACTGCGACTACGCGGCGGTGCGCGACTACATCGTCAGCCGGGCGACGCCGCGATGATGCGGCTGACGATGCTGTCCAACGGCCTCAAGGTAGCGTCGCGGACGATGCCCGAGATCGAAACGGTGACGGTCGGTCTGTTCGCCGACGTCGGCTCGCGCCACGAAGCAGTGCATGAAAGCGGACTTGCGCATCTGTTTGAACACATGGTGTTCAAGGGTGCCGGCGGCCGCTCGGCGCGCGCGATCGCCGAGGTGATCGAAGATGTCGGCGGCGACCTCAATGCCGCGACCAGCCGCGATAGCACGCTGTTTTCGGCACGGCTGCTGTCGGACGATCTGGCGCTTGGCGTCGAGATCATCGCCGACCTCGTTCGGCATCCGCACTTCGAAGACGTCGAGCTCGAACGCGAAAAGCGGGTCGTGCTGCAGGAACTTGGCGAGGCGCGCGATACCCCCGGCGACATCGTCTTCGATCACTTGCAGGCGGTCGCCTTTCCGGGACAGGCGCTCGGCCGCTCGATCCTCGGCGACGAGCGCAGCCTCGCCGGCCTCGCTCGCGGCGATCTGGAACGCTGGCGTCGCGAGCGCTACCGGCCTGACGGGCTGATGGTTGTCGCCGCCGGCAAGGTCGATCACGCTGCGCTCGTCGACATTGCCGAGGCGCGGTTCGGCGACCTTGTTCCGGTGCCGGCGGCGCCGGTTGAACGGGCGATGTTCGCGGGCGGCAGTTTCTCCGACGCCCGCCGCTTCGAGCAGGCGCATCTCACCCTCGCGTGGCCGGGGCCAAAGGCACTGTCGGACGATTATTTTGCGGCACGCCTGTTTGCCGATGCGGTCGGCGGCGGCATGTCGTCGCGGCTGTTCCAGTCGTTGCGCGAGGAGCGGGGGCTTGCCTACTCGGTCTACGCGTCGCTGCAGGCGTTCGACGACATCGGCATGCTGAGCGTCTATCTGGCGACTGCGCGGCGGGACGCCGCGGCGGCGCTGGCGCTGGTCCGCGAACAGCTTCACTCGGCGGCGGCGGCTTTGCAGCCTGCGGAGCTGGAGCGGGCGCGGTCACTGGTCAAGGCCGGGCTGCTGATGAGCCTTGAATCGACTGAGGGCCAGGCGGCGTACGTCGCGCGGCAGCTGTCGCTGCATGGTCGACTGGTCGAACCCGCCGAGGTCGTCGCCCAGATCGACGCCATCACGCTCGACGAGGTGCGCGCCGCGGGCGCGGCGATGCTGGCCGGTCCAGAAGCACGCGCGTCGGTCGGTGCGGGCGAAAAGGCGCTCGCCGCCTGATGCAGCTGCGCACACTTGTCGCCGAGCCGTGGGCCGATTTCGGCCTCGTCGATTCGGGTGGCGGCCGCAAGCTCGAACGTTATGGGCCGTATCGCTTCATCCGGCCCGATCCGCAGGCGATGTGGGCACCGGCCGCGACCGGCTGGACTGCCGACGGCGAGTTCACTGGAGGTTCGGACGCGGACGGCGGCGGCCGCTGGACGCTTGCTCCCAAGGTGCCGGCGTCTTGGCCGCTGGCGCGCGGAACGGTCAGGTTCTGGGCCGCGAACACGCCATTCCGTCACCTTGCCTTCTTCCCCGACATGGCACCGCAGTGGGACTGGCTCGCGGCGCGTCTGCGGCCGGACGACGCGATGCTCAACCTGTTCGGCTATACCGGCGTTGCCAGCCTTGTCGCCGCCGCCAGCGGCGCGCGTGTGACGCATGTCGACGCATCGAGGAAAGCGGTGGCGGCGGCGCGCGAGAACCAGGCGCTGTCGGGCCTCGACGCTGCGCCAATCCGCTGGATTGTCGACGACGCGCTCAAGTTCGCCGAGCGCGAGGTACGGCGCGGACGCAAATATGCCGGCATCATCCTCGACCCGCCCAAGTACGGGCGCGGTCCCGCCGGCGAGGTATGGGAACTCGATGAAAAGCTTGCGCCGCTGATGCGCGCATGCGCGGCGCTGCTCGACGCCCGCTCGAAATTCCTCGTGCTCACCGTCTATGCCGTGCGCATGTCGGCGATCGCCATCGCCAACCTGACGCGCGAGGTGACGGCGCCGCTTGGCGGCGAGGTCGAAGCGGGCGAGATGGCGATCCGCGAGGAAGCGCGCGGCCTGCTGCTGCCGACCGCGATTTTCGCGCGCTGGGCGCGGTGAAGCTGAGGCGTCAACCGGCGCCGTCGATGGCCCGTGCCAGATCGATGTCGCGCATCGACAGCCCGCCGGCGTCGTGTGTCGTCAGCAGGATGTCGACCTTGTTCCAGACGTTCGACCATTCGGGGTGATGGTCGGCCTTTTCGGCAAGCAGGGCGACGCGCGTCATGAACGCGAAGGCTTCGGTGAAATCGCGGAAACGATACGACTTGACGATGCCGTCGCGTGCCGCATCGTGCGTCCATCCGGCAAGGCCTGGGAGCAGCGCCGCGCGCTCGCTATCGGACAGCCTGGCGACCATGGTGGCTCCTCCTGCTGGTGCTTGGTGCCGTCAACCCCTATGTCGGGGTGGATGAGCCGTCAAACCTTCGCGCCAAGCCTCGTCGACATCGAACGCCTCGCCCGCGCCGCGATCGAGCGGTTGCCCGAACTGTTTCGCCGCCACCTCGCGCATGTCGTACTGAAGATCGAGGATTTCCCCGACGAGGAGGTAATCCGCGAGATGGATCTTCAAAGCGAGTTCGATATCCTCGGCCTCTACAGCGGCCATTCGGTCGCCCGCTCGGTCGACGTGTCGGGGGCGTTGCCCGACACCGTGCATCTCTATCGCCGCCCGATCCTCGACGTCTGGGCGGAGGGAGAGGAAAGCCTCGAACACCTCGTCACGCATGTCCTCGTGCACGAGGTCGGGCACCATTTCGGCCTTTCCGACGCCGACATCGATGCGATCGAGGCCGCGGCCGCCGACTAGGTCACCGACTCATAAATCGCATCCAGATTTTTGAGGCGGCGAGTTTGAC
>CAYVVV010000113.1:2798-8689 GCA_964455325.1 uncultured Sphingosinicella sp. | reverse complement strand
GTTCGTTCGTATTATCGACGTACTGGATCTTGTTGCTGATCGCGATGATGCCGATGCTACAGTCGATCTTCCCCGCTTCTTCGGCGCGAGAGAGTTTCATCAGCAGACTATCGTCGTTCATCAGGTCGATCTCGTCGAGGATGATGATGACGGAGTCGAACTGCGCATCGAGCGTCTTCCACAGGAGTTTGTAGTATTTCGACGTGCTCAGACCGGTGTGAGGGACGGTAATATCGGTAACGGATTCGTCGTTCAATTTCGCCGCGAGCGAGGACATCAACCTCTATGCCCGTGTCGCGCGCGGCTATCGGGCACCCAGCATCCAGGGCCGTATCCTGTTCCCGCCGGCGACCGCGACGCCGTTGCAGGATGGCGTCACGATCGGCGATTCCGAGACGATCCAGAGCTACGAGGCCGGCGTCAAGGCGACCGTCCTCGACGGGCGGGGCCGCATCAATCTCAACGGTTTCTATTACGATCTCAACGATGCACAGCTGACCGCGGTTGGCGGCGCGGTCAATGCCAACCGACTGATCAATGCCGACAACGTGCGTGGCTACGGCTTCGAGCTCGATGCAGAGTTCAAGCCGGTGCCTGAACTCCTGCTGACCCTTGGTCTCAGCTACAACGACACCGAGATCCAGGATTCGGGGCTGACCACGGCGGCCTGCGGCGGTGTCCGTGTCGACACATTCCCGAACGTGTCGCTGTGCACGATCCGCGACCCGATCGTGGTCCCAGCGGCGCCATTCGCATCGGCGATCGTGTCGATCGATGGCAACAGTCTGCCGCAGTCGCCAAAGTGGATCGCCAACTGGACCGTTCGCTATGGCATTCCGATGGGCGATGGCGAGCTCTATGCCTATACCGACTGGGCCTACCGCTCGAAGATCAACTTCTTTCTTTATGAATCGGTCGAGTTTCAGGACAAGCGGCTGCTCGAAGGTGGTGTCCGCCTCGGCTACCAGACCGCCACGTGGGACGTGGCCGCGTTCGTCCGCAACGTCACCAACGATACGTCGGCGGTCAGCGGCATCGACTTCAACAACCTGACGGCGATGGTCAACGAGCCGCGGGTCTGGGGCATCGAGGCTGGTATCCGGTTCTGACCCGACCTGTAGAATCAATCGACTGACAGCAGGGCGGGCAGCGGTTAGGACGGGTGACACCTTTCGGAGTGCCCACCATGACCCTTCCTGCCCTGTTTGATCTCTCAGGCCAGACCGCCGTCATCACCGGCTCGTCGCGCGGCATTGGCAAGGCGATCGCGCATCGCATGGCGGAGCACGGCGCCAACGTCGTCGTGTCCAGCCGCAAGCAGGACGCCTGCGATGCCGCCGTGGCCGAAATCAATGCTGCGGTTGGCCGGACAGCAGCGGTCGCTGCACCGGCCAATATTTCATCGAAGGACGACCTGAAGCACCTCGTCGACGCTGCGATGCGCGCGTTCGGCAAGATCGACGCACTTGTCTGTAACGCCGCCTCCAACCCCTATTTCGGGCCGCTCGCCGGCATTGCCGATGAGCAGTTCACCAAGATCCTGCACAACAACATCATCTCGAACCACTGGCTGATCCAGCTGGTGGCGCCGCAGATGGTGGAACGGCGCGACGGTTCGATCACGGTCATTTCATCCGTCGGCGGGCTTAAGGCCTCGACGGTGATCGGCGCCTACAACGTCTCGAAGGCCGCCGACCTGCAGCTGGTGCGCAACTATGCCGCCGAGTATGGACCGTACAACGTACGCGTAAACGCGATCTGTCCCGGTCTCATCAAGACCGACTTTGCCCGCGCACTTTGGGAGAACCCCGACATTCTCGAGCAGGCGACCGCGCATTCGTGCCTGAAACGCATCGGTGAACCCGACGAGATTGCCGGCATGGCGGTGCTGCTCGCCTCGAAGGCGGGCGGCTTTGCCAGCGGCCAGAGCTTCGTCATCGATGGCGGCGCTACGATTGTGTGAAGACATGCGTCCTCGACTTCGTTCGGGATGAGCGGGGTTTGTGCAGGACCGTATTCCAACCACCCCGCTCATCCCTAGCGAAGTCGAGGGGCGCACCCCCTCAGCGCCTGTCGTAGTAGAGTCTCGCCATCCGCTCGAACAGCGCCAGCACGTTCGCCGGCTCGTGACTGCCTGCGAACTCGCGGTAGAGCGTGTCGACATTGACGGCGAGCCGCTCGGCGTCGCGCCACGCCGCGTACTTGCCAAGGCCGATGTCGAGCGCGGCATCCTCGGCGCTCATGCCGGCATCAAAGCGCGCGCGGGCCTCGACGGCGATGTACGCCAGATAGTCGGCGACCGCGCGCACCTGATCCTTGCTCGCGAGCGGCCCGTGGCCAGGTACGATCGCGTCGACGTCCATGCCGAGAATCCGGTCGCAGGCGTCCAGCCAGTTGCCGACCGGGCCTTCCCACATGATCGGCGTGCCGTCGATGAACAGGATGTCGCCGGTGAACACCGCGCGATCGACGGGCAAATGGACGATGATGTCGCCGCGCGTGTGGGCGGGTCCGACCTCGATCAGTTCGATCGTCTTGCCGCCGACACGGACCTTCACTGCGCCGTTGAACGTCGTGGTGGGGCTGCGCGGATGGACGCCGGCGAAATCGAAGGGCGCGAAGATTTCCGCGAAATATCGCCCAGCAAGGCCGAGCTGTCCTGCCGCGCCGCCAGCCTTGAGCTGCGCGAGCAGGGCAGGCGCGAACTCCGCCATCTCGCGTGCCGATGCTTCCGACGTAATGATCTCGGCATGCGGCAGCAGGCCATTGCCATGCGTGTGGTCGCCGTTGGCATGGGTGTTGACGACCGTGCCGATGGCGTCGGTTGCGATGCCGCTCGCATCGCTCATCCGCGCCAGCATGGTGGCGGTGAGCGCCTCGTCGAACAGCGTATCAACCAGCAGCGCCGCGCCGCCATCGGTGACAAGTCCGGCGTTCGACCAGCCCCAGCCACCGTCATGCTGGAGGTAGGCGAAGTTGCCGTTGCCGATATCGACAAGGCGGGCATCCGGCGCATCGGCCATGTGCCGGAGCATAGCCGTTACTGCAGCTCGAAAACCACCGTGATGTTGACGTTGGCCCCGACCTCGCCGGCTGCGACCGGCGGCGCAGCCACGGCGTCGGCCATTTCCGCCTTCATCGCGACCATCGGCACCGGATACGGCGGCTGGTAGCTGACGCCTTCGCTGATCGAAACGACGCGCTTTACCTGCATCCCGGCGGCGGAGGCATAGAGTTCGGCGCGCGCGCGCGCTTTCCTCATGGCGTCGGCCCGGGCTTCGTCGCTGGCGGCCTCCGGCTTGTCGAGGCTGAACGTCGGCCCGTTGACCTGGTTGGCCCCCGCCGTGACGAGCGCGTCGATGGCGTCGCCGGCCTTGCCGATGTTCCTGAGCTTCACCGTCACCGTGTTGCTGGCCTGATAGCCAACGAGATCGGGCGCCTGATTCTCGCGATAGCGGTACTGCGGATTCAGGCTGACGTTGGATGTCTGGATGTCACGCTCGGCAACGCCCGCCTTCTTGAGCGCGGCGATGACCTGCGTCATGCGTGCACTGTTGTCGCGCATCGCGGCGCGCGCATCGGGCGCCTGCGTCACGACGCCGGCCGAAATGACGGCAACATCGGGTACGCGCGTCGACTCGCCCGCCACGGCGACGGTCAGCAGCGTTTCGGCTGGGACCGAGGGCGCTGCAGCCAGCGCTGGCGTCGACAGCAGGGCGAGCGCTCCAAGCGTTGCATAAACGTGACGCATGCTAACCGAATCCTTTCAATGCAGTGCAGTGCAGCCCTTGCGGGCGGCGGAAGGGGTTGTCCCTATCCGCCGCCCGCTGAACCGAAGTTGAAGGTCAGGACGCCTGGCGTGCCTTGATCACGCGGTAGAGCCACAGCAGCAGCACGGCGCCCGCGGTCGCGACAATGATGTTGATGATGAAGCCGTTGTCGCCGCCAAGACCGAGCATGCTGGAAACATAGCCGCCAATCACGCCGCCGGCGATGCCGATGAGGATCGTGACAATAATGCCGCCGGGATCCTTGCCGGGCATGATCCACTTGCCGAGCGCGCCGGCGATCAGGCCGACGATGATCCAACCGAAAAGGCCATAGTCCATGAGCTTCCCTCCCATTCTTGCGCTGCTTCAGCGCTGTGAACGCGCGGACCGCGGCATCGTTTCGCCGGACCGGCGTTCGTCGACAATACAATAGGTTCATCGAAAACGAGTCGAGCAAAAAGCCGCTAGCCATAATGCGACGGCATCGCCCTGATCACGGAAATCGTCTCGTTTCTTCGACCGGACGGTGGTAGAGCCCGATACGCGACGGATTTGAGTGCCGCTTGACCATGCGACAGGGCTTGTACGAACTGCATTATTCGAGTAATACACTGGCGCTTGAATCAGGATAACAGCTGGCGATGAACATGCATCAACCCGTCGAGACCTCGTTTCGTAACCGCGTCAGCGGAGTCTGGTCGCCCATCAGTGCCGACCGTGGCCGCCGCAGGCTGCTGATCATCGCTGTCGCGGTGGCGATGCTGGCGGTCGTCGGCTGGCTGGCCCTCGGCGGCTCGCGCGGCGAGCCGTCGGCCCCGGCGGCGAATGACGCTGGCAGCGAAACCAACCTGCCTTCGGTCAGCGTCATCGTTCCGCGCGCACGCCAGGTCGCTGACAGCGTCGGCGTTACCGGCAGCATCGCGGCGCGGCGTGACATGCCCGTCGGCGTCCAGGGCGAAGGCGGTGCCGTGACTGCCGTGCTGGTCGACGCCGGCGATGTCGTCCGCGCGGGGCAGGTGCTGGCGACGATCGACAAATCGGTGCAGGTGCAGCAGGTTCAGCAGCTTCAGGCCTCGCTGGCGCAGGCGCGCGCCGATGCCGCGCTGGCGCAGGCCGAGCTTGATCGGGCGCTGACGCTCGTCGACCGCGGCTTCATCTCGAAGGCGGACATTGACCGTCGCACAGCGTCGCGTGACAGTGCCAACGCCCGCGTCAACGTTGCCGCGGCGCAGTTGCGCGAAGGTCAGGCGCGGCTTGCCCGGCTCGACATTCGTGCGCCAAAGGCCGGTCTCGTTCTCGAGCGCAATGTCGAACGTGGCCAGGTGGTCAGTGCAGGCAGCCCGGCCGTGTTCCGCATGGCAGAGGACGGCGCCATGGAAATGCGCGCCGCTGTCGCGGAACAGGATCTCGCGGGCCTTGCAGTCGGGCAGTCGGCGACGGTCCAGCTCGTCGGTTCGGACAAGCAGTATGCCGGCCGCGTCTGGATGATCGAGCCCGTCATCGACCCTCAGAGCCGCCAGGGCCGCGCACGGATCGCGCTGTCGGGCGACCAGAGCCTGCGTCCAGGCGCGTTCGCCTCGGGGCGCATCGAAGTCGGCAAGGCGTCGCGGCCGGTACTGCCCGAGTCGGCCGTGCTCGGCGATGCCAAGAGCAGCTATGTCTATATCGTTGGCAACGACGGCACGGTCAGCCGTCGAGACGTCAAGCTGGGCATGGTCACGGCGGAGGGCGTGGCGATCTCCTCGGGCCTGACCGGCAACGAGCAGGTCGTGCTCTCCGCCGGCGCGTTCCTCAATCCGGGCGAGAAAGTGCGTCCGGTTGTGCAGAAAACTCTGCGTTAGGAAGCCCGGTCATGCGTAACATTTCGTCCTGGTCGATCCGCAACCCCGTCCCGCCGATCGTGCTGTTCGTGGCGCTGACGCTTGCCGGCATTGTCAGCTTCATGCGCATGGACATCAACAACAACCCGGACGTCAGTTTTCCGGCAGCGCGCGTCGTCATCACGCAGCCTGGCGCGGCACCGTCCGAGATGAAGACGCAGGTGACGCAACTGGTCGAAGCGGCGGTGCGCAACGTCAACGGCGTCGACGAGATCACATCGTACATCAGCGAGGGGTCATC
>CAYVVV010000113.1:0-2788 GCA_964455325.1 uncultured Sphingosinicella sp. | reverse complement strand
ACCGTGCCGTCAATGATGTGCGCGACGCCGTGCAAAAGATCCGGAGCGACCTTCCCGATGGCATCCTTGAACCGCAGGTGATCCGGCAGGACTTCGACGGCGTGCTCGCCTACTGGTCGGTCGAATCGGTCGACATGACGCTGGAGGAACTGTCCTGGTTCGTCGACAATACAGTGGCCAAACGGCTGCTCGCCGTCGAGGGCATGGCGGTCGCAAGCCGTGGCGGCGGCGTCAGCCGCGAAATCCGCGTCGAGCTCGATCCGATGAAGTTGCAGGCGCAGGGCATCACCGCGGCGCAGGTCAACGCGCAACTGCGCCAGCTCAACATGAATGCCACCGGCGGCCGCGCCGAGATCGCCGGTGCCGAACAGTCGGTGCGCGTGCTCGGCAACGCCGACAACGCCGCTGCGCTTGGCGCGACGCAGCTGAACGTTGGCGGTGGTCGTACGATCCGACTGTCCGACGTGGCGACCGTCCGCGATGGCGAATCGGAGCAGCGCGCGATCGCGATGATGAGCGGGCGGCAGGTTATCGGTATCCGGCTGGAAAAGTCCAAGGGATCCTCGGACGTCACGGTTTACGAGAACGCGCTCGCCGTCAAGGAACAGATCGAGAAGGAATATCCAGGGGTCAAAATTTCGGCATTGTTCTCGACTGTCGACTATACGAAGGAACAGTATGACAGCTCGATGGTTGCGCTTGTCGAAGGCGCTGTGCTTGCCGTCATCGTCGTGTTCCTGTTTCTTCGCGACTGGCGTGCAATGCTCATTTCGGCGACCGCAATTCCGCTTTCGGCGATTCCGGCGTTCTGGTTCATGGACCTGATGGGCTTCACGCTCAACTCGCTGTCGCTGCTCGCGCTGAGCCTCGTCGCCGGCGTGCTCGTCGACGATGCGATCGTCGAGATCGAGAACATCGTCCGACACATGCGCATGGGCAAGACGGCCTACCAGGCGGCGATGGACGCGGCCGACGAGATTGGCCTCGCCGTCGTCGCGACGACGGCCGCGATCGTCGCCGTGTTCCTGCCGGTGGGCCTGATGAGCGGCATCGTCGGGCAGTTCTTCAAGCAGTTCGGCCTGACCGTCGTTGTCGCGGTGGCGATGAGCCTTGCCGTCGCGCGCATGATCACGCCGCTGATCGCGGCGTATTTCCTGAAGGCGCAGGGACCGGCCAATCATGGCGACGGTCCGACGATGGATCGCTATCTCGCCATGCTGCGCTGGTCGCTGGATACCCGTGCTGCGCAGGCGATCCGCGCACGCGGCGGCTTCGTCAACGGCGTCAAGGGGTTCTTCCGTGATCACCGCATCTGGGTCATGGGTATCGGGGTCTTCGCCTTCCTGCTGACGATCGTCGCCTATGCGACGCTGCCGTTCACCTTCCAGCCCGAGACCGACGACAAGTTCACGCAGCTCAATATCGAGATGGTACCGGGGTCGACGCTCGATCAGACGGTCGCGGTCGCCAACACCGCCAACGCCTTGCTGCTGAAGCAGCCCGAGACCGAGAAGTCGTACATCGACATCGAGCAGCCCGGGCGGGCGACGATCTACACCAACCTGAAGCCCGAGCGCGAGCGCACCTCGATCGAGTTCATGCGCCAGCTCGGGCCCGAGATGCAGAAGATCCCCGATGCGCGCATCTCGTTCCAGTCGAACGCCAACTGGGGCGGCGGCCGCGACGTGACGGTGATGCTTGCCGGCGACGATCCCGAACTGCTCGAGGCGACCGCGCTCAAGGTGGTCAACGAGATGCGCGGCGAGCGCATGTTCGTCGCGCCGCGTATCGAAGGCGACCTGCAACGGCCCGAGATCATCATTACGCCGAACTTCGACCTTGCCGCCGACCTCGGTATCACGACGGCTGCGCTCAGCCAGACGATCCGTATCGCGACGATCGGCGATATCGACCAGAACGTGGCCAAGTTCTCGCTGTCGGACCGGCAAATCCCGATCCGTGTCGTGTTGCCGGCCGAATCGCGCAAGGACATCGCAACGATTGCCGACCTGCCGGTGCCGACCGTCAGCGGCGGTTCGGTACCGCTGAAGGTCGTCGCCGACATCGGCTTCGGCGCTGGTCCTTCGGTCCTGCGCCGGTTCAACCAGCGTGACCGCATCGTGATCGGTGCCGACCTCGCCGAGGGCTTCGTCGCCGGCGAGGGTCTCAAGACCGCCTTTGCGCTGCCGACGATGCAGAACCTGCCGACGGGTGTCGAGCGCGTCGAGTTCGGCCAGTCGAAGATGCAGAACGAGATGGTCGAGCAGTTCTCGATCGCCGTCGTCTCGGGCGTCATGCTCGTCTTCGCGGTGCTGGTGTTGCTCTACAAGCGGGTGATGCCGCCGTTCGTCAACATGGGCTCGCTGCTGCTGGCACCGCTCGGCGGCGCGCTGGCGCTGCACCTCACTGGCCAGGTCGTGTCGATGCCGGTGCTGATCGGCCTGCTCATGCTGCTCGGCATCGTCGCCAAGAACTCGATCCTCCTGATCGACTTCGCCATCGAGGAGATGGACAAGGGCGTCGACAAGGTGACGGCAATCATCGATGCCGGCCACAAGCGCGCACAGCCGATCGTGATGACCACCGTGGCGATGGTCGCCGGCATGCTGCCGACGGCGCTGGCGCTCACCGGCGATGGCGCCTGGCGGGCGCCGATGGGTATCACCGTGATCGGCGGTCTTATCCTGTCGACGCTGCTGACGCTGGTCGTCGTGCCGGCGGCGTTCAGCCTCGCCGACGACGTCGAGAAGTGGCTCGCGCCGAAGTTCGGCAGGTTCTTGACCCACGA
>CAYVVV010000112.1:2884-8730 GCA_964455325.1 uncultured Sphingosinicella sp. | reverse complement strand
TGGATGAGACCAGCCGCAAGGAGCTCAACCGCCCGCTCGCCGAATTGCGCCGGGCGACCCCCGGCGTGGCGTGGCGGCGCGTCGACGTCGGCCAGGCGCCGGGCGAACCGACGCGGCTCGGCCGCGCCATCGATGACGCGCTCGCCGACGCCGACGCCGAGCGGCTGGCGGGCGTCGTCGTCATCAGCGACGGCATCAGCGCCGACCGCCCCGACGCGCGCCCGCTGCCCGCCGGCAAGCCGCTGCACCTGCTGCTCGCCGGCGACCCGGCGACGCGTGACCGCCGCCTGATCGTCGAGCGCGCACCGGCGTACAGCGTCGCCGGCGGCGATGCCGCGGTGCGTGTCCGCGTCGATGATGGCGATGCCGCCACCGGCCCGACGACGACGCTGATGCAGGAAACCGCGGGCGCAGCGCCGGTCACCCGAACCGTTCCGATCGGCGAGCCAGTGACGTTGCGGGTACCGGTGACGCGGCGTGGCGCCATCGACCTCGCGCTGACGGTCGAGCCGCTGCCCGGCGAGGCGACGCTGGTCAACAACCGCGCGCTGGTCCGGCTCAACGGCGTCACCGACCGGCTGCGCGTGCTGCTGGTGTCGGGCGTGCCCTATGCCGGCGGCCGCGCCTGGCGCGACATCCTGAAGAGCGATGCCAACGTCGACCTCGTCCACTTCACCATCCTGCGCCTGCCGACGAGCTTCGACACGACGCCGCCCGAGCAGATGTCGCTGATCCCGTTTCCGGTCGACGAGCTGTTCGAGCGGCATCTGGAAGATTTCGATCTTATCATCTTCGACCGCTTCGGGCTTTCGGACCTGCTGTCGCCGCTGTACTTCGACGCGCTTGCTGGCCGCGTCCGCGATGGCGGCGGGCTGCTCGTCGTCGCCGGCGATGAGTTCGCGGCGCCGGGCGGCCTTGCCGCGACGGGGCTTGCCGCGCTGCTGCCGGCTCGCCCCGCCGGCGATCCGGTAACGACACCGTTCCAACCCGAACTGACCGACATCGGCCGCCGTCATCCGGTGACCGCGGCGCTTGGCGGCAACTGGGGCCGCTGGGGGTCGCAAAGCAGCTTCGCGGTCGAGCGCGGCCAAGTGTTGATGACGGGTGCAGGCGGTCGGCCGCTGCTCGTGCTGGACCGCGTCGGGCGCGGCCGTGTCGGCCTCATCGCTTCCACCAGCGCATGGTGGTGGTCGCGCGGCGTCGACGGCAGCGGGCCGCGCGACGAGCTGCTGCGTCGCACCGCGCACTGGCTGATGCGCGAGCCCGACCTCGACGAGAACCGGCTCGACGTTGCGGCGCGCGGCCGCAGCATCACGATTGCCGCGCATGGGGTCGAACCGCCGCCGACGGCGACGCTGACCGGCCCCGACGGCCGTGCGCGGTCGATCCCGCTTGGCACCGACGCCGACGGCAGCCGCCGTGGCAGCGCGCGGGCGGCCACCGACGGTCTGCACCGCGTCCGTGCCGCTGGACGCACGCGCTTCGTGCTCGCCGGCGATAGCGCCGAGTTCGCCGAGATGCGGCCGCGCGCAATGCCGATCGCGGCAGCGGCAGCGGCGACCGGTGGCGGCGTCTACTGGCTGCAGCGCGGCATGCCGGCGGTGCGGCGCGTCGATCGTGGCATGCCGACATCCGGGCCGTCGTGGCTCGGCCTCGTCGCCAACCGGTCGGGCGCCATCGTCGCCGTCGACACGCGGCCGCTGCTCGCGCCGCCGCTGGCGCTGGCGCTGCTTGCCGGCGCTCTGGTGTTCGCCTGGTGGCGCGAACGGCGCTGACGTCGCGGGACCGAGTTTCACGTTCCGGGGGAAAGCGTCGGGAGCTTCCACCGGCAACGATCAGGCCCTAGGATGGAAACAGCATGAAGCTCTACGACATGACGCAGGCGCCGAACCCGCGGCGCGTCCGCATCTTCCTCGCCGAGAAGGGCATCGACGTGCCGAAGGTCGAGGTCGACATCCCGTCAGGCGCCAATCGCGCGCCGGCCTATCTTGCCGTCAATCCACGCGGTACCGTGCCGGCGCTCGAACTCGACGACGGCAGCGTCATCGACGAATCGATCGCCATCTGCCGCTATTTCGAGCTGCTGCAGCCCGAGCCCAATCTGATGGGGCGCGACGCGCGCGACGCCGCGACGATCGAGAGCTGGCAGCGCCGCATCGAGTTCGACGGCATGTTCGCCGTCGCGTCGATCTTCCGCAACACCGCGCCGCACTTCGCGACGCGCGCGCAGCCCGGCAGCGCCCCCGACCTGCCGCAGATCCCGGCGCTCGCCGAGCGCGGCCAAGCGCTGCTGCCGGGGTTCTTCGCGATGCTCGACGGGCGCCTCGCCAATACCGAATTCATCGCCGGCGACCGCTTCACGATCGCCGACATCACCGCGCTCGTCACCGTCGATTTCGCGCGCTGGGTGAAGGCGCGCATTCCCAGCGAACACGCCCACACGCAGCGCTGGTACGCGGCGGTTTCGGCACGACCGAGCGCGCGCGCCTGATCATCGTGCATCGGCGTGCTTGACGTAGCGCAAGGCGCTTGAACGCGACTCGTCTATGCCTACATCTGGCGTTGGCGCGACGCGGCGCGGTCTCCGGCCCGCCTCCCCCCCCCAACGACGCCGGTCACCGGGTCGCGGCGCGCAGCACCCCAAACGCGAAAGGAGACACTGGCGATGGCATTACGTTCGCTCATTCCCTTCGGCCGTTCGGGCAACCTGGCCCGCGGCGAGGACACCGATCCGTTCACCGCGCTGCGCCGCGAAGTGGACCGCATGTTCGACGATTTTACCCAGGGCTGGGCGCTGCCGGCAACGTTCCGCAGCGACGGCTTCATCAGCCCCAAGGTCGACGTCGCCGAGACCGACAAGGGTCTCGAACTCACCGCCGAGCTGCCCGGCATCGACGAGAAGGACATTGATCTCGAACTTGTCGAGGGCGTGCTGACGCTGAAGGCCGAACACAAGACCGAGCGCGAGGAGCAGGACGAGAAACGCAAGTACCACCTCGTCGAGCGTAGCTACGGCACCTTCATGCGCCGCTTCACGCTGCCCTTCGAGGCCGATGAGGACAAGGTCGAGGCGCGCTTTGACAAGGGCGTGCTGCACGTCTTCGTGCCACGCTCGGCGGCGGCGCGCGCGCGCAGCCGCAAGATCGCGATCCGCGGCGGCGCCAGCGGCAGCGACACCGCGCGCAAGGCGGCATAGGCGAGGAGCGGACCCGATGCGCGGAGACGGCGCTGCCAAGGCGCCGCCCCGCGCGACGGGCTTGACCGATCCAGTTGTTCTTGTATTGTTCCTGCAAGGCGCGCAGGAGACGGACAATGATCGGATATGTGACCGTGGGCACCAACGACCTCGCCCGCGCGGCGAAGTTCTACGACGCAATCGCCGCCGAGATGGGCACGGGGCGCATGATGGAATTCGACGGCTTCATAGCCTGGGGCACGCCGGGCGGCGGCGCCGGCATCGCTGCGACGAAACCCTTCGACGGCAAGCCGGCGAGCGTCGGCAACGGTGTCATGGTCGCGCTCGAGGCCAGGGACAGGGATCAGGTCCACCGCCTCTACGACATCGCGCTGGCGAACGGCGGCAGCGACGAGGGTGCGCCCGGCCCGCGCGGCGACAGCGGCTTCTACGCCGGCTATTTCCGCGACCCCGACGGCAACAAGCTGAACGCCTTCGTCATGGGTTGAGGCCGGGACCGGCCCGCCCGTTAGGCAGGCCACCAGGTCTGGCGACGATACGAGTGCGGCTGGAGTCGGGGGCGCGTCCCCGCCCGTCGGGCAGGCCTTCCACTCCCGCAAAAGCAACGGGTCGGCGGCACTGACCTTCGGTCGGCCGGCCTCAGTACGTGGATTTGCCTCAGCCTGGAGCAGTGTCCCGACCTTGAAGGCGTCGGATGCAGTTGAAGCGGAGCAGGTTCGGCGACGTACAGCTGATTGCGATCTGGTAAGCAGCTGGCGACGGCTGCCACAGCGACGAGACAACGTAGTCGGCTGCGTCGGTCTGCGGCCAATTCCCGTCGCGCGCTGTTTCGCTCAATACACCCTTGCCTTGGGCTTGATGTACTCAACCTCGTCGCTCAGCGTATAGTCGTGCACCGGGCGGTAATCGAGCTTGACTGTACCGCCCTTGCCGCCCCAACCGTCGAACCAGGCGACGGTGTGCTTCATCCAGTTGGCGTCGTCGCGTTCGGGATGATCCTCGTGCATGTGGGCGCCGCGCGATTCCTTGCGGTTCCTGGCGCCGTGGATGGTCGTCAGCGCCTGGCCGATCATGTTGTCGAGCTCGAGCGTCTCGATGAGGTCGGTGTTCCAGACGAGGCTCTTGTCGGTGGTGCGGATGTCCCGCATGCCGGCGTAGGTCTGCTCCAGCTTTTCGATACCTTCGGCCATGATCGCGTCGGTGCGGAACACCGCGCAGTTGGCCTGCATCGTCTTCTGCATCTGGAGGCGCAGCTGCGCCGTCGGCGTGCCGCCGCCGGCGTTCCTGAAATGGTCGAGCCGGCCGAGCGCGAGCTCCTCAGACCCCTTGGGCAGCGGCTTGTGCGTCGTCCCCGGCTTGACCAGCGCCGCCACCCGGTGCGCGGCCGCACGGCCGAAGACGACAAGGTCGATAAGGCTGTTGGAGCCGAGCCGATTGGCCCCGTGCACCGAAACGCATGCCGCTTCGCCGACTGCGAACAGGCCGGGAACAACGGTGTCGGGTCCGTCCTTGCCAAGCGTCACCACCTCGCCATGATAATTGGTCGGAATGCCCCCCATATTGTAGTGCACCGTCGGCACCACGGGCAGCGGCTCGCGCGTCAGGTCGACACCGGCGAAGATCTTGCCCGTTTCGGTGATGCCGGGCAGGCGTTCGTGCAGCACCTTCTCGTCGATGTGGTTGAGGTGCAGGTAGATGTGGTCCTTGTCCTTGCCGACGCCGCGGCCTTCGCGGATTTCCATCGCCATCGAGCGGCTGACGACGTCGCGGCTGGCAAGATCCTTTGCCGAGGGCGCATAGCGCTCCATGAAGCGCTCGCCTTCGGAATTGGTGAGGTAGCCGCCCTCGCCGCGCGCGCCTTCGGTGATCAGAACCCCGGCGCCATAAATGCCGGTCGGATGGAACTGCACGAACTCCATATCCTGCAGCGGCAGCCCGGCGCGCAGCACCATGCCGCCGCCGTCGCCGGTGCAGGTATGCGCCGAGGTTGCAGAGAAATACGCCCGGCCATAGCCGCCCGTGGCAAGCACCACGCTGTGCGCGCGGAAGCGGTGAATGGTGCCATCCTCCATGCACAAGGCGATGACGCCGCGGCATTCAGGTCCATTGGCGCCCTCCTCCATGATGAGGTCGAGCGCGAAATATTCGATGAAGAAGTCGGCCGAATAGCGGAGCGACTGCTGGTAGAGCGCGTGCAGCATGGCGTGCCCGGTGCGGTCGGCGGCGGCGCAGGTGCGCTGGGCCGGCGGGCCGGCACCCATGTTCTGCATCATGCCGCCGAACGGGCGCTGATAGATCTTGCCGTCCGCCGTGCGGCTGAACGGCACGCCATAATGTTCAAGCTCGTAAACTGCGGCGGGCGCCTCGCGGCACAGATACTCGATGGCGTCCTGGTCGCCAAGCCAGTCGGAACCCTTGACCGTATCATACATGTGCCAGGTCCAGTGATCCGGGCCCATGTTGCCGAGACTGGCGGCGATGCCCCCCTGCGCGGCGACGGTGTGGCTGCGGGTTGGAAACACCTTGGTGATGCAGGCGGTCTTGAGGCCGGCTTCGGCGATGCCCATGGTGGCGCGCAGGCCGGAACCGCCGGCGCCGACGACGACGGCGTCATAGCTGTGGTCGATGATCTGATAGGCGTTGGGCATGG
>CAYVVV010000112.1:0-2874 GCA_964455325.1 uncultured Sphingosinicella sp. | reverse complement strand
GCATGGGCTATCCGAGCGTGATCTTCAGAATGGCGAGAACACCGACCAGTGCACCGGCGGTCGCAAAGAAGTTGAGCGCGACGAGCGCGGCGACCCTGGCGCCTGCATCATGCACATAGTCCTCGATGAGCACCTGCAGGCCAAGCCGCAGGTGCCAGAACAGGCTGATGATGAGCAGCAGCATCGGCGCCGCCACCAGCGGCTGCTTCAGCCAGGCCGTCATCGTTGCGTGCGCGTAGCCGGGCAACCGCACCAGCGACACGATCAGCCAGACGACGAGCAGCAAGTTCGCAATCGCGGTCAGGCGCTGCAGCCACCAGTGCTGCACCCCCGTTTTCGCCGCGCCCAGGCCGCGTACCCGGCCGATTTCGGTTCCACCGCGCATCGCCGTTCCCCTCAGGCGTAGAGAATGATCGCCCAGGTCGCGCCGGTCAGCGCGATCGAGCCAAGGAAGCAGAGGATCGCCGTCCGCCGCGAGATGGCGAGGTCGTAGCCCCAGCCGGTGTCCATGGCGAGGTGGCGCAGCCCCGACAGCATGTGCTGGAACACCGCCCAGGTCAGCGCGACGAGCACGAGCTGACCGAACCAGCCGCCAGCGACATCGAGAAAGATCTGATAGGCTTCGGCTCCGCTCGCCAGCGCGACGAGCCACCACAGCAGGATCAGCGCGCCGCCGATCGCCAGCGCGTCGCCGGTGGCGCGGTGGAAGATCGAAACCGCCATGTGGACGCGCCAGCGCCAGATGCCAAGGTGCGGTGAAAGCGGTCGCTCGGTCGCCATCGGCGCGTCAGTCCCTGTCCAGTCGTGCCTGTCGCGGCTGCTTTTAGGGCAGGGAACGGAACGTGCAACTGCTTATGCTGGGGATGCGGCAATATTGGCGTGTCGGGGTGCGCCGTTCAGCCGGCGAACAGCGCCTCGCCGGCGACTGCGTCATAGTCGGCGGCTGTCGCCGAGGTGGCGGCATCGAGCTTGAAGTTGACATCGACGGTCCATTCAGGCCGGACCTGCGCCAAGGCGCGCTCGAAGCTCGCGCGGATGGCGTCGGCGCCGACGTGCTCCTCGTGCGGCAGCTCGTCATAGGCATAGATGACGACGGCATCGTCCGTATAGGCGCGCGCGGCCACAGCGCTGTCGTGCGCGGCATAGCCGGCGCGCAGCGCCGCGAAGGGCTGCAGCGTTTCCTCGGCGGTCTGGGCGACGGCGGGTGCGGCGAAGGCTAGCAGGAGACTGGCGGCAAGCGGAAGGCGGTGGGTCATGCCGCTCTTATGACCGCCAGACGCCGCCGGTTACAGCGGCTGTCCCGCGCAGCGCAGCAGCACCGTCCGCTCGAGCGCCGCGTAACGGTGGATCAGCGCGCGGCGGTAGTCGTCGTTCGCCATCATCGCGAGGAAGTTGTGCTTCGACGAATAGCGGACGATCAGCATCATGTCCCAGTCGGTGGCGGGCGTTGCCTCGGCGCCGATGAAGACCTGCTGCACCGGTCCCCGGTAGAGCACCTCAGCCTTGCTGACGTCGCCGACGGCAACGACGAACGCGTGCTCGTAGCGGCAATACGCTTCCTCGCCGCTGACCTCGGCATCGCCGTCGAAATCGGCGGGATAGGCCGCCTGCTTCCTGAACTTCAGCATGTTCACCATGACAATCGGCCCGCTCCAGTCGCTGTCGCGCAGCGCGCGGACCTGGTCGGCGGTGGGGTCGATCGAGCGGTCGATGGTCATTCCGGTTTCTCCCTGAGCCGAGCCAATGTCGAAAATTTCGGATTGTCGGTGGCGAGCCGGGCGGTGATGCCGGCTTCGAGCACGTCGACGAGACCGGGGGTCGCAAGCCCCCATTCGCCCGCCCGGATACGTCGGCACGCCTCCGCCGCGTCGACGCCAAGACGAGCGAACGCTGCTGCCTCGATATTCCCCGGCTGTTGGCGCAGTTCACGCGCGACGATGGCAAGCGCGTTCGCCGCGACCTTGGCGTGAAACGCCCGGCGGCCTGACAGTTCGCCTTCGACCTCGGCCAGAAAGCCGCGAACGGCGTCGACGAGGTCGGCTGCGGCGATCGATCCGGCCATCACAAGGCTCCGTACTTCAGCATATAGAGCAGGTCGGCCTCGGTTTCCGAGACACGCCTGCCGATCGCCGCGCGCTCGACCGATGGCACCTCGCCCGCCAGGTGCGCCGCCGCCATCTGCATGCACATGACGCCCCAGCGCAGCGAGCCGAACATCTCGAAGGCGGCAGCGCGCTCGCGGTCGATTGCCGCACCACCCGCCGCCGCATAGGCATCGTAGAATGCCTCGCGTGCGCCGAATCCGCCGACCGGGTGCCGGTAGTGGCCGAAGCGCCACGTGTTGGTGCACAGCCAGCCGATGTCGAGATAGCGGTCGCCGGCGTGCGCGAGTTCCCAGTCGAGAACCGCCGCGAGCCCCTTGTCGTCAACGATGAAGTTGCCCGAACGGAAGTCGCCGTGCACCAGTGTCAGCGCGGCATCGTCGGCGATCCGCTCGCCAAGCACGGCGAAGGCAAGCTCGAATACCGGAACGCCGCCGCCGAAACGGTCGTAGAGCTCGCGCAGCTGCGCAAGCTCGTCACGCGCCGTCATTGCCGGCAGGCCAAGGTCGGCGACGGATGCGGCGGGCATCGCGTGAATGCGGGCGAGCGCCGCGGCAGCATCGGCGACCATCGCCGTCCGCGCATGAGCGAAAGCATCGTCGCGCAGCCATTTCGGTGCCAGCGTCTCGCCCGGCACGAACTCCATGACGAAGCCATCGCCAATGCCATCCTGCGGCGTCAGCACGGCAACGACGGGCGCGACGCGGACGCCGGCGGCACCGGCGCGTTGCTGTAACGCCGCCTGCCGCGGGCGCGACAGCGTGCGCGCCGA
>CAYVVV010000111.1:0-8736 GCA_964455325.1 uncultured Sphingosinicella sp. | reverse complement strand
GATGCCGCTGGCGACGAGGTCGCGGTACAGGCGGACGTCGTTGATCGTGCCGCAGGCGATCACGATCGTCCCCGGTTCGCAGACCTCGGCGAGTGCATTGATGTCGTTCAAGGGATCGCTGGCCTCGGACAGGTCGACGAGCAGCACCATCGGGCTCGACGAGACCGAAAGCGTCTGTACGGCGTTCCTGAGACCGCCCTTGTTGACCTTTTCCGCCGTCCAGCCGCATTCGACGGCGATCGGCTTGATCAGCTCGGCAGTTTCGTCATCGCAGACAAAGGCCGTGAACAGGTCGCGCGACCCGGCACCGGCGATCTTCGGATTCCATGGCGCGTTCATGTGTCGTCGTCCCCTTGCGCGTTAGTTGCCGTTGCCTGAAACTTGGCCGACCGAGTTCTTGACCTTCTGGGTCCCGGTGCCAGCCTTGCTCCGGTACGTGTCGATCGCCTTCACGGTGGTGATCGCGTCCGTGCCGATGTAAGACCTGCCCGATACCAGATCGTTGGCATCGACAACCATGGCGGCAAGATTGCTTGCATTTGCGCAGCCGTAGTTGGCCAATTTCGACGCTTCGAATTCCGGATTCGAGCGGCGCGACCAGTCCGGGCAGTCCGGCACCGATGCGGTGGCGCGCATGACGAGGACGCGCGGCGATCCGCCGCCGGCCGTTACCGGCACCTCGTCGCTGAGCAGCAGGCCGTACTGGCTCAACACCTGCTCGACCGCGGCGCGGCGGGCACCGGCGCCCGGTCCGGCGTCGTCAAGGCTGATGCGATCGCCATAGTGGATGCCGATCGTGTCGAACCATTCGGAGAGGCTGCGGCGCTGCTCGCTCGACAGTCCGCCGTCACCGGCGCCGCCCAGATCGAACACCATCAGTGACTGCTGCACAACCGGAAGCTTGGCGGAGGCCATTTCAGGACTTGGCATCGATCCCGCGAGACAGCCCGATAGGCCGAGCGCGAAGCCGGCAATACCGATCGCGGAAAGGCCGCGCTTGAGGCGATTGCGATACATCGTCATGGTTCCCTTCGCGAGCATCAGTCGTTGGAAAAGCCGGGAACGGCACTGCCCAACGCGCCCGCCGCTGGGGCGCCGCGAGCTGGAACAGCATTCGACTCAGGCGGCGTCTTGCCAGCCTTGAAGGTGCGGCCGAACAGCCAGCGCTCGGCGTCGCCGGGCGCCGCCAGGGCGTCGGTCGGCAGCGCCAGGCGCGTGTTCGCCGGCTTCACGAGGTACGGCGTGATGACGAAGACAAGCTCGGTCTCGTCACGCTGGTAGCGGTCCGACCTGAACAGCGCGCCGAGGATCGGAATGTCGCCGAGCAGCGGTGTCTTGTCGGCGGTGGTGCCGAGCCGGTTGCGCAGCAGGCCGGCGATCATGAAGCTCTGGCCCGAACCGAGTTCGACCGACGTTTCCGCCTTGCGCGTGCTGAGCGCCGGGATCGAGATGTTGTTGAGCCGGATCGCGCCGGCTTCCGACAGCTCCGAGACCTCGGGCCGGACGCGCATCGAAATGCGCCCGCCGTCGAGCACGGTCGGCGTGAACGCGACGCTGACGCCGAACTCCTTGAACTGGATCGAGACGCCGCCGTCGCCGTCGGTGACGGCGATCGGGAACTCGCCGCCGGCGAGGAAGCTTGCGGTCTCGCCCGAAAGTGCGGTCAGGTTCGGTTCGGCGAGCAGCGAGACAAGCCCGTCATTCTCCAGCGCATCGATCATGCCAGCGACATTGAGGCCGCCGAGACCGAAGTTGCCGAAAATGTTGGTGACATCCGGCCGGGTCACGATCGTATCGGGTGCGCCACTGCCGAACGGCGCCTCCTGGATGAAATCGCGGCCGCGGTAGAACAGGAAGCCACTGTCCGACGTCTGCAGGTTGAGCCCCAGTTCCTTGATCAGCGTGCGGCTGACCTCGGCCACCTGCACGCGCAGGTTGACCTGCGCCGGCGTTGCCGTCTGCAGCTTGTTGACGATGGTCTGGCCCTCGCCGACGAACGCCTTGACGAGACGGGTCGCTTCCTCGACCTCCTCGGGGCTGGCGACGGTGCCGGTCAGCAGCGTCATGCCGTTCATCGAGTTGACCGTGATTGCCGCCCCCGGCATCGACAGCGACAGCATGCTGCGGATCTGGTCGATGTTCTGGGCGACGCGGACGTTCGCCGAGTAGACGATGCGTCCGGCGCTGTCGGTCGCATAGATCGACGTTTCGCCGCCGCCGACGCCGAACACGTACAGCAGCTGCGCCGAGCGGACCTGGACGTCAGCGACCTTCTGGTTGGCGACGAACACGTCGCTGACCGGCCGGTTCATGCGGACCAGCGTACCCTTGCCGACGCCGAGGTTCAGCGTCGTCGCCGCCGAGGTGATCGTTGCGTCCTGTGCAGCCGACGGCAGCTGTGGAGCAGCGACGGCGACCATCGAAAGCGCGGCGACGGCGCCGCACCTGAGCATTGCCTTGAGCTTCATTCTAGTTTGCCCCCACGGAGACTTCGGCTGACTTGCCGCCACGGAACACGCGCACGGTCGGCCCTTCGGGCTTGTTGTTGCGAACCGCGGCCGGGCGCGGGTCGAGATTGGATGCGAAGCGCGACACCTCGCCGCCGGTGGTGAAACTGGGATTGCGGTCGCTCGGGTGTGCCTTGAACGCCAGCGTCATCGACTTGTCCGCCGTTGCATCCTGGTTGTCGGCGACGTCGACCTCGCCGGTGGCGATCGCCTGCTCCAGCTCCTGCGTGCTGTCGGCGAGCGGGCGCAGGCTGAGCGAGATCTGGCCGAGCGACTGCGCGACGGCGATCTTCTCGACGAACTTCGGCGGCACCTCGAAGGTGACGGTGCGGCCTGTCTTCGGACCCTGCTCCTCGCCGCCAAGATCGTTCGTGCGCTGGTCGATGGCGAGGATGCGGACGTTGCGCAGGATCGTTTCGGCAACCTTCAGCGTCGATGCCGGCGTGCCCTGTTCGGTGTCGCCGGCGAAGCCGATTCCCTGCGTCAGCACCATGTCGACGCGGTCACCCGGGAAGATGAAACCGGCGACGCCGCTTTCGGCGTTGATTGAAACGGTGACGGCGCGCATGCCGGGCGTCAGCGCCGCAGCGAGGAAGCCGCGCTCGCCCGGCCCGACGATGGCGCCCTTGGTCACCGGCTGCCCGGCCGGGATCGAGACGCGCACGACCTTGCCGGCAAGGCTCGCCGCGTCGGTCTCGCCTTCAAGGAAGTAGGCGTTCTCGACGAGATCCTTCGGCCACGGCTGATATTTGAACGATTCGGCGTTGAGGATGGTACCGATTGGCAGTGCCGTCGTTGCCACCAGAACCTTGGGTCCTGTGTCTTCGGCGACCGCTGCCTGAACCTGCGGCGTGCTGCTGTCGCTGATCAGTGTCCGTACGAAAAAGGCCGAAATGCCCGCGATGACGAGCGCGCCGACCAGCATAACGATCTTCTTGACGTCCATGACCCCCAATGCCTCCAGGCGATGACCCGTGCTGCACTATCCGAGCAATTGCTTAACAATCGGTTCGCCAAGCGTGGCGATCGCGGCGAGACTGATTGCGCAGCCGTAAGGAACCTCCGGCGGACCCACGCGCCCGCTGCGCCGGTGCCAGACGAGGTAGGCGAGCGTGAGCGCGCCGCCGATGATCGACATCAGCACGAGCATGCGCACATAGTCGGGAACCGGCGGCAGCCACAGCGCGAGCGCGGTGAGCAGCTTGACGTCGCCGCCACCCATCGCCCCGAACGCGAACACCAGCGCGAACACAGCGAAGACGCCGGCGGCGAGCAGTAGCTGCCAGCCGAGCAGCGGCCATAGCGGCTCGCCCGACGCCAGCCAGAACGGCAGCGCCAGCAGCGCGATCGCGCCGTTGGTCGTGTTGGCGATCAGACGCGACCTCAGATCGGTGTAGATGACATAGGCGAGCAGCGCGAACACAACGCCCATGACGCCAAGCTGCACGACCTTTTCCATGTGCGGCGACGCTAGACGGCACGGCTGAAAAAACCGTAACCACGTTGCCGTGCACACAACCATCGATGCTTCCGATGCTTCCGATGCTTCCGGCAGCGACCTTCGCTGGCGCCGCTCGCTGCCTCCGGGCGCCGACTGGCAGCAGCTGGCGGTTGCCGGCGGTGCGTCGCTGCGCACGGTGCGCTGGCCCGCCGCCTCCGACCGGCCGACGATCCTGTTTCTCAACGGACGCGCCGATTTCATCGAGAAGTACGCCGAAGCCTACTGGCGCTGGCGCCGGCGCGGCTATGGCATCGTCACCTTCGACTGGCGCGGGCAGGGGCGGTCGGATCGCTTTGCCGCGGACGCCAGCGGCTGGTTCGACCGCTGGCTCGACGATCTTGACGCGTTGATCGCGGCGCGCGCGACGGTCGGCGGGCGCTTGCTGATCGCCGGCCACTCGATGGGCGGACACCTTGCCCTGCGTCATCTGGCGCGCGACCGGCCGCAGCTTCGCTTCGAACGCGTCATGCTGTTCGCGCCGATGGCCGGCATCGCCGCGCTTGGCGTGCTCGGGCTGCTCGACCGCGCCGCGCGCCTTGCCGTTCGCGTTGGCTGCGGTGCCGCGTTTCCGCCGGGGCAATCACGCTATGGCCCGCGCTATCGCAGCGTCCAGCGCCAGCGCCGGCTGACCAGCGACCCGCAGCGGTTTGCCGACGAAGGCTGGTGGATCGACCGCGATCGGCGGCTCGCTTCGGACGGTGCGACCTGGTGCTGGATCGCCGAGGCGCTGGCCTCCTGCCGGGCGCTCGCCGCACCTGGCGTCGTCGAGACGATCACGCTTCCCGTCGATGTGTTCATGGGCAGCGCCGAGCGGCTGGTCGACGTCGGCGCGGCGGAAGCGCTGACGCGGCGGCTGCCGAACGGCACCTGGCACCGTGTCGCCGGCGGCGCGCACGAACTGCTGCGCGAGCGCACGGACATCCAAACGCGGCTGCACGCCGACATCGATCGTCTGATTGGCGGCGATGCATGACCGAGTCCGAAGTCATCATCATCGGCGGTGGCATCGCGGGGGCAAGCCTCGCCTATTTCCTCGCGCCGCACGCGCGCGTGACACTGCTCGAAGCGGAAGCGCACGCCGGCATGCACAGCACCGGCCGATCGGCAGCGTTCTTCGCCGAAACCTATGGCGGTCCGGGCGTGCAGCCGTTGACGACGGCGTCGAAGCCGTTCCTGTTCAGTCCGCCCGAAGCGTTCGCCGATGGCCCGCTTGTCGGACCGCGCGGCGCGCTCCATGTCGCCCGCGACGTCGCCGCGCTCGACGCGCTTGAGGCGGACTTCGCGGGCAGCGGCGTCCGTGTCGATCGCCTTGGCACGGCGGCGACCGCCGAGCGCGCGCCGATGCTCGCCGCACCCTGGTGCCGGCGCGCGCTGTGGGAACCCGACTGCATGGACATCGACGTCGCGCGCCTGCACCAGGGGTTCCTGACCGGTGCCCGCCGCAACGGCGCGCGGCTCGTCCATGGCGCGCGCGTCGAGGCCATCGAGCGCGTCGCTGGCTGCTGGCGTGCGTCAACGCGCGACGCGGTGTTTGCTGCCGCGATCATCGTCAACGCCGCGGGCGCCTGGGCCGACGCCGTTGCTGCGCTCGCCGGCGTGCGGCCGCTCGGTATCCAGCCGCTGCGGCGGACGGTCGTCGTCGCCGATCTGGGCGCGCCGCCGCCGGCCGACCTGCCGCTCGTGATCGACGCGGCGGGTACGCTCTACTTCAAGGCCGATGCCGGCCAGATGTGGATCAGTCCGCACGACGAGACCCCCGCACCGGCGAGCGACGTGCAGCCCGAGGAGATCGACGTTGCGGTTGCCATCGACCGCTTCGAAACGACGACCGTCGCGCGCGTCCGCCGCGTCGTGCGTAGTTGGGCGGGGCTCAGGAGCTTCGCGCCCGACCGGCTGCCGGTCTATGGCTTCGCGCCCGAGGCGGCTGGATTCTTCTGGTGCGCCGGGCAGGGCGGGTTCGGCATCCAGACGTCACCCGCCGCCGGAGCGATGGCGGCAGCATTGTTGCTGGGCACGCCGACGTCGCCGCCCGGGGTCGATCCCGAACGCTATTCGCCGCGGCGGTTTGTCGACTAGGCCGTGCGGCGGCGGGCGGCGGCCAGTCCCGCAAGGCCGAGACCAAGCAGACCCAGCATCGCCGGTTCGGGTATGTCGCGCTCCGCCAGCCAGAAGCGGATGTGGCTGAACGCCGGCTGTCTGCCGCCGTTGTTGAGGATGCCCTGCGTCGTGAACTGGCCACCAAAGGCGCCGACCGGGATTTCGTATAGAATATAGCTGTTCGCTGCCTTGATGGTGATGAAGGCAACCTGGAAGGCATCGTCGACGACTTCCCAGCTGATCGCCTTGCCGCCATTGGTCCAATCGACGTTGATGCCGCCGTCCGAATCCGACCCAGCCCCTGACCCGCTGGGACGCTCGACGTCCGCCGCCAGCGTCAGTTCGACGATCCGGCCAATGGCCAGCGCGATCTGCAGTTCAACCGCGCTTTCCGAATCGCCGCCGCCGACGTTGCTGTAAAAGCCGTCGTTGCCGTCCTGCGACGTGCCGGGCGCATTGTAACCGGGCGCGATCCCCGAAATGCAGCCATCGTCGACAAGGTCGGGCGTCGGCAGGTTGAAGCCGTTGAAAAACTGCACGAACTTGCTCGAACAGAAGATCACGGGCGAGCCGCTCGGCGTATGCTCGCCGCCAACCACCGGTCCGGCAGCCGCAGGCGTCGCAGCCATTGCCGCGCCGGCCAGGGCGATCGAGAAAATAATGTTCTTAATCAGCATGTTCAACAATAGTCCCTACGCCCAATGCCGGCGAACCGCCATCGTTGCGCGGTTCGAAGCAAGTTGCATACCAGAAACAGAAAATGCTTAAAAATCAATACCGATTAGAACCGGCCCGTGCCGGATTGTAAATAGCACCGACTCGGTGACGGCGTCATTACATTCGTACAGATGAACGCCGGCCGAACGTCAGCCGGCGCGCATGCGATCGACCGCTGCATTGGCGAGGGCGTCGGCGCGTTCGTTGTCGGCATGGCCATTGTGTGCCTTCACCCAGCGCCAATCGATGTGGTGACGCGCGGTGGCGGCGAGCAGCGCCTGCCAGAGGTCGGCGTTCTTGACCGGCTTGCGGTCGGCGGTCTTCCAGCCGCTGCGCTGCCAGCCCTGGATCCAGCGCGTGATGCCATCCCTGAGATAGGCTGAATCGGTCGACAGCGTCACCCGGCACGGCCTTTTGAGCGCGTTCAGCGCAGCGATCGCCGCGGTCAGCTCCATCCGGTTGTTGGTGGTCATCGGCTCCGCCCCCATCAGCTCGCGCTGGCGCCCCTTGAAGCGCAGCACCGCGCCCCAGCCGCCGGGGCCGGGATTGCCCTTGCAGGCGCCGTCGGTGGCGATTTCGACTTCGGGCAGCTCGCTCACGCCGCCTCCCGGTAATGAACAAGCCGCCTGGCGTAGGCGAGCGGGTCGTGGCGCGTGACCAGCGCGTCGGCCGGTGTGTTGAGCCAGTCGTAGCAGCGCGTCAGCAGGAAGCGCAGCGCGGCGGCGCGGCGCAGCGCGGGCATCGCCGCCGTTTCCTCGGCGCCAAGGCCGTGCACGCTGCGATAGCCGGCTTCAAGCGCCGCGGCGCGATCCGCGAAAAACTGCCGGCCATCGGCGCTGAAGCACCAGGCGCCGTGCATCACCGCGAGGTCATAGGCGCGAACGTCGGTACAGGCGAAGTAGAAGTCGATGAGGCCGGTGATGCGGTCGCCGATGGCGAGCACATTGTCGGGGAACAGGTCGGCGTGGATTGTCGCCTGCGGCAGCTGGCGGGGCCAGTGCCGCAGCTGGTAATCAGCCTCGGCCCGCAACAGCTCGGCAAGCCCGGCATCGATCTCGCCGGCGCGCGGCAGGCACTTCTCGACGAGCACCAGACGGCCGTCGTGCCCCAGCGCATTGGCACGCCGGCCCTGGAAATCGGCGGTGGCGGCATGCAGTCGCCCGAGCGCAGCGCCTGCCGCCATGCACAGCTGCGGCGACGGTTCCGATACCGAGACGCCCGGCAGATACTCGATCAGACATGCGGGGCGGCCGGCAAGCGACTGCAGCGTGACGCCGCCGCGATCGGCGATCGGCCGCGGCACCGGCAGCCCCCTGTCGGCGGCATGCGTCATGAGGTCGAGGAAATAGGGAAGCTCCGCCGCGACGACGCGCTTTTCGTACAGCGTCAGGAAGTAGCGGCCGCGGTCGGTATCGACGAGGTAGTTGGAGTTCTCCACGCCTTCGGCAATGCCCTTCGCCGCCTGCAGCACGCCCAGCTCGTAGCGTTCGAGGAAGTCGGCAAGCGTTTCCGCGGCGACGCGTGTGTAGACCGCCATCGCTATTCCGCGAGCGCGCGTGGCAGCTTGAACTCGACGTCCTCGACGGCGGTGGTGACCGTCTCGACCTCGATCCGGAAGCGGCTGGCGAGACGGTCGAGCAGCTCCTGTACCAGCACTTCGGGGGCCGAGGCACCGGCGGTGATGCCGACCGTCTGCGCCGCGCCGATCCAGTCCCAGTCCATCTCGGCGGCGCGCTGGATGAGATGGGCGCGGGCGCCGCCGCGCTCGGCGACCTCGCGCAGCCGCAGCGAGTTCGACGAGTTCGGCGCGCCGATGACGAGGACGACGTCGCAGTCGCCGGCGAGCGCCTTCACCGCCTCCTGCCGGTTCGAGGTGGCGTAGCAGATGTCCTCGCCGCGCGGTCCCTGGATGGC
>CAYVVV010000110.1:0-8839 GCA_964455325.1 uncultured Sphingosinicella sp. | reverse complement strand
TTGAATCAAATCTCGCCTCACATGGCTAGCGATTTATGAGTGCATGACCTAGAGCTGCCAGCGGCGGACATGGCCGGGCAGCGTCTTGCCCCGCAATGCGCCCTTGATGTCGGCGACAAGGCCGCCGTCGCCGACCAGCGCCGCAATCGCGTCGGGCATCATCGCCAGATATTCGGCGTGCGGCACCGCGATGACGACCGCCGAATACACCCGGCTGAACGCGTCGCCGTCGAGCGTCAGGCCGTATTCGTGTTCCGCCTCGGCCGGATCGGCGAGCGGATCGTGAACCGTCACGCTGTGGCCGAGCCACTGCAGCCGCTGGATGACATCGACGACCTTGGAGTTGCGAAGGTCGGGCACGTCCTCCTTGAAGGTGAGGCCCATGACGAGAATGTCGCCGGCCCTGCGCAACTTGTCATGCACCTGATCGGCGACGTACCTGCCCATGCTGTCGTTGATCGACCGGCCGGCAAGGATCACCTTGGGCAGGTGGCCCAGCTGCTGCGCCTTGAAGCTGAGGTAATAGGGGTCGACCCCGATACAGTGGCCGCCGACAAGGCCGGGGCGGAACGGCAGGAAATTCCATTTGGTCTGCGCGGCATCGAGCACATCGTAAACCGACAGGCCCATTTTCTGGAAGATCAGCGTTATCTCGTTGACGAAGGCGATGTTGATGTCGCGCTGCGCGTTCTCGATGACCTTGGCGGCTTCGGCTGCCTTGATCGAAGCGGCGCGGAACACGCCGCCTGTGGTCACTGTACTGTAGAGCGCGCTGATCCTGTCCAGCACGTCGTCATTTTCGGCCGATACCACCTTGATGATCTTGTCGACAGTATGCTCGCGATCGCCCGGGTTGATGCGCTCGGGCGAATAGCCAAGGAAGAAGTCGCGGCCCCGCTTGAGGCCGGATACCGCCTCGATGATCGGGCCGCAGAACTCTTCGGTGACTCCCGGATAAACCGTGCTTTCATAAACGATGATTGGCTTTGATGTCGCGCTGATCGCGCTGGCAAGCGCACGGGTCGCCCCCTCGACGGGGCCAAGATCGGGCTGGTTCGCCGCGTCAACCGGTGTCGGCACGGTGACGATGACGAAGTCGGCGTCGCCGCAAGGTGCCATGTCCGATGCGTAACTGAGGCGGCTCGCCGCCAGCGTTGCCGCATCGATCTCGCGCGTCGCGTCGTGTCCCTGCTTGAGCGCCGCTATGCGCGCCGCATTGATATCGACGCCAACCGTGTCGAAATGGCGGGCGAGTGCAACGGCAAGCGGTAGCCCGACGTAGCCAAGGCCAATGACAACGACCTTCGTGGAAGCCGGCAGGCTCATCGTGCGATATTCCCCTAGTTGTTGCGGTCGGCGAGAATCGCGATCGACGCGATTGCCGTTGCCACTTGGCCAAAAATCGTTGCGACATCGCGAACGATGCTGAGCGTGCGCAGCGGATCGAGGTTCTTGGGGACGATAATCGTGCTTCCCGGCGGCACGACCGCGTTCGAACGGCGCCAGAAACCGTTCCGCACCGGCTGCGCTGAACCGTTGGGCAGTACCAGAAAGATGCGCCCGTCATCGGCGGTCGATTGTTCGCCACCCGCCTCGGCCAGATAGTCGCCGACGCGCTTGTCGGCGATGAACTGCAGCGCGCCGGGGTTGGCTACGTCGCCAAGCGCCAGCACGAAGTTCGGCGTCTTTGGCATGTGGATCGCGTCGCCACCTTCAAGGATCGGGTCGAGATCGGGGCGCCTGGCGAGGACGCGCGGATCGGCCTCGACCACCATGCGGCCGACGGCCTCGGTCTGCGAAAGCGTGCGGATAAGTTCGCCGGCGGCGGCAATCGCCTGCCCATTGACGTCTTCGCGCGCGGCAAGCGCTAGCAGCGACGTGTTGAGTTCACGCGCGGTTCGCTTGAACCCTTCCTGCTGCTGCTCGCGGACGCTGCGCCGCGTGAAAACCGCGCCGTAGGGATAGGCGTTGGGCGACAGGCCGCCAGCACGCGCGATCAACTCCGACAGCCGCTCACCTTGGCGAATCGTGTAAAGTCCGGGGCTGCGGAACTCGCCGCTCAACAACACCGCGCCCGATTCGTATGCCGAAATCATTGCATTGACGCGGATATCGTCGCCCGCGCGCAAAACGAGGTTGGCGGCGCGCGCGCGGTCTGTCTCGGGAAGCTCGTAGCGGTTCTGCGTGCCGGTCGATCCGGTCGTGACGTCCAGCGTCACGGTGCCGACGTTGGCAACGATGCCGTCAGCCGCAGCGATCAGCGTCTCCGCGCTGATCGGTCCGCCGACCGGATAGGCACCCGGGCGACGGACTGCGCCACCTACGCCGACGCTGTGTTCGATCAGGAACGGAAGCAGGGCGGGCAATTCTTCGAAAACGCGCGGGCATTCCTCATGATCGGCGTCGTACTCCGTCCGCAGACGCCGCAGATCCTCATTCGCGGAGGTGCTTTGATCCTGCTGTCCGTCACGAACCTCAGGTAGTTGCACTGTCCCTTCGCGTTGTTCCGCTTCCAAGGGCTGAGTGCCCCGGTTGACAACGTCACCAGTCGACACAACGACATCACGACCGCCACGCTCGACCGTGAACGTACCACGCGTGATGATGTTGAAGCGAGGCGACTGCGTGTCGCGCACAAGCCGCTCGAATTCGGTCAGCGACACACACTGCGGTAGCGGGTTGCGTTCACCAAGGATGATGCGGCGGATCGGGCTGCGGTTGATGAAAGCGATATCGCCGGCGCCGAACACGTACAGCCGATCGTCGCTGCGCAGCTGCACCGGTCTCGATCGGTCGAGCGCGCTGCGCAGGTCCACTGCCTCATACGTGCGGAGGCCGGTCGCCGGGTCGCGACGGACCAGCGCCGCCATCGGCAGGTAGGTTCCCAGCCGCAATTCCTCGGGAGAGCCGAGCAGATCGGCGACGGTCGCCGCGGCCGACAACGCCCGAGGGCCGGCGTTGCGCACGTGACCACGCAGCAGGACACGGTCGGCAACACCGCCGGCACTGCCGCCGATGACCTGGAGACCATCCCCCGGCAACACCGTCGCCAGCGTCGATTGCGGCTGCAGCAGCTGCTCGCGACCGTCGGCGCCGATGCGGCTGATCGAGACCGTGTAGCCACGCGGACGCACCGCGCCGCCGGCATAAGCGACGACATCGCCGACGCTGGCACCACCGCGCAACTCGTAAATGCCGGGGCGCGCGACCGTACCCGTCACTGCAACCGTGTCGCCGATCACCGGAACGATGATGCGGTCGCCGTCGCGGATGGCGAACGACGACGACGCACCGATACCAAGCAACCCGTAAAGGTCGACGACGCGCGTGCTGCCGCCGCGAACGACGCGGATGCTGCGCAAACTGCCCGAGCGCCGGACGCCGCCCGCGCGTGCGATCGCGGTGGCGACGTCGGCAAGTGCGTTGACCTGATATTGTCCGGGTCGTTCGACTTCGCCACCGACGACGACCGTCGCTGCGCGGACGCCGCCAAGCGAAACGTAGACATCGGTGCCAAGCAGATTCTGTCGTGTCGCGGCGGCGATGGCCGTCCTCACCGCGCCGAGCGATCGTCCAGCCGCGCGGATCGGCGGCAGCGTGCCGACAATCAGCCGACCGTCGCGCGCCACACGCGCCGAAACACTCTCGTTCGTTGCGCCCTGAAAGGTAACAACAAGCTCATCGCCGGGGCCAAGGATGTAGCCATCGGCAATTTCGCCGGTGACCGGCCCACCGCCTCCCTCGGTCACCCGGAACAGGTCGTAGCCGAACTGTCGCAGCGTCGGATCGGCCAACCGTTCGCGATACTCGCGCTCGATCGGCGACGGCACGTACAGCGCGTCAAGCTCGATCCGCGACTGTTGCCGGCGAAGTTCAAGCTCCTCGCTGGTTTGACCCGGCAGAACAGTCGGTTGCGGCGTGGCCGCGGCCTCACGCGCGCGGTCGACCTGCGCGCCGGCGCCTGCCGTGCCAGCGCCGAGCGTTCCCTGCAGCCGCTCGAGCACGCGCGGATCGACCTGCGTCGTGGCTGGAGCAGCGACGAGGCCGATGCAGCAGGCCGCGATCAGCCGCACCGGCCACGCTTCAACGCGCCGTGACCCGTCGCGCGAGTAAGGCATGGAAAAAGGCTCCCGAACATCGTGCAAATTACGTGGTTGATAGATAGGCGCCGACGGGTCGTCAACGCGCGCAGGTGCGCGCCCCCTGCCGGTTCGGGATCAGCGCGAAGCGCGCCGGCTCAGCTGCTCAACCTCTGCAATGGCGAACGCATCGTAGGCATCGAGTTGCGCGCGCGTCCGGGAATCGATGTCGCCCCCAACGATCGATTGGTCGACATGGTTCATGCGCACGGCGCTGTTCGCCTGCCCCTGCGCGAAGGGTGATGGCGTCAGGATGAAGGCTGCGCCGGTCAGGAAGGCTGAAGCAAACTTGTTGTGCGCGGTCATAAATCTGGCCCGAGTATGACTGCCGGTTTTTTCCGGTCATTTCACTAATTATTCGTTAACTTGCGACGCTGCGCTATCAAACAAGCGTAGCGAAAATCAAGCTCATAATGTTCAGAAGCGATCGTCTGTGTTGTTTTCTGGTTCAACCGATGCGTTCGGACGCAAGCGCATTCGGCAGTCGTCCGTAGACCGCGTCGAGATAGTCGCGGCGCAAGTCCTTGACGAACTGTCCGACCTCGAAACTCCAGGGGCCGATCGACCGAATCGGGGTCACTTCCGCCGCCGTGCCGGTCAGGAAGGCTTGCTCGAAAAATTCCAGATCCTCTGGCCAGATTGCCCGTTCGACCACCTTGACGCCGCGCGCGCGGGCAAGGTCGATGACCGTGCGCCGCGTGATGCCGTCAAGAAAGCAGTCAGGCGTCGGCGTGTGCAATGCGCCGTCCTTCAGGAAGAAAATGTTCGCCCCGGTCGCCTCGGCGACCTGCCCTCGCCAGTCGAACATCAGCGCGTCGTCAAAGCCGGCGTCGGCGGCGGCGTGCTTCGCCATCGTGCAGATCATGTAAAGCCCCGACGCCTTGGCCTTGGTCGGCGCCGTATTGGGCGCCGGACGGCGCCACGGCGAAATGTTGAGCCGAAGCCCGCGTTCGGCGGCGTCACCGAAATAATCGGGCCACTGCCAGCAGGCGATCGCGAGGTGGGTCTTTGTCTTCTGCGCGGCGACGCCCATCTGTTCGCTGCCGCGCCAGGCAACCGGCCTCTGATAGCACTCGCTGTAACCCGCCTTGGCGAGAACCAGATTGCACGCGTCGTCGATCTCTTCGCGGCTCCAGGGCATGTCCATGCCAAGAATCCGGGCCGAATCGATCAGCCGCTGGCTATGCTCGCTCAGTTTGAAGATGCGGCCGCCGTACGCACGCTGCCCCTCGAATACCGACGATGCGTAGTGCAGCGCATGTGTCAGCACATGGACCTTGGCGTCACGCCATTGGACCAGTTCGCCATCGAACCAGATCCAGCCATCGCGATCGTCATAAGTCAGGTCGGTCATCAGGGCCTCTTTTATGCAGCCGGTCGTGCGAATATTTCAAGTTTGACTTGTCGTGCGTAACATTCTGTGCAAGATACGTCAACATGGCTGACGCTTTTCCGCCACCATCGCCCCTGTTTCTGCGCGAGGCCGAAGTCCGCCGCGGGATTGAGCTGCTGTACTTCGGCTACTCCAGCCTGATCAAGCGCGCCGACGATCGGCTGGCCGGGACGCCCTATGGGCGCGCGCATCACCGCGCGCTGTACTTCATCGCGCGGCAACCGGGGCTGACGGTATCGGCGCTGCTGCGGCTGCTCGACATCACCAAGCAGTCGCTGGGTCGCGTGCTCATCGACCTGCAGGGCGGCGGCCTCGTCGAGCAGAGGGTCGGTGCGCGTGACCGTCGCCAGCGTCTGCTCTACCTGACCGAAGCCGGCCGGGCCTTCGAGGCCGAACTGTTCGACCTGTTGCGCCAGCGCATGGCAGCCGCCTATGCGGAGGCCGGACAGCAGGCGGTCGGCGGCTTCTGGACCGTTCTCAACGGACTGTTGCCGGCCGAGCTGCGGACGGCCGTCGGAGCGTTGCAGGACGAGCGGCGCTAGCGGTTGTCGGCGAGTTCGCGCGACCGTGTGGCCGCGGCGCGTATGGTATTTCGCATCAGCTGTGGCAGCCCGGGGTCAGAGTCGAGCGCCTCGAGCCCGGCCTCAGTCGTTCCTCCCGGCGAGGTCACCGCCTGCCGCAGTTCGGCAATGCCGCGCGGATCGGACTCTGCCAGCGCCGCCGCGCCAATCACGGTCGCCCGGGCGAGGCATTCGGCGAGATCGACGGGAAGCCCGGCCGCCTCGCCGGCCGCGCCAAGTGCCTCGATGAAGCGGAAAACATAGGCCGGCCCCGAACCCGACAGCGCGGTCACCGCATCGAACTGGCCTTCGGAATCCAGCCACACCGTCGCGCCAGCGGGGCTGAACAGCATTTCAGCCATTGCGCTCACCGATTTGTTGGTGGCGCCAGTGAAAAGCGCCGTCACGCCCTTGCCGAGCGCCGCGGGCGTGTTGGGCATTGCGCGAACCGCATCCGTAACACCGGCCAAGGCCCTGACGTTGGCAAGCGGCGTGCCGGCCATGATCGAGACGGCAACGGTCGACGGTCCCACGACAGCAGGTAAGCCAGCGCATGCCGTCGAGGCGGCCTGTGGCTTCACCGCGAGCACGACGACATCCGGCGGCGGCAGCGCACCGGGCGCGGGCAGTACCGGCAGCAAGGTGACGCCATCGGGTACCGCCGGTCCTGCCGGGTCGACGACGACGATGCTGGCAGCTGTCGCGTCCTCGTACCAACGCCGCAGCAGGGCGCTACCCATATTGCCGCATCCGATCAGCCAGAGCGTTCCGATTTCGGCGTTCGCCATAGGCCGGCTGATAACGAAGGTCGTCCGCCGCCGCAACGACGCGCGTCATGCAGCGGCGCGCACCTGTTCGCCGGGCCAGTGTGCGAACAGCATGTCGCGCCTTGCCGCCACTTTCCTCGACGCTTCCTCCTTGACCGGCCCATAGCCGCGCACATCCAACGGCAGCGCTGCGATCGCCGTCGCCTGATCGATATTGTCGGCACGCAGGCCGGCGATCAGGCGATCAAGATCAGCCTCGAATTCGATGATCGCGGCGCGTTCCGCCCTGCGCTCGTGGCTGTAGCCGAAGATGTCTAGCGGCGTGCCGCGCAGGCCCTTCAGCTTCGCCAGCATCCGGAACGCCGACATGATCCAGCCGCCGAACGCGTACTTGCGAGGACGGCCGGTGCGCGGATCGCGGCGGGCAAAGAGCGGCGGCGACAGCTGCACCTTCATCCGGAAATCGCCGCCGAACTGCTGCGCGAGCTGCGCCATGAAGCGGCCGTCGGTGTAGAGGCGCCCGACCTCGTACTCGTCCTTGTACGCCATCAGCTTGTACAGTGAGCGCGCGGCAGCCTGCGTCAGACACTCGCTGCCGGGCTTCGCCGCCTGTTCTGCGGCACGCACTGCCGCGATCCTCTTGGCATAGCGCTCGGCGTAGGCGGCGTTCTGGTAGGCGGTCAGGTCGGCGACACGGCGGGCGATGAGTTCATCGAGCGTCTGCGACACTGGTTCGGGTGCCGGCCCCCTCGCCTCCTCGACCATCGCCATCACCCTATCCGGCCGGTGCGCCAGCAAGCGGCCGAGCGAGAAGGCGCGCCTGTTGAAGGGAATGGCAACACCGTTGAGCTCGATCGCCGCCTCGATGCTCTCGTGCCGCAGCGGCACGAGACCCTGCTGCCAGGCGAAGCCCAGCATCAGCATGTTGGTGCCGATGGCGTCGCCGAGCAGTGCCGTCGCGATCTCGTCGGCCTTGATGAAGGTCGTCGCGTTGGGGTTCGCCGCCTTGCGGATCGCTCGTTCGATCGCCGCCTGCTGGAAATCAAGATCGCGGTTGCGCACGAAGTCGCTGACCGGGGCGATGTTGGCGTTGGCGACAACCGCGGTGCGGCTCGGCAACATCAGGTTCTGTGCCGCCTTGTCAGCCGCCACGACCGCATCGAACGCAAGCACGAGGTCGGCGGAGCCGGCGATGATGCGCGGGGACAGCAGGCTGGCGTTGCTGTCGGCGAGGCGGACGTGGCTGTAGACGGCGCCGCCCTTCTGCGCGAGGCCCGCCATGTCGGCGGTGGTCGACGCCTTGCCCTCGATATGCGCGGCCATGCCGAGCAGTGCCGAGATGGTGAGCACACCGGTGCCGCCGATGCCGGTGACAAAGATGTTGTAGCCGTCGCCTGGTGACGCCAGCACCGGCTCGGGCACGCCCGACAGGTCGACGTCGGTCACCTTCGCCTTGCGGATCGTCGCGCCCTCGACGGTGACGAAGCTAGGACAGAAGCCCTTGAGGCAGCTGTAATCCTTGTTGCAGCTCGACTGGTTGATATGGCGCTTGCGGCCGAATTCGGTCTCCACAGGCTCCACCGAGACGCAGTTCGACTGCACCGAACAGTCGCCGCAGCCTTCGCAGACGGCGGTGTTGATGAAGACGCGGCGGTTTGGATCGGGAAACTCGCCCTTCTTGCGCCGCCTGCGTTTTTCGGCGGCGCAGGTCTGGTCGTAAATGATGACGGTCGTGCCCTTGGTGTCGCGAAATTGGTTCTGGATCGCCGGCAGATAGTCGCGATCCAGGACCCGCACCGAGCCGGCAACCGTCGCGCCCTGATAGCGGGTCAGATCCTCGGTCAAAACGACGACGTCGGCGACGCCTTCCGCCTTCATCTGCGCGGCGATCTGCGCGACTGAGATCGGGCCATCGACGTGCTGGCCGCCGGTCATGGCCACGGCGTCGTTGTAGAGGATCTTGTAGGTGATGTTGACGCC
>CAYVVV010000109.1:0-9047 GCA_964455325.1 uncultured Sphingosinicella sp. | reverse complement strand
CATCTCGGTGCGTTCGTCGATGATCGCGACGACCTTGCCCATGCCGACGCGTTGCGGGCGATGTGCAAGACGGTCAAGCTCGTCGAACTCCGCCACCGTGACCGCTTGCAACGGGCATGGCGCGGCTGGCGGGGCGAGCTGCCGCTCAGCGTCGCGCTCTACGACGACCGCGCCATGAAGCGCTGGGTCTGGGAACGCATCAAGTCGGACATCATCGACCGCATCTTCGTGTTTTCCAGCCAGATGGCACCCTATGCGCTCGGCCACACCGCCGAATCACGCACGATCGTCATGGACTTCGTCGACATCGATTCGGACAAGTTCGCGCAATATGCCGCTGACAGCCGCTGGCCATGGTCATCACTGTACCGGCGCGAGGCAAGGCTGCTCGCCGCCTTCGAGAAGCAGGTCGCGCGCCACGTCGACCGCAGCCTGTTTGTATCGGATGCGGAAGCGGCGATGTTCCGGCGCATGGCGGGGTCGTCGTCGGCGGCCATCGAAGCGCTCGGCAACGGCGTCGACCTTCGCTATTTCGCTGCCGACGCGGCGTTCGAGGCGATGGCGCTGTCCGGGTCGCCGCGGATGGTGTTCACCGGCGCCATGGACTACCGGCCGAATATCGATGCCGTGGTCTGGTTCGCGCAGTCGATCCTGCCGATGATCCGCGCCAGCCATGCCGACGCCTGTTTCTATGTCGTTGGCAGCAAGCCCGCCGCCGAGGTCGTCGCGCTCGGCAAGCTGCCGGGTGTCGTCGTCACCGGTCGCGTGCCCGACGTGCGTCCCTATCTTGCCGCGGCCGATGTCGTGGTCGCCCCGGTGCGCATCGCGCGCGGCGTCCAGAACAAGGTGCTGGAGGCGATGGCAATGGCGCGGCCGGTCGTCGCCACCACGGCGGCGTGGTCGGGGATCGAGGCGGAGCCGGGACGCGACCTTGTCGTTCGCGACCAGCCCGATGCGTTCGCGGCGGCGGTCGTCGCACTTGCGGGCGATACAGAGCAGGCCCGCAGGCTTGGAACCAACGCGCGGCGCCTCGTCGAACGCTGCTATGCGTGGAACGCGCAGCTCGCCAAACTCGACGCGTGGCTTGGGCTGGAGCAGACAAAGGATGTCGCGGCGTGAATGACATGACCGGAATCGTCGAGGCGGTTGCCCGATCCGCGGACAGGGGATGGAAAGCCGCGACCGCCGCCTGGTTCGCGATCGCTGCAGCAACGCTGCTCGCGCTGCGCCAGGACGTGGCGCACATCGTCGGGCTGTGGTGGAACACCGATACGTTCGGTCACTGCCTGCTGATCCCGCCGATCCTTGCGTACCTGGTCTGGCTGCGCCGGCGCGAGCTTGCCGCGCTGACGCCGCGGCCGTGGCTGCCGGCGGCGGGGCTGCTCGTCATTGGCGGTCTCGGCTGGCTGATCGGCGAGCTGGCCGGAGTCGCACTGCTGCGCCACGCGGCGCTTGTCGGCATGCTCATCGTCAGCGTGCCGCTGGTGTTCGGGCTTGTCGCCGCGCGCGGCCTCGCCTTCGTGCTGTTCTACGCGCTGTTCATGATCCCCGCCGGCGAACAGCTGGTGCCGCTGCTGCAGACGCTGACTGCGTGGATCTGCATCAAGCTGCTCGAGCTGTCGGGGATTCCGGCGTTCATCGACGGCGTTTTCATCGCCATTCCCAACGGCAATTTCGAGGTCGCGGAGGCATGCTCGGGGGTTCGCTTCCTGATCGCGATGATCGCGTTCAGTGTGCTCGTCGCGCACCTCTGCTACAAAAGCTGGGCCCGGCGCATCGCCTTTGTCGCCGCGGCGATCGCGCTGTCGATCCTCGCCAACGGCATTCGCGCGTTCGGCACGATCTACATTTCGCACCTGACGACGCCAGGGTTCGCCGCCGGTGTCGACCACATCATCTATGGCTGGATCTTCTTTGCGATCGTCATGGCGCTGCTGATCGCGGCCGGCTGGCGCTTCTTCGACCGGCCGGTCGATGACCCTGCGTTCGCGCCGGCGACGCTGCAGCCGGTGGCGCCGGCACCGGCATCGGCGCGTGTCGTGGCGGTCGCGGTGGCGACAGGGATCGCCGCGGTCGTTGCCGCTCCCGTCTATGCGGGCGCCGTGCTCAATCGCCCGGCGGAAGCGGTGACCACGTCGATCCGGCTGCCGGCGATCGACGGCTGGCGCCAGGTCGCGCCGCCGGACTGGCAGCCGCACTATCGCGGTGCGTCGGCCGAAGCGATCGGCCGTTATGTCGACGACGCGGGGCAGCCGATCGATCTCTACATCGCTGTGTTCGACCGGCAGAGCGAACGCGCCGAACTGATCGGCTATCAGCAGGGGCTGCTGCCGCCCGATTCGGACTGGGCCTGGGCCCGCAACGACGCGCCGCCGCCGGGCGGCCGCGCGCAGCAGATCAAGCAGCGCGACCAGGTGCGCGACAACTGGCAGTTCTTCCGCGTCAACGGCCGCCTGACCGGCAGCGACTACACGGCGAAGATCGAGGGGCTGAAGGCCAAGCTCTTGGGTGGTCCGACACAGGCCGCTACGCTGGTAATCTCCGCCGAACGGGCTGACGCGCTGGTCAGCGCGCGGCCGGCGATCGAACGCTTCGCGGTCGCGCTCGGTCCCGTCGACGCGGCGATCGATGCGGCGACGATCGAGCGCAGGCGCTAGATCGATGTGCGGCATCGCTGGATATTTCGACCAGCGCGAGCACCGCGCCATCCCCGACGGTGTGCTGCGCACAATGACCGAGAGCCTGGCGCACCGCGGCCCCGACGGCAGCGGCTACCATCGCGCTCCGGGGATCGGGCTTGGCCACCGCCGGCTGTCGATCATCGACATCGCCGGCGGCGTCCAGCCGATGGCCAGCGCCGACGGCAAGGTGCAGGTCATCTTCAACGGCGAAATCTACAACTTCCGTGCAGTGCGCGCGCAGCTGCAGGCGCTTGGCCACACCTTCACCCGCGACAGCGACACCGAGGTCATCGTCGAGGCCTGGCGTGCCTGGGGCGAAGCCTGTGTCGAGCGGCTGCGCGGCATGTTCGCCTTCGCCATCTGGGATGAACGGCAGCGCCTGCTGTTCCTGGCGCGCGACCGGCTGGGCGTGAAGCCGCTCTACTACGCCGAACTCGGCGATGGCCGTATCATCTTCGCGTCGGAGCTGAAGGCGCTGCTGCACTGGCCGAACCTGTCGCGCGCGATCGACCCGCGCGCGATCGAGGACTACTTCGCCTATGGGTACGTGCCTGACGACAAGTGCCTGCTGTCGGCGGTGCGCAAGCTGCCGGCGGCGCATACGCTGAGCTTCCGATGGGGCGAGGCGGGGGCGCGGCCGAAACGCTATTGGGACATCGCCTTCGACGCCAGCGTTACCGGCACGCCGGCGGCGCTCGCGGAGGAACTGGCGGCGCGCATGCGCGAGGCGGTCGAGCTGCGCCTTGTTGCCGACGTGCCCGTCGGCGCGTTCCTGTCGGGCGGCGTCGATTCAAGCTCGGTGGTGGCGCTGATGGCCGGGCTCGTCGAAACGCCGGTCAACACCTGTTCGATCGGGTTCGACAGCGCCGCGCATGACGAGACCGAATATGCCGACGCGATCGCGCGCCGCTACGCCACCAACCATCGCAAGCGGACGGTGACCGCGGACGACTTCGGCCTCATCGACCGGCTCGTGGCTGCGTTCGACGAACCGTTCGCCGACGCGTCGGCGATCCCGACGTTCCGCGTCTCCGAACTCGCCCGCGAAACCGTCACCGTGGCGCTGTCGGGCGACGGTGCCGACGAGGCGATGGCGGGCTACCGGCGTTATCGCCTCTTCGCGAACGAGGAGCGCGTGCGCGGACTGCTGCCGGCCGGACTGCGGCGCAGGCTGTTCGGCAGTCTTGGCCGCGCCTATCCGAAGCTCGACTGGGCTCCGCGCGCGCTGCGGGCCAAGTCGACGTTCGAGGCACTGGCGATGGACGACGGCGCGGCGTATTTTCATGCGGTCAGCGTCACCCCCGATGCGTTGCGTGGCCGTCTCTTCTCCGATGCGCTGAAGCGCAGTCTTGGCGGCTATTGGGCGGGCAGCCTCTATGTCGACACGATGCGCGACGCCCCGGCCGTCGATGCGCTCGGCCGCGCGCAGTATGCCGATATCGTACACTGGCTGCCCGGCGACATCCTGACCAAGGTCGACCGCACGTCGATGGCGGTCAGTCTAGAGGCGCGCGAGCCGCTGCTCGACCACGAACTCGTCGCGTGGATGGCAGCTCTGCCGAGCGGCCTGCGGCTGTCCGGCGGCGAAGGCAAATGGCTGCTGAAGAAGGCGATGGAGCCTTACCTGCCGCGCGATGTGCTGTACAGGCGCAAGATGGGCTTTGTGGTGCCCATCGAACGCTGGTTCCGCGATGCGCTTGCCGACCGTGTCGCCGCGCTGGCGACAGGGTCGGCGGTTGCCGACAGCGGCTGGTTCGACATGAACCGCTTTTCCGCTTGGGCGGCTGCGCACCGTGCCGGGCGCGCCGATCACAGCCGGCTGCTGTGGCAGATGCTGATGCTCGATGGTGCGCTGTCGGCGCTGGCCGCCCGCCCGACGACGGCGCTCGCCGCCTGACCGTTCAGCGTGCTGGCGTGCCTGTGTTCGCGGCGCCGGGCTGCGCCTGTGGTGCAGCTGCCGGTTGCGCTTGCGCGGGGGTCGCAGTCGTGGCGCTGGCGGCGTCGGCGACCGCGTCGTCATGGGCACGTGCGACGGCGGCGGTGCTGTCGGTCATCGCCGCGCGCAGCGCCTGCCGGTCGCGCGCCGGCATCGTCGAGTTGCGTTCCGACAGCAGCGGCGCGGTCGCCGCGACATCGACCGAATCGTCGCGCAGGACGTGGTAGGTAAGCAGGGTCACTGCGCAGGCGGCGACGATCGCGACGCCCAGCCAGAGCAGAATCGTATTGCGCGCGGCGACATGCCGGTCGACCGAGAATTGCGACGCCATCCTCAACCCCTTGTCCGGTTGATGCGGGATTGCCTGACCACATCCGCGACCGCTTTCAGGCGGCGCTCCGGCACTTGTCTAAAGTTCAAGGCTTGAACAGTTGTTTACGCGACTTTTTTTTGCGCTCATTATGCATGGACTGTGCCAAAATGGGAAACACGAATATTTTAAGTATGTTACCGACCCCGTCATTGTGCTGCCGCAACAACCGCTGTCAAAGCGTAAAAGTTTCCGACGTTTAGGCGTAGCGTGCGGCGACAAAGAAGAGACCGTCGGGTGGCGCGTTGACGCCGAGCGCGGCGCGGTCGCGCGCGGCCAGCGCCGCCGCCAGGTCAGCTTCGCGCCAGCGGCCCTCGCCGACCAGCTTCAGGCAGCCGACCATCGAGCGCACCTGGTGGTGCAGGAACGAGCGCGCCGCGGCGTGGACATGGATGCGCGCGCCGTCGCGGACGACGTCGAGCCGGTCGAGCGTTTTCACCGGGCTGCGCGACTGGCAGTGTGCGGATCGGAAGGTGGTGAAGTCGTGCCGGCCGACGAGCAGCTGCGCGGCGTCGTGCATCGCGGCCGCATCGAGCGGCTTTGCCACGTGCCAGGCGAATCCGGCCTCCACCGTCAGCGGCGCACGACGGTTGACGATGTCATAGCGGTAGCTGCGGCCGACGCAGTCGAAGCGCGCATGGAAGTCGGGCGCGGCGACGCAGCAGTCGACGATAGCGATGGGGTTCGGGCGCAACCGCGCGTTGAGTGCCTCGCCGAGCCGGAACGGTGTCAGCGGCCTGGCGATGTCGACGTGCGCGACCTGCCCCAGCGCGTGCACGCCGGCGTCGGTGCGGCCGCAGCCGGTGACCGTCGCCGTCTCGCCGGTGACGGCGAAAACCGCGTCCTCGATCGCACCCTGCACGCTCGGCCCATTGTCCTGCCGCTGCCAGCCGACGAACGGGCGGCCGTCATACTCGATGGTCAGGCAAAAGCGCGTCATGCGCCAAGCCGCGTGCCGGCGGGAATGGCAAGACCGCGCAGCATGTCTGCCGCCGGCATCGCCTGGCGCCCCGCGCGCTGCACCAGCGTTGGCCGGATCGCGCCGATGCCGCAGGCGATGGTGAAGCGGTCGTCGAGCACGCTGCCAGGCGCGCCCGACGCATCGACGATGTCGGCGGCAAGGATACGGATGCGCTCGTTGCCGACCATGATGAAGGCGCCCGGTACCGGGTTGAACGCGCGCACCGCGCGCTCGACCGCATCGGCAGGGCGCGTGAGGTCGAGCGCGGCCTCGGCCTTGTCGATCTTCGCCGCATAGCTGACGCCGTCCGCCGGCTGTGGCGTCGCCGCGGGCCATTCGGCGAGCGCGCGCACGACGAGCCGGGCGCCCATCTCGGCAAGCTCGGCGGTCAGGTCGCCGGCTGTCTTGTAATCGACCGGGGTCGCCTCGGCGAGCAGCATTGGGCCAGTGTCGAGCCCGCGTTCCATCTGCATGATGGTGATGCCGGTTGCGGCGTCGCCGGCCAGGATCGCGCGCTGGACCGGCGCCGCGCCGCGCCAGCGCGGCAACAGCGAGGCGTGGATGTTGATGCAGCCGAGCCGCGGCGCGTCGAGGATCGCCTGTGGCAGGATGAGGCCATAGGCGGCGACGACGGCGACATCGGCGTCGTGCGCGGCGAAGGCGAGGCGGTCGGCCTCGTCCCTGAAGTTCGCCGGCGTCAGCACCTCGAGGCCGAGCGTCTCGGCGGCGCGCTGGACGGGGGAGGGTGTCGGGTGCTGGCCGCGCCGCGCCGGGCGCGGCGGCTGCGTGTAGACGGCGACAACCGCGTGGCCAGCCGCCACCAGCGCGGCGAGCGCCGGCACCGCGAAATCGGGCGTTCCCATGAAGATGACGCGCATGCCGGCTGGCTAGACGCCGCGCGCGACGCTTGCAAGCCGGCGCACCCGGCCGCATAGCTTGCCGCCATGTCGTCACCCGAAATCGATGCGCTGACGCAGGCGATGGCGCGGCTGCCGGGGCTTGGCCCGCGCTCGGCGCGGCGCGCGGTGCTGCACCTGCTGAAACGGCGCGAGACGGCGCTGAAGCCGCTGATCGCCGCGCTTGCGGCGGTCGACCGCAACCTTTCGACGTGCGGCGTCTGCGGCAATGTCGACACGCGCGACCCGTGCGGCATCTGCGTCGATCCGCGCCGCGACGCGCGGCTGCTCTGCGTCGTCGAGGAGGTCGCCGACCTTTGGGCGATGGACCGGTCGCGGCTGTTTCCCGGCCGCTATCATGTGCTCGGCGGCCGGCTGTCGGCGCTGGAGGGGATCGGTCCCGACGATCTTGCCATCGATGCGCTGGTCCGCCGCGTCGGCGGCGGCGGGATCGAGGAGGTCGTGCTCGCGATGAACGCGACGATGGAGGGCGCGACGACGATGCACTATCTTGCCGAACGGCTTGCGGGAACCGGCGCCAGGCTGACGACGCTGGCGCACGGCGTTCCCGTTGGCGGCGAGCTCGACTATCTCGACGAAGGCACCATCGCGCAGGCGCTGCGCGCGCGGCGGCCTGTTTGATAGCCGCAATGCACCACTCCGTCCGACGATCCGCGCTACACGGTGCGAGAGCGATCTAACGCCTACATCGACCGTGCGACATTGAACGGACACGCCCGGGTCTCTGGCTCGACATTGTTCGCGTGCCCGACCGCAAAGCTGGCCAATTGCTGTAGTTGGCCGGATAGCTGTCGTTGCAAGGCATTGCGCTTTTCCGCTGCTCGGTCGAACTCCGCCTTGGCTTCGTTGACATCTTTCATGTAGTTGGTCAGTTTCGTTTGAGCTTCGTGGATTTGTGCCTTGTCACCGGATATTTTTGCCGATTGGAGATTTTTTTCGAGTTTTATTTTCGTTCCTGGATCGAGTTTTTCACTCGCGTCAGCGAAAGCCTTGTGCGCAGCGGCAGCACGGGCTGCGGCGCTCGCCAACTCCGTTCGGGTAGCGATTGCGTCGTCGAACGACGGAACCGGACTTGCTGTCGAGACTTCGGTGATCGTACCCTGAGCACCGATTTCATCGACCTGCCGGGCGAAGTTCGCATATTCGGTAAGCGCCTTGCGCATTTCCGCGACGCCTGGGTTATCGCTGCGCTGAACCGCCAGTGCCGTCTCAGCGAGCCCGGCAATGATCGAGCAGGTGCGATGGTAATTGAAAGCGTCCTCGACGCCACGCATCAACGTGTACTGCCGGACATCGCATTCCTGTCGGTTGGTGATCTTCTGCCGTTCGCGAATGCGAACCTTTTCGATGGCGGCTGCGACCACATGGATGGTCAGGTTGTTCAAGTAGACTTCGTTAACCGCCGCACGTGAACCAGACAGAATTGCAGCTGTTCCCGAAAGCGCCTTCGCTGTATCCTCACCGGCGACGAATGCGCCGAGACCTCCGGCGACGAATGCGCCGAGACCTCCGGTAACGATCGACGCAATTCCAATGCCCGAGTTCCAAGCGCCATCGGCATTCTTGAGCAGTTCCAGGTATCGGTTGCACTTCAGGTTCGACGAAGCAATCATCGCATCGATTGTCTCGTTCCGCTGGCGATCAGTATAGGTCAGACGAGTGACGTCGCTCGACGGCGTTGTCGCTTCCGAGGGCGCGCGCAGAACGGTCCGCATTTTCCTCGACAGTTCGACACAATCGGCATTGCGTCCGTCACTGGATTGGCTGGAGCTTGTTGTTGTTTCTTCAAAGAATGCGGAAAGTAGCTCGTCGGCACGCACCAAACACTTTTCCTCGTGGTCCGAAAAAAGAGGTTCTGCCGCACCGAGATTTCTGTCGCCAATGATTGCACCGATTCCGAGCGGTCCGGCTCCGCCGCCTGCACATCCCGAAATCAAGGTGCAGCAAAGCAGGGTTAGATATTTTGAGTGCGTCACAACAAAACCCCCTTTGAGATTGGATCAATCCCCGACTGTGGATCTTGTTGTTTTAGTTGCGCTTTGGGTCAGAAAAACAAACACGAACGCCGCGAATCATGCGACATTGAGCATTAAACAATTGAATACTGCCATATGTGTTGCGACACGTGAAGGCTGAATCAGCAGTGGCGGTGAACCGAGAACAGCACGTCATGCTACAGGTT
>CAYVVV010000108.1:0-9056 GCA_964455325.1 uncultured Sphingosinicella sp. | reverse complement strand
GACACCGAGACCAGCGACCGGCCGCATATCGCGATGGCGGTCATCGGCGCGCGCGGCGGCGTCGGCGCCTCGGTCGTGGCCACCTCGATCGCGTGGCTGTCGGCCGAACAGGGCCGCTCGACGGCGCTGCTCGATCTCGATGTCCAGTTCGGCACCGGTGCGCTCGCCTTCGATCTTGAGCCCGGTCGCGGCCTTACCGACGCGCTCGAGAATCCAAGCCGCATCGACGGCCTGTTCATCGAACGCGCCATGGTCCGCGTCGGCGACAAGCTCGCCGTGCTGTCGGCCGAAGCGTCAATCAGCCATCCGCTGATCATGGACGGCGCGGCGCTCTACCATCTGCAAGAGGAGATGCGCGGCGCGTTCGAAACCGTTGTCGTCGACCTGCCTCGCACGCTCGTCGTGCAGAATCCGCACCTGATCGGCGACATCAATCACGTCGTCGTCGTCACCGAACAGACGCTGGCGGCGACGCGCGACACAATCCGGCTGCTCGGCTTCCTCAAGGCCAACGCCCCGCAGGCGAAGATCACCATCGTCGCCAACCGCGTCGGCACCAATCCGCCGCCCGAGGTGGCGCGCAAGGACTTTGAGGCGTCGATCGAGCGCGGCATCGATGTCGTGCTGCCGCTGGAACCGAAGCAGGCGGTCAGCGCCGCCAAGCAGGGCAAGGCGCTCGCCGCGGTTGCCGGCAGCGGTAAGCTCGGCAGCGGCTTCAAGGCGCTGATGTCGATCCTGGCGGGCGAGGTCGGCGACGCCGAGGATGCCGCCGAGGCGAAGTCGCTGATGGGCAAGGTTCGCAGCCTGCTGCCGGCAAAGGGCGCCGCGAAAGCGTCGGGCAAGAAGTAATCGCGCGCCGGCGATGTCGGGTCGGGCGCACGTTTCTTGGGGTGGGGCATGACGCCGAAGGGGTTCGGAAAGCGCAGCGGGCTGGCGGTGGCAACCGGCGAGGCGTTCGGCCAGTCGCCGGCTGCGGCGCCGGTTGCGATGGCGGGAGCGCGGCGGCCGCTGGTTTCCGACGCCGGTGACTTCGGCCTGTCGAAGCCCGTCGAGGCGCCGCGCGGGCGCAGCACCGCGAATTGCGTCTGGGAACTGCACGAAGTGCTGTCACCCCGGCTGCCCGAACTGTTCCCCGTCGAGAAGACGCGCACCCGCCGCCGCGGCGAACTCGCGGCACAGCTCGAGGACATGATCAAGCGGCTCGCCGAAAGCCAGGCGATCACCGTCGACGACAGTCAGATCCGCGACACCGTGACGGTGCTGCTCAACGAGCTGATCAACATGGTCGGCGGCCTGAAGCCGTCACCCGGAACCGAGGCCGCCGAACGCGCCGCGCGCGCGACGAGCGCCAGCGCGGCCAGCGTCATTTCCGCCAAGGAGCGCGTGCATCCGCTGCTCATGGAACGCATCGATGCCAGCGTCATCGCCGACCTGACGCGCGGCGAACTTGCCGAGCAGATTTCGGACGTCGTTTCCGAGATTCTTGTCCAGGAAAAGATCGGCCTCAACCAGCGCGAGCAGCGCGACCTCGTCACGCTGCTGATGAACGACATGCTCGGCCTGGGGCCGCTCGAGCCGCTGCTGTCCGACGACGACGTCAGCGAAATCATGGTCAATGGGCCGAACACCGTCTATGCCGAACGCAAGGGCAAGATCAGTCTTACCGACGTCAAGTTCCGCGACGACGCGCACCTGCTCAACATCGCGCAGCGCATCGTCAACGCCGTCGGTCGACGCGTCGATGAAACCTCGCCGATATGCGACGCGCGCCTTGCCGACGGCAGCCGCGTCAACGTTGTCATCCCGCCGCTTGCGATCGATGGCACGGCAATCTCTATCCGCAAGTTCTCGAAGATCAAGCTGACGCTCGAAACGATGATGGAGGGCGGCTCGATGTCGCCCAACATGTGCAAGTTCCTCAACATCGCCGGGCGCTGCCGCCTCAACATCCTCATCTCGGGCGGCACCGGCTCAGGCAAGACGACGATGCTCAATGCCATCTCGCGCAACATCGATCCCGGTGAGCGCATCGTCACCATCGAGGACGCCGCCGAGCTGCAGCTGCAGCAGCCGCACGTCGTGCGCCTGGAAACGCGCCCGGCCAACCTTGAAGGCAATGGCCAGGTCACCATGCGCGACCTGGTCAAGAACGCGCTGCGCATGCGGCCCGACCGCATCATCCTTGGCGAGGTTCGCGGCGGCGAGGCGTTCGACCTGCTCGCTGCAATGAACACCGGCCATGACGGCTCGTTGGGCACGCTGCACGCGAACCGCCCGCGCGAGGCGCTGACCCGCCTCGAAAACATGATCAACATGGCCGGCCTCAACCTCAGCCCGATGGCGATCAAGCAGCAGATCTCGGACGCGGTGAACCTCATCGTCCAGATCAGCCGCATGCGCGACGGCGGCCGCCGCATCACCCACATCTCCGAAATCGTCGGGATGGAGGGCGATGTCATCACCATGCAGGACCTCTTCCTCTACAGGTTCGACGGCGAGGACGAGCGCGGCAAACTGCGTGGCCAGTTCGTCAGTTCGGGGTTGCGTCCGCACTGCTACGAACGCGCCGAGTATTTCGGCCTTGGCCGCGCCCTGATGGAGTGTGTCGCATGAGCCGGGACGTCATCATCGCATTGATCTTCGGCGGCGTCTTCCTGTCGCTCGTCATGATCATCCTCATGACCGGCGACGGCGATGCCAAGCGCGCTAGCAAGCGCCTGCAGCAGGTGCGCGAACGCTATTCCGGCTCGCGCGAGGTGCTCGCCCAGGCGCAGATGCGGCGCATCCTGGCGACGCGCGAAAACAGGCTCGACAACGTCTTTTCAAGCTTCGTGCCGAACCGTGCTGCACTGCGCACGCGCCTTGAGCGCACGGGCAAGTCGTGGACCTTCGGTCAGTATGCCGCAGCCAACGTCGCCCTCGCGGTGATCTTTGCCATCCTGCTGACCAGCCTTGGCGCACCGATTGCGCTGGCGCTGTTCGCCGGCCTGTTCCTTGGCCTCGCGCTGCCCCATGCGACGGTCGGGTTTCTCATCAAGAAACGTATCAAGGCGTTCAACGACCGCTTTCCCGACGCGATCGATCTGCTCGTGCGCGGCCTGCGGTCGGGCCTGCCGATTTCCGAATCGATCGGTGTCGTCGGCAAGGAGATCCTCGATCCGGTCGGCTACGAGTTCCGCCAGGTCGCCGACAAGATCCGCATCGGCCGCACCATGGAACAGGCGCTGCAGGAAACCGCCAACCGCCTCGCGACGCCCGAATTCCAGTTCTTCGTCATCACGCTGTCGATCCAGCGCGAGACCGGCGGCAATCTTGCCGAAACGCTCAACAACCTTGGCGACGTGCTGCGGAAACGCGCGCAGATGAAGCTGAAGATCAAGGCGATGTCATCCGAATCGAAGGCATCGGCCTACATCGTCGGCTCGCTGCCATTCATCGTGTTCGCGCTCGTCTGGTCGATGAGCCCCAGCTACCTGATGCCGTTCTTCAGCGATCCGCGCCTGATGGTGGCCGGCTTCGGCGGCCTCGTCTGGATGTCGATCGGCGCCTTCATCATGGCCAAGATGGTGAGCTTCGAGATCTGATGGAACAGGATACGCTTTTCCTCGGGATGACGGCGACCGATCTCGCCACGCTGCTGGCGGCGCTGGCGTCGTTTGCAGTGATGGTCGCGATCTGGTCGGCGGCGACCGTGCGCGATCCCATGCGCGGCCGCGTCAAGGCGCTGCAGGACCGCCGCGAACAGCTGAAGGCGGGAATCACCGCGTCGCGCCGACGGGCAAGCGTCGCCACCAAGGCCGAAGCCACCGACTTCATGCGCGGCATCCTGAAGAAACTTTCGGTGATGCAGAACGAGCAGGCGAAGCTCGTCGAGGTCAAGCTGATGCAGGCGGGCATCCGGTCGAAGGACGCCGTCGTGATGATGCTGTTCGGCCGCATGATCCTGCCGGTGGCGCTCGGCGCCATCGCCGCGATCGTGGTCTATGTCCTCAACATGTTCCCCGACTTTTCGTCGGCGAAGAAGGCGATGTCCGTCGGCGGTGCGCTGCTTGCCGGCTACAAGGGCCCCGACCTGTTCGTCAAGAACCTCATCACCAAGCGTTCCGACGCCATCCGCAAGGGCCTGCCCGACGCGCTCGACCTGCTCGTCATTTGCGCCGAGGCCGGTCTCACCGTCGATGCCGCCTTCAACCGCGTCGCCAGGGAGCTTGGCAACGGCTACCCCGAGCTGGCCGACGAGTTCATGCTGACCGCGATCGAGCTCGGCTTCCTCACCGACCGCCGGCAGGCGTTCGAGAACCTGTCGATGCGCGTCGATCTCGAAGCGCTGCGCGGTGTCGTCACGACGATGATCCAGACCGAAAAATACGGTACGCCGCTGGCGTCGAGCCTGCGCGTGCTGTCGGCCGAGTTCCGCAACGAACGTATGATGCGCGCCGAGGAGAAGGCAGCGCGGCTGCCGGCGATCATGACGGTGCCGCTGATCCTGTTCATCCTGCCGGTGCTGTTCGTCGTGATCCTGGGGCCGGCGGCCTGCGCGATCGCTGACAACTTCACCCAGTAGTCGACCGGTCGTCGGGCACGCCGACCACGCCCGCCGCGACCAGCGCTTCGATCTCGGCGTCGCCGACGCCCGCCGCGCGCAGCACGACGCGGCTGTCGGCGCCGAGCAGCGGCGGCGGCGCGCCGTGGTCCACCGGTGTGCGCGAGAAGCGCATCGGCTGTGCCATCGTGCGGATGCTGCCGGCCAGCGGATGCCGCTGTTCGATGACAAGGCCGCGCGCTGCTGTCTGCGGCTCGGCGAAGGCCTGCTCGAGCGTGTTGACCGGGCCGGCGGGAACGCCGGCGGCGTCGAGCGCCGCGAGCCAGTGCCGCGCAGGCGCGGTGGTCAGCACCGTTTCGATCGCGGCGACCAGCGCGGCACGATTGGCGACGCGAGCCGCCGATGTCGCGAAGCGCGTGTCGTCGGCCCACTCGGGCCTGCCGAGCGCCGCCGCGAACGCACGGAACTGGCCGTTGTTGCCAACGGCAACGGCAATGCGGCGCGTCGCCGTCGCGAAGTCCTGGTACGGCACGATGTTGGGATGCGCGTTGCCCATCGCGCACGGCGCCTTGCCCGAAACGAGATAGTTCATCGCCTGGTTCGCCATCCAGCCAAGCGTGGTATCGAACAGCGCCATGTCGATGTGCTGCCCCTCGCCGGTCGCATCGCGATGGCGCAGCGCGGCAAGAATCGCGATCGTCGCGTAAAGTCCGGTGGTGATGTCGCAGATGGCGACGCCGACCTTGGTCGGCTGCCCTTCGGCAGCGCCGGTGATGCTCATCAGTCCCGACATCGCCTGGATGACAAAGTCATAGCCGGGCCTGTCGGCGTTGGGGCCGTCCTGCCCAAAGCCGGTGATCGAGCAATAGACCAGATCTGGCCGTACCGCGGCCAATGCGGCGTAATCGAGTCCGTAGCGCGCCAGCGCGCCGACCTTGAAGTTCTCGACCACCACGTCGACCGCTGCCGCGATCGCGCGCACGATCGCGGCGCCGCGCGGGTCGGCGATGTCGATGGCAAGACTGCGCTTGCCGCGGTTCGCAGCAAGGAAGTAGGCAGCATCGCCGGTCGTGCCGTCGGCGCCCGCGACGAACGGTGGTCCCCAGCCGCGCGTGTCGTCGCCCGTGCCCGGTCGCTCGACCTTGATCACCTCGGCACCAAGATCGGCCAGGATTTGCGTCGCCCATGGCCCGGCGAGCACGCGCGACAGGTCGAGCACCCTGAGACCTTGCAGCGGACCGGACACATTTGCCTCCTTGGCTTTGGCGATAGCCGCGCTATCAGGTTGCACGACTGCCGCCAAGCAACGACAAGGGACGGATGATGGATACGGTCGCGCTCCTCAGCTACGGTCTGCCGGCGCTCGTGCTGGGTCTTGCCATCGGCTGGTTCGCGTTTCGCGGCACCGCCAGGCTTGAGGAACTGCGCCTCGAACGCGACACCATCAGCGCGCGGCTCGAACACGCCAGCAACGAGGTCGCCCGGCTCGAGCGCGAGCTAGCTGCTGCGCGCGACCAGGTGAAACCGCTCGCTGACGAGGTCGACAGGCTGCGCAAGGAGAAAGCCGCGCGCAAGGCCGAAGCCGTCGAGGCGATCGTCGAGCAGTCGGCCGCGCCAGCCGTTGGCGTAGGATGGAAGCCCGGGCGCAAGCTGCCCACCTTCCTCGACGCGCCGATCGGGCCGACCGACGACCTTTCGCTGCTGAAGGGGGTCGGCCCCCGCCTCGCCGCACGCCTGCGCGAGATCGGCGTGTTCTACTTCGCGCAGATCGCCGACTGGTCGCCGGAGGAGGTGAAGCTCGTCGACGCCAAGCTCGACACCTTTCGCGGCCGCATCGAGAAGGACCAGCTCATCGAGCAGGCGAAGCTGCTCGCTGCCGGCCGCATCACCGAATACGAAGCGCGCTACGGCAAGCTCGGCGACAGTTGATGCGCGCCGTTCTCGCGATCGTGCCGCTGCTGGTGGCCTGTGACAATGCTGTGCCGACGCCGCCGCCCGCAAGCGCGCCGGCCAAGGCATCGGCGTCCGCGCCCGCCGCAACACAGCTGCCGCCGCCGCCGCGCTACGTTGGCCGCTGGGCTGCCCGCGCCAGCGAATGCACGACGGCGTGGTGGCGCTTCTGGGCCGATGAGCTGAGAACCAACGTCGGCGAGATGCGCTGCGACATCCTGCCTCCCGACGCCGGCATGGGCGACGAGCGCCGCCGTGCCGTCTGCGTCGCCGAGGGCGCGGTCAAGCGCGAGCAGTGGGTGATGACCTACCCCGCCGACGGGCTGATGACGCTGAGCCGCGACGGTGCGCCGCCGGTGACGCTCGGCAGGTGCGCATGAAGCTCTGGCACTGCGTCGGCGCGCGCTCGTTCCGGCCGCTCTGGTGCCTTGAGGAAATGCGCCTCGACTACGACCTGCAGCTGATGGCTTTTCCGCCGCGCTTCACCGAGCCGGGCTATCTTGATCTCAATCCGTTCGGCACCGTGCCGACGTTCACCGACGGCGACACGCTGATGACCGAGTCGACGGGCATCTGCGCCTATCTCGTCGGCCGCTATGGTCCGACGCCGCTCGCGGTTGCGTCCGGCGAGGCTGACTATGGCCGTTATCTCAACTGGCTCTACCAGTCGGACGCGACGATGACCTTCCCGCAGACGATCGTGCTCCGCTACACGCAGCTCGAACCCCAGGCGCGGCGCCTGCCGCAGGCGGCGGCCGACTATACGCAATGGTTCTTCTCGCGGCTGAAGGCGGCCTCGAAACTGCTCGGCGACCGCGCGTTCGTCGCCGCCGGCCGCTTCACCATCGCCGACATCGCCTTCGGCTACGCATTGCAGCTTGCGGAAACGCTGCGCCTGGGGGCGTTTCCCGACAACGTTGCCGCATACTGGCAGCGGCTGCAGGCGCGCGACGGCTACCAGCGGGCGCTGGCCAAGGAGGATCCTAGAGCCTGATCGTTTCAGGTGGAAGCGCACAGCGCTTCCACCTGAAACGTGAATCAGTCTCTATTCATACTCTTAGACAGCGATTCACGGTTCAGATTGATTCAATCTGAACCGATCGCGGTCTAGCCGCGCGCCCGCAGCGCCGCCTGCGCCGCCGCCAACCGCGCGATCGGCACCCGGTAGGGCGAACAGCTGACATAATCGAGACCGACCTCCTCACAGAAGCGGATCGAGGTCGGGTCGCCGCCGTGCTCGCCGCAGATGCCGAGCTTGAGCGGCGCCTTCGCGCCCCGGCCCTTGTCGGCGGCGATCCGCACCAGCTGCCCGACGCCATCGATGTCGAGGCTGACGAACGGATCCTTGGCCAGCACGCCCTGGTCGACATAGGCGGACAGGAACTTGCCGGCGTCGTCGCGGCTGATGCCAAGCGCAGTCTGGGTAAGGTCGTTGGTGCCGAACGAGAAGAACGCGGCGTGCTCGGCGATGGCGTCCGCCATCAGCGCCGCACGCGGCAGCTCGATCATGGTGCCGACAAGATAGTCGAGCCGCTTGCCGCTCTCGGCGAACACCGCCTCCGCTGCCCCGTCGACGACGGCCTTCATCAGCTCGAGCTCACGCGGCGACATGACCAGCGGGATCATAATCTCGGGCACCACCGCCGCGCCTGTCTCCGCCGCGACGTCGGTCGCCGCCTCGAAGATGGCACGCGCCTGCATCTCGTAGATTTCGGGATAGGTGATGCCGAGCCGGCAGCCGCGATGGCCGAGCATCGGGTTGAACTCGTTGAGCTCGGCGACGCGCCGCTTCAGCACGTCGATCGACACCCCCGACGCCTGCGCGACGTCGAGGAAATCCTCCTCGCGATGCGGCAGGAACTCGTGCAGCGGCGGGTCGAGCAGCCGGATCGTCACCGGCAGCCCAGCCATGATGCGGAAGATCTCGGCGAAGTCGCCGCGCTGTTCGGGAAGCAGCCTGTCGAGCGCCGCGCGGCGGCCCTTCTCGGTTTCGGCGAGGATCATCTGCCGGACCGCGGTGATCCGGCGCGCGTCGAAGAACATGTGCTCGGTGCGGCAGAGACCGATGCCCTCGGCGCCGAACTTCCGCGCCACTTCGCAGTCGGCCGGCGTCTCGGCATTGGTCCGGACCTTCATCCGCCGTACCTTGTCGGCGAAGACCATGAGTGTCCCGAAGTCGCCGGCGAGTTCGGGCTGGATCGTCGGCACGCGGCCCGCCATCACCTCGCCGGTGCCGCCGTCGATGGTGATCGTGTCGCCCTCCTCGAACGTCCGTCCGCCGACGCGCATCACCCGCGCCTCCATGTCGATGGTAAGCGCGCCCGCCCCCGACACGCACGGCCGGCCCATGCCGCGCGCGACCACAGCGGCGTGGCTGGTCATGCCGCCGCGCGCGGTCAGGATGCCGCGCGCCGCGTGCATGCCGTGGATATCCTCCGGGCTGGTCTCGATGCGAACAAGAATCACATCCTCGCCCAGCGCCGCCAGCCGCTCGGCCTCGTCGGCGTCGAAGGCGATGATGCCCGACGCTGCGCCGGGCGACGCCGGCAGCCCCGACGTCACC
>CAYVVV010000107.1:0-9110 GCA_964455325.1 uncultured Sphingosinicella sp. | reverse complement strand
CCGAACACCGCCGCCGCGATCTCGCGCGTGCCCTCGATCGCTGCGCGCGAGCGCGAATCGCCGATGCGCAGGTGGCGCGAGATGTTCTCGGTGACGACGATCGAGTCGTCGACGATGAGACCGAGCGCGAGGATGAACCCCGATACCGACAGCTGGTTCAGCGAGAAACCGCCGATGTCCATCAGCAGCACGCCGGTCGCCAGGCTGAGCGGCAGCGAGATCATGACGATGAGCGAAGCGCGGGTACCGAGCGGCAGCAGGGTGACAAGCACGAGACCGACGGCGATGCCGAAGTCGCGCGCCAGCGTGTCGAGCCGGTTGCGAATGTCCTTCGACTGGTCGAAGCCGATCTCCATCGCGATGTCGGGCGGCAGCACCGCACGCGTTTCGTCAAGCGCGGCATCAAGGTCGCGACGCAGTTTCAGGACGTTGTAGTTGTCCTTCTGCATTGCCGTGACGAACACCGCGCGCTTGCCGTTGAAGCGCGTGACGTGCGCGCGCTCCTCGGTCGCCCAGTCGACCGTCGCAACATCGCCGACGCGGACGATGGCGCCGTCGCTGGCGCGGATCGGCACTGCGCGAACCTCCGACAGCGTTCGGTAGGCACCGCCGGCGTCGACGTTGAGCCGCTGGTCGCCCGAATGGACGGCGCCCGCCGGCAGATCGACTCCGCCACTCTTCAGCGCATCCACTACCGTTGCTGTCGGCACACGCAGTTCGGCGAGCCGCCGGCTGTCGATGGCGACGCGCACCTCGGGATCGGGAAGGCCCTTGATCTCCGTGCTGCGGACGCCGTTGACGCGCGCCAGCCGTTCGGCAAGGTCGCTTGCGTATTTCTCCATGCGCCGCCACGAGGCGCCCTCGCTGACCAGCGCAAGCTGGACGACGGCGGCGTCATTGGTCCGGATCTTCCTGAATTCGAGGCTGGCGAGACCCGCCGGCAGCCGGTCGCGGATCGCGCCGACCTCGCGCTCGACCTCGTCGAACTTCTGGTCGGGATCGCTGCCCCATTCGAACTCGGCAAAGATGACGGCGTTGCCATCCGTCGACGTCGATTCGATATCGACAACATCGTCGAGGCCCTGCAGCACCTCCTCGATCGGCTTGGCGACGGTCTCTTCCATCTCGCCGGCGTCGGCGCCGGGCTGGACGGCGACCACGAGCACGACCGGAATGTCGAGGTGCGGGTCGACTGCGCGCGGGATTGCCAGGAACGCGTTGACGCCGAGCGCCGACAGCAAGGCGAACAGGATCAGCGTCAGCTGCCAGCGGCCGATCGCAAGTTCGGCAAGCTTCATCGCGCCGCCGCGGTCGTGGGCTTGATCGGGGTGCCGTCGCGCAGTTTCGGCAGGTTCGTCGTCGCGACGCGCTCGCCGGCGGCCAGCCCGGCAAGGATGATCGTGCCGTCATCGCCGGTATCGCCGGGAACCACCTTGCGCGCCCGAACGCGGCCGGCGGCTGCGTCGACGACATAGACAAACGCCTCGCCGGCGCGCGCCGCGAACACCGCCTTCGACGGCACGACGACCGCGGTTCCGCGCGAAGTGACGGCGCGCGCGAACACCGCGTCGCCGATTTGTCCTGAACGAAGGCGCGGATCGGGCGGCAGCGCGACCTCGACGTCGAATGTTCCCGTCGCCGGATCGGCGCGGCCGGCGATCTCGACGATCCGTCCGGTCATCGACGTGGCACCAAGCGCGGCGATCCGCACTTCCGCGCTGCCACCCGTCGTCAGGCCGGCGACCTGGCGGTCGGTCAGCGGCGCCCGCAGCACAAAGCCTTTGCTGTCATCGCCGAAGCTGACGACGGCGGCCCCCGCCGGCACGACCTGGCCGGCTTCGGCATCGCGTGACAGGATGATGCCGTCTGCGGGCGCGCGGATCTGCGCCGTGCGTGCCGCGTAGGCGGCGGCGTCGGTGCTGGCGGCGGCGGCGCGATACGCGGCTTCGGCCGTATCGACGCGTGCCTGCGTCAGCCAGCCCTTGGCGAACAGCTCGCGCACGCGCTTCAGTTCGGCTGCGGCACGCGTCCGTTCGGCCGACGCAGCGGCAAGGTCGGCGTTGACGGTGGCGAGGTCGAGCGTCGCGAGCACCTGGCCCGCCTTCACACGATCGCCCTCGTCGACGAGAATGGCAGCGACGCGACCGGGCGAGGAAAACCCCAGCGTGCCTTCGCGGCGCAGCCGCACGGTGCCGACCGCAACGAACCGGTCGACCGCGTCAGCAGCGGTCGCCGCGGCGACGCGCACTGCAACGGGCGGCTCGTCGGCAGGCGACGGCGATTCGGTTGAACAGGCCGCGACTGCGAGCGCCGCCCATAGTGCACCAGTCCGCAACCGCATGCCTGAGAACCCCCCGAGTTTGACTCAGTTGTTATGCTGGACTGTACAGTTCACAAATTATAATGCAACATAGGTGAACGCTTCCCCAACGAACACGGCGCGCGGGCGTCCACTCGACCTCGCCAAGCGCCGCGCCATCCTCGATGCCGCCAACGCGCTGTTCCTGTCGTCGGGCTATGCTCCGACAAGCATGGACGCCATCGCCAGGGCTGCCGGCGTTTCCAAGCTCACTGCTTACAAGCATTTCGGCAGCAAGGCGACGCTGTTCGCGGCGGTCATCGAGCGCAAATGCGTGACGATGATGGATGCGATCGCCATTGAGCTCGATGAGCGCGTCACGGCGCGCGACGCGCTCATCGATGCCGGTCGCAGGTTCCTGGCGCTGGTGCTCAGCGACGACGCCATCGGCGCGCATCGCGTCATCGTCGAAGAGCGCGAGCGGGCGCCGGAGCTGGGACCGCTGTTCTACGCCAGCGCGGTGCAGAACGCGTCGCGCCGCCTGGCCGCGCTGATCGACGGGTTGCGCCGGCGCGGCGATGTCGTCGTTGCCGACGCCGACCAGGCGGCGCGCGACATTCTTGCGCTTTGGCGCGGGCAGCCGGTCATGCACATCGAACTTGGCGTCGAACCGTTCACCCCGGCGCAGATCGACGCCCACGTCGCGCGCGTCGTCGACCTGTTCCTGAAAGCCTGGCGCTAAACGATCCGCCGCCCCTCGCGGCCGGCGAGCTCCTGGATGTACTGCCAGGCGACGCGCCCCGAGCGGCCGCCGCGGCCGGTTGCCCAGGCGATCGCGTCGCGTTCGTCGAGCGGCAGCCGGTGGCGTTCGGCATAGGCGCGGACCATCGCTACATAGGTGGCCTGGTCGCAGGCATGGAAGCCGAGCGACAGGCCGAAGCGGTCGGCAAGTGCCAGCCTGTCGTCGAGCACGTCGCGCGGATTGATCGCGGTCGCCGCCTCGTTCTCGACGTGCTCGCGCGGGACGAGGTGGCGGCGGTTCGAGGTCACGTAGAAGCGGCAGTTGGACGGGCGCGCCTCGACACCGCCCTCGAGCAGCGAGCGCAGCCGGCGGTAGTGGCGCTCGTCGGCATCGAAGCTGAGATCGTCGCAGAACAGCACGAAATAACGATCGACACCGTCGAGCCGGCGCAGCAGCGTCGCGATGCCCGGAATGTCGTCGCGTTCGATCTCTATCAGCGCGATATTGCCGCCGGCGGCCTGGCGGTCGGCGACGACGGCCTTGACGAGGCCGCTTTTGCCCATACCCCGCGCGCCCCACAGCAGCACGTCGTGCGCCGGCAGCCCCCGCGCCAGCCGCGCGGTGTTTTCGGCCAGCGCCGCGCGCTGGACATCGATGCCGACGAACAGCGCCAGCGGCTGTGCGTCGAACACCGGCACCGCGCGCAAAAGTCCCGCGTCCCAGACAAAGGCGGGAGCCGAACCGATGTCGGCGCTGCCAGCCGGCGGCGGCGACAGCCGTTCGAGCGCGTCGGCGATGCGCTGGAACACATCCGATGAAGCGGCCTCAGGCGTTTCCATTGCGTCCGGCTCTTGCATTTGTATAGTCGCGCGCCAAATCGGGGCTCCAGCTTTTCGAAAGTCTGTCCAACATGCTCATTTCTCCAGCCTATGCGCAAGCCGCAGCTGGCGCGCCTGGGGGCGGTGCGGCCTTCCTCAACGCGATCATGCCTTTCCTGCTGATCATCCCCATCTTCTATTTCCTGCTCATCCGCCCGCAGCAGCGGCGCATGAAGGCGCACCGCGAAATGATCGCCGCGGTGAAGAAGGGCGACACGGTGGTGACGGCGGGTGGCCTTATCGGCAAGGTTGCCAAGGTTGGCGACGACGAGGTCGAGGTCGAGCTGGCGCCGCAGACCAGGGTGCGTGTCGTCAAGGCGACCTTGTCGGAAGTACGGCTGCCGGGTTCGGCGAAGCCTGCCAACGATACCGCCGGCTGAGGATCGAACGCCAGCATGCTTGAGTTTTCGAAGGCCAAGATCGCAGCGATCGTTGCCGTGCTCCTCGCCGGCCTGGTGTTCGCGTTGCCGAACGCCTTTTCCGAACGGACCGTCGCCGCCTGGCCCGAATGGGCGCCGAAGGACCGGATGAACCTTGGGCTCGACCTGCGCGGCGGCAGCCATATCCTGCTCGAAGCGGATACGCGCGGCCTTGCCCGTGCGACGCTCGACACCATCGAGGACAACGCGCTCGCCGAGTTGCGCCGCGCCGACGGCGGCCGCATCGATGTCGGGGACGTCAGCAACCGCGGCGGCCGCGTCAGCTTTCTGGTGCGCAACGTCGACGACGTCGACCGCGCGGTCGATCTGATGCGCCAGTTGTCGACGCCGATCGGCGTCACCGGCCAGCGCAATTTCAACGTCGAGGTGGTCGACGGCAATCGTGTCGTGCTGACGCCGACCAACGCCGGCCAGGCGCAGGCGATCGAAAGCGCAATGGCGCAAGCGGTCGAGGTGATCCGGCGGCGTATCGACGAACTCGGCACGCGCGAGCCGACGATCATCCGCCAGGGCGACGAACGCATCGTCGTGCAGGTTCCCGGCCTGCAGGATCCGTCGGCGCTGAAGGCGTTGCTTGGCAAGACCGCCAAGCTTGAATTCAAGCTCGTCGACACCGAGGCCGATCCCGCAGACGTCGCCGCCGGCCGCGCGCCCGCTGGCAGTCAGTTGCTGCCAAGCGCCGAAACCGGCCAGATGATCGCGGTCAAGCGCCGCGCCATCATCTCGGGCGAACAGCTGATCGACGCCCAGTCGGCGCTCAGCCAGGGCCGCTGGGTGGTGACGTTTCGCTTCGACAGCGTCGGCGGGCGCAAGTTCGCGCGCGTGACGCAGGAGAATGTCGGCAAGCCGTTCGCGATCATCCTCGACAACACGGTCATCAGCGCGCCCAACATCAACGAGCCGATCCTCGGCGGATCGGGCGAGATTTCGGGCAATTTCAACGCGACCACGTCGAACGAGCTCGCCATCCTGCTGCGATCGGGCAAGCTTCCCGTCGAGCTTCAGGTTGTCGAGGAGCGCACCGTCGGTCCCGATCTTGGCGCCGACTCGATCCGCGCCGGAACGATCGCCTCGGTGATCGCCGTGGCCGCGGTGATCCTGTTCATGCTCGTCACCTATGGTCGCTTCGGGGTTTATGCGAACATCGCGCTGGTACTCAATGTCGTGCTCATCGTCGCGGCGATGTCGCTGTTGCAGGCGACGCTGACGCTGCCCGGCATCGCTGGTTTCGTGCTGACGATCGGTGCCACCGTCGATGCCAACGTGCTGATCAACGAGCGGCTGCGCGAGGAGTTGCGCAAGGGGCGCAGCATCGTCAACGCGGTCGAGACCGGCTATCGCGAGGCGAGCCGCACCATCTGGGACGCCAACCTCACCAACATCATCTCTGCGATCATCATGATGTGGCTCGGGTCAGGCCCGATCAAGGGTTTCGCGGTGGTGCTGACGATTGGCATCATCACCTCGGTGTTCACCGCGGTCACGGTAACACGGCTGTTCGTGGCCAGCTGGCTGCGCCGGGCGCGGCCGACCGCAATCACGATCTGAGGGAGACCGCCGTGCGCCTGCTGAAACTTGTTCCCGACAACACCAACATCGGCTTCCTGAAATGGCGCTGGGTCGCCGTCGGACTGACCGGCCTGCTGACCGTTGCGTCGGTCGTGCTGCTGCTGACGCGCGGGCTGAACTATGGTGTCGACTTCGCCGGCGGGCTGATGATGGAGGTCGGGTTCGAGCAGCCGGCGAACATCGACGCGCTGCGCGCCAACGTCAATCGGCTCGGCGTTGGCGAAGGCAGCATCCAGGAATTCGGCGCCCCCGACGTCGTGTCGATCCGTCTGCCGCTGCCGGAGGGCGAAGACGAGGAGGCGGTGCAGCGGGTTGTCGCCAGGGTCCAGGCAGGGATCAGCGAGGCATTCCCGGATGCCAGCTTCCGCCGTGTCGAGACCGTATCGGGCAAGGTTTCGGGTGAACTGATCCGCGACGGCACGCTTGCGGCGATCCTCGCGATGCTCGGCGTTGCCGCCTACATCTGGTTCCGCTTCGAATGGCAGTTCGGCATCGGCGCGCTGGTCAGTCTGGTGCACGACGTGCTGGTGACACTGGGATTCTTCGCGCTGACGCAGCTTGAATTCAACCTCAACATCGTCGCTGCGATCCTGACCATCATCGGCTATTCGCTCAACGACACCATCGTCAACTACGACCGCATCCGCGAGAATCTGAAGAAATACCGAAAGATGGAGATGCTGCCGCTGCTCGACCTGTCGATCAACGAGATGCTGGCGCGCACCGTCATGACCTCGCTGACGATGGCGCTGGCGCTGGGCGCCCTGCTCATCTGGGGCGGCGACGTGCTGTTCGGGTTCACCGCGGCGATGCTGCTCGGCATCTTCATCGGCACCTATTCGTCGATCTATGTCGCCGGACCGCTGCTGCTGTGGACCGGTGTCGGTCCGAACACCTTCGTTCCGCCCGAGGCCGGCACAGCCGAGCGCATCGCACGGCCATAGCCCGCCTGCGCGCGGGCGACTATCGCGTCAGCGCTGCGAGGTGGTCGCGGAGCGTACGGGTATTCGTCGCCCAGTCGAAGCGTGTTGCCGCCGCGCGCACGTCGCCCGGTGCCGGCGGATCGGCGAGAATGGCCGCAATCGCTGCCGCAAAGCTGGCGGGCGCGGCATCGTCGACGAGGCAGCCTGCCGCCGGACGGTCGATCACCTCGGCGGCGCCGCCGACGCTCGTTGTGACCACCGGCGTGCCGCTTGCCAGTGCTTCGATCCAGACGTTGGCGAGGCCTTCGCTCGACGCCGCGTGAACGAACACGTCGGCGGCCGCCATCAGCGTCGGCATGTCGTCGTGCGGTACGTTGCCGAGCAGGCGGACGCGATTGCCAAGGCCGCGCTCGGCGATCCGCGTCTGCAGGCGCTGCCGCTCCCGCCCGTCGCCGGCGATCAGCAAGGTCGCCTCGGGGAGCAGCGCCATCGTGTCAACGAGCAGCGCGTGGCGCTTCAGCGCGACGAGATTGCCGACGGCGAGCAGCAGCGGACCCGTTACGCCGAGCGCCGCCCTGGCCGCGCTGCGGTCGACCGATCCGAACCGGTCGAGTTCAACACCCGTGTAATGGACCTGGACACGCTCGACGGGGATGCCCATCGCGGCCATGTCCGCCTTCAACGCCTCCGACACGGCAAGGATGCCTTGCGCGGCGGCGGCGGCGGCACACATCATCCGCCGCGCTGCCGGCCGCTGCCCCCAAAGCCGGATGTCGGAGCCGCGCGCCTTCAGCGAGACGGGTATGCCGAGCGCCGCGCCGATCGCGACGGCGGCCGGCGCGTCGGGCCAGAAGAACTCGCAATCGATGACATCGGGCGCAAAGCCGGTCTCGGCCAGCGCCCGTCGCACGGCACGTTCGACGAGGCGCGGGTTGAGACGCCAGCCGATGGCCGGGATCAGCGAAAAGCCGGGATAGGCGACATCGACGCCACCGCGGACGTCATGTGCCGGCACCGACGCCAGCGCGGCATAGGGTCCGATCGGCAGTGGCAGTCGCCCGATCGGCGCGATCACGCTGAGGTTGACGCCCGGCTGACTCGCGAGCCGCAGCGTCTGCCGCTCGACGAAGCTGCCGAAGTTCGGCTGCGCGCGATTCGGATACAGCGTCGAAAGCGTCAGGACGTTGAGCACGGCAATGACGTCATAGCGGTAACCGCGCCTTGTCGCCAACCACCAGACGCTTGGCGGCGCGCACGGCAGCGGCTAAGGAGTGCGCCATGACGACGCCTCGCAGCCTCGGCCGCACCGCCTTCATCCTTGCCGCCATTGCGGTTTCGCTGGCCGCGTGCGCGCGCGGGCGCGGCGGCCCCGATGTCGCCGACCGCAGCTACATCGCGCGCGATGTCGAAACGCTGTACAATTTCGGCAAGGACACGCTCGACAAGGGCCAGTACAAGCAGGCGGCCCTGATCTTCGACGAGGTCGAGCGGCAGCATCCCTATTCGGTTTGGGCGCGGCGCGCGCAGTTGATGAGCGCGTTTTCCTACTATCTCGCGCGTGACTATTCGCAGGCGATCACGTCGTCGCAGCGGTTCCTGTCGCTGCATCCCGGCAATCGCGATGCGCCCTACGCATATTACCTGATCGCGGTCAGCTATTATGAACAGATTGCCAATGTTCAGCGCGACCAGAAGATCACCGGACAGGCGCTGTCGGCGCTGACCGAGGTCGTGCGGCGCTTCCCCGACACGCCCTATGCTGCCGATGCCCGGTTGAAGATCGACCTCGCCCGCGACCACCTCGCTGGCAAGGAGATGGACATCGGCCGCTTCTATCAGCAGCGCCGCCAGTACCTTGCCGCCGCGACACGCTTCCGCAACGTCATCGACACCTACGACACGACCAGCCACACGCCGGAGGCGCTGCACCGTCTGGTCGAGGTTTATCTGTCGCTCGGCCTCAAGGAAGAGGCGAAAAAGACCGCCGCGGCGCTCGGTTATAACTTCCCAGGGTCGAAGTGGTATGAGCGCAGCTACGCGCTCGTCAACAAGCACGTCGGTTAACTGCGGGCGTGCTGAGCGCGCTTCAAATCCGCGACGTGGTCGTCATCGAGGCTCTGGCGATCGAGTTTGGCGGCGGTCTCTGCGTACTGACCGGCGAGACCGGCGCCGGCAAGTCGATCCTGCTCGACAGCCTCGGCCTTGCGCTTGGTGCGCGCGCTGACAGCGACCTCGTCCGGCCGGGCGCCGCGCAGGCGC
>CAYVVV010000106.1:0-9177 GCA_964455325.1 uncultured Sphingosinicella sp. | reverse complement strand
TGAATCAAATCTCGCCTCACATGGCTAGCGATTTATGAGTGCATGACCTAGGGTCTGTCCTGTTCAGGTTGCAGCCCTCGCACGACTTCTGGTCGGGATGAGCGGATGGTTGAAACCGATTCCGCTCGAACAGAACAAACACCAGCTCACCGGCGCACCCCGGACCTGGCGCGCCAGGCGAGCGGTGCAGCCTCGGCAGGTCAACGCTCCGTCGCGCGTCGGCATGACAATCGTTGCAGCGCCGCAGGCTGCACGGGATCGATGTCAGCCCCGCAAGGCAAGCACTGGCGTCGACTGCCGACGTTACGCGCGGCGTACCGCTATTCGGGTGACTCCGCGGCGTGCGCGTCGCGCGCAAGGTCGTCGAGCGCCTGCAGTCGGGCGAAGTGGACGACCTGGCCGGCGAGCACGCAAAGCTGGCGGCGCGTCGCCTCGTCGGCAATCTCGCCGTTGTCACCGAAGATCGGCGACATCGAATTGATCGTCACCGCCATTGGCGTCGGCCAGCCGCGCAGCGCGTGCACGATCGCCCGCAAGGTCGCCAGTGTCGTGCCCGTCGCCTGCCAGCCCGCTGCAACGGCGATGAGGCCGACGGCGCGGCCCTCGAAATAGGCGCGTTCATCCTTCGCCATGTCCTCGACATAGTCGAGCGCATTCTTGATCAGCCCCGACACGCTGCCGTGATAGCCCGGCGAGGCGAGCACGATACCGTCGGCGCGGCGCAGCCCGTCGATCAGCGCCGCCGCCTCGGGCGTACGGTCGGCGGCCCCCGGCGTATACATCGGCAGGCTGAGCGCGAGACCGTCGAACAGCTGCGTCCGCGCCCCCAGCCGCTCGCATTCGGCAAGCACGCTGCGGACGATGAGTTCAGACGTGCTGCCGGCGCGCGCGGTGCCACCCATGCCGACGATAAGGGGAGAGGTGTTGCTCATGCCAGGGCGGGTTCCTTTGCAACCGGTCAGAAGTCGAGCTTGTCATAGTGCGCCGGCGGCGGCAGTCCGTCCATCCGGTCGGTGAGCAACGGTCGAAAACCCGGGCGTGACTTGATCACCGAGTACCACTGCTTGGCGCCGCCGTGCCCCTTCCAGTCGAGCGCGGACAGATAGTCCACGACGCTGAGATGCGCTGCGGCTGCAAGGTCGGCAAGCCCGATCGTCGGTCCCGACAGCCAGCGGCGATGGTCGAGCAGATATTCCAGGTAACCGAGGTGATATTCGAGGTTCCGGCCGGCGCAGCGCAGCACGCTGCCATCGGGCGGTACACGCTCGACAAGGCGTTTGAACATGCGCTCGCCAAGCAGCAGATGCGTGACCTCGGCATAGAACTTCTGGTCGAACCAGGCGACAAGCCGGCGTACCTCGGCGCGGTCGGCGGCGCTGGCGCCGATGAGCGGGGCGCGCTCGATCGTCTCCTCGAAAAACTCACAGATCGCGGCGCTGTCGACGAGCACACCGCCGCGGTCGCCGACGAGCACCGGTGTCTGCCCGGCCGGATTGAGATCGATGAACTCGTCGCGGCGTTGCCAGGGCAGCTCGGCGACCATCTCGAACGCGACGCCCTTCTCGGCCAGCGCAAGGCGGACCTTCCGCGAAAATGGACAGAGCGGATATTGGTAAAGGCGCCACATGATGCGGAGCCGTCATAGCGATGCGGCAGCCGCTACCGCAACGCCTAAACCCGGCTCGATACGCGCCGTTCATCGATGATGGTGCGGCGGAACGGCACACCGTCCCTGAGCCACTGCCAGCTGCGCATGCGGATGCCGGCGGCTGATGCCATCTGGATCATCTCGAGAATCTCGATGCCGGCAAGGTCGACGCGGCGAAACCGCAGGAACAGCGCGTCCGGCGCGTCGTCGCTGACGAAGGCGTGGCCGACGAGGCGCTCGGTTTGCCACCACAGCCGGTTGTCCTTGAGCGCGCCGGGAAAGACATGCTCCTCGCGGCGGTCGGGCCAGATGAAGCGGCTGGTCTGTACATAGGCGTAGGGACCGTCGACCGGGAAGGCGTTGACGATCTCCGCCTCGTGGCGGTCGACGATGGCCCCTGCCGTGTCCATGTGGATATAGCTGCCCCGCCACACGCCCTCGTGCGGGCGGCAAACGGCCATGATGTCGGGCACGGTCACTCGGCCGCGACCGCCGCGGCGTCGTCGAGCGGCTGAGCCAGCCGCGACACCATCTCCTTCGGGCAGACCTGGACGAAACGCGGCAGCGCCGTCCGCCAGTCATCGAGAATCGACTGCGCCCACGCCGAATCGGTTTCGTCGGCATGACGCTCGACAAGGCCGCGCAGCACGCCTTCCCAGTGCCTCGAGGCGACCGGCTGCCAGACGACGCTGTCGGGGTTGACGCGCGTGGCGAAGTCGCCGGCGGTGTCACAGACGAAGGCCATGCCGCCGGTCATGCCAGCGGCGAAATTGTCGCCGACGGGGCCGAGGATGACCGCGGTGCCGCCGGTCATGTATTCGCAGCCGTTGGCGCCGCAGCCCTCGACCACCACTGTCGCGCCCGAGTTGCGGACGGCGAAGCGTTCGCCTGCCTGGCCGGCGGCGAACAGCCGGCCGGCGGTGGCGCCATAGAGCACGGTGTTGCCAATGATCGTGTTTTCGTTCGACTTCAGCGGCGAGGACACGAGCGGCCGCACCACGATGGTCGCGCCCGACAGCCCCTTGCCGACATAGTCGTTGGCGTCACCGAATACCTCCAGCTTCAGCCCCTGCACGGCAAACGCGCCGAGCGACTGGCCGGCGGAACCGCGCAGGCGGACGTGAACGTGGCCGGGCGCAAGGCCGGTCATGCCGTACTTCCGGGTGATCGCCGAGGAGAAGCGCGTGCCGACCGCGCGGTGCGTGTTGCGCACGCTGTAGGTCAGCTGCATCTTCTCGCCGCGCTCGAAAACCGCCTTCGCGTCGACGAGCATCTGCGCGTCGAGGCTGTCGGGCACCTCGTTGCGCTTGCCCGCCAGGTTGCAGCGCCGCTCGCTGTCGGGCGCATCGACCTTGGCAAGGATCGGGTTCAGATCGAGATCGTCGAGGTGCTCCGCGCCGCGGCTCACCTGCCGCAGCAGTTCGGTGCGGCCGATGATCTCGTCGAGGCTTCGGAAGCCGAGGCTGGCGAGGATGTCGCGCACCTCCTCGGCGATGAAGCTCATCAGGTTGATGACTTTCTCCGGGCTGCCGCTGAATTTCGCGCGCAGCCGCTCGTCCTGCGTGCAGACGCCCACGGGGCAGGTGTTTGAGTGACACTGCCGCACCATGATGCACCCCATGGCGACGAGCGACAGCGTGCCGATGCCGAACTCCTCGGCGCCGAGGATTGCGGCGATGACGACATCGCGCCCGGTCTTGATGCCGCCGTCGGTGCGCAGCTTCACGCGGCCACGAAGGCCGTTCAGTGTGAGCACCTGATTGACCTCGGACAGCCCCATTTCCCACGGCGTGCCGGCGTATTTGATCGAAGTCTGCGGCGATGCGCCGGTGCCGCCGACGTTGCCGGAGACAAGGATGACGTCGGCGTGCGCCTTGGCGACGCCAGCCGCCACGGTGCCGATTCCCGCCGACGACACCAGCTTCACGCAGACGCGCGCGTCGGGGTTGATCTGTTTGAGGTCGTAGATGAGCTGCGCCAGATCCTCGATCGAATAGATGTCGTGATGCGGCGGCGGCGAGATCAGCGTCACCCCCGGCGTCGAATGGCGAAGCCGCGCGATCATCTCGGTGACCTTGAAGCCAGGAAGCTGGCCGCCCTCGCCGGGCTTCGCGCCCTGCGCCACCTTGATCTCGATCTCCTCGCAGGCGTTGAGATACGCGGCAGTGACTCCGAAGCGGCCGCTGGCGATCTGCTTGATGACCGAGTTGGCGTTGTCGCCGTTCGCATAGGGCTTGAAGCGCGCCGCATCCTCGCCGCCTTCGCCCGATACCGCCTTGGCGCCGATGCGGTTCATGGCGATGGCGAGCGTCTCGTGCGCCTCCGGCGACAGCGCGCCGAGGCTCATGCCGGGAGTCACGAAGCGCTTCCGGATCTCGGCGATCGACTGCACCTCCTCGACCGGCAGCGACGGATTGACATGGTTGAACTCAAGGAGGTCGCGCAGGTAGATCGGCGGCAGGTCGCGGACGCCGCGGCTGAACTGCAGGTACTGCGAATAGCTGTCGTTCGCGACTGCCTCCTGCAGTAAGTGGATGAGGTTTGCCTGATAGGCGTGCGCCTCGCCATTGGCGCGGTAGCGATAGAGGCCACCGACGGGGAGTGCGGTCACGTCCTCGTCGAAGGCGAGCATGTGCCGGTCGTACGCGTTCAAGTGCAGCGATTCCGAGCCCTCGCCAGAGATCTTCGCGGGCATGCCGGGGAAGAACTCGTTGACCAGCGCGCGCGACAGCCCAACCGCCTCGAAATTGTAGCCGCCCCGGTACGACGAGATGACGCTGATGCCCATCTTCGACATGATCTTGAGCAGGCCGTCCTCGACAGCTTTCTTGTAGCGGGCGACGCAGGTGTCGAGATCGAGCTTGCCGAACAGCCCCTTGGCGTGACGCGCGGCGATCGATTCCTGGGCGAGATAGGCGTTCACCGTGGTTGCGCCGACGCCGATCAGAACGGCGAAGTAGTGCGTGTCGAGACATTCCGCCGAGCGCACGTTGATTGACGCGAACGAGCGCAGGCCCTTGCGAACGAGGTGCGTGTGCACGCCGGCGGCGGCGAGGATCATGGTGATGCCGGCGCGGTCGCGCGCGACGGCCTCGTCGGTCAGGAACAGCTGGCTCTTGCCCTGACGGACGAGGCTCTCGGCTTCGGCACGGACGCGCGCGATCGCCGCGCGCAGCGCCTCGGCGCCGCCGTGCACGTCATAGGTGCAGTCGATCATCGCGGCCTGATCGCCGAAATGGGCGCGCAGCCGCGCCCAGTCGCGATTGGTCAGCACGGGCGATTCCATCACCATCACGCCCTGCTGCCTCGCATCCTTGTCGAGGATATTGGCAAAGTTGGAGAAGCGCGTCTTCAGGCTCATCACCCGCGTCTCGCGCAGCGAGTCGATCGGCGGGTTGGTGACCTGGCTGAAGTTCTGCCGGAAGAAGTGCGACAGGCAGCGCGGGTTCGCCGAGATGACCGCAAGCGGCGTGTCGTCGCCCATCGAGCCGACCGCTTCCTTGGCGTCCTCGACCATCGGCGCGAGGATCAGCTCCATGTCCTCCAGGGTCAGACCCGCCGCTACCTGCCGCCGGCGGAGTTCGTCGGGATCGTAGGCGGACGCGGGTTCGGGCGCGTCGCCACCGGGCACGTCGCTGAAATTGGTGAAGCCCTTGATCAGCGCCGCATAGTCGGCCTCGCCAGAAACGCGGTCCTTGATCGCCCGGTCGTCATAATATTTCGCTTCGACGAGATCGACGGCGATCATCTGGCCCGGACCCAGCCGGCCCTTCTCGACGACCGTGGTTTCGGGCACCACGGCCATGCCGGTTTCGGAACCGACGATGAGCAGATTGTCGCTGGTGCGCGTGTAGCGCATGGGGCGCAGCGCGTTGCGGTCGACCGCCGCCGCCACCCAGCGGCCATCGGTGATGGCGAGCGCGGCGGGGCCGTCCCACGGTTCCATGACGCTCGCGAAGAAGGCGTACATGTCGCGGTGCGCCTGCGTCAGCGTCGTGTCCTTGTTCCAGGCCTCGGGCACCAGCATCAGCTTCGCCGTCGGCGCATCGCGGCCCGACCGCACCATCGCTTCGAACGTCGCATCCAGTGCGGCGGTGTCCGACGCGCCGGCGGGAATCACCGGCTTGATGTCCTCCGACAGGTCGCCGAACGCCTGCGCGGCCATCTTGATCTCGTGGCTCTTCATCCAGTTCTTGTTGCCGCGGATGGTGTTGATCTCGCCGTTGTGGGCAAGGCAGCGGAACGGCTGCGCCAGCCACCAGGTCGGGAAGGTGTTGGTCGAATACCGCTGGTGATAGATCGCGAAACGGCTGACGAACGCCTCGTCCATCAGGTCGGGGTAGAACACCGACAATGCCTCGGCGAGGAACAGCCCCTTGTAGATGATCGACCGCGACGACAGCGAGCAGATGTAGAAACCTTGGATCTGCGCGGCGACGATCGCCTTCTCGATGCGGCGGCGGATGAGGTAGAGGTCCTTCTCGAACGCGTCCTGCCGATCGTAATTGTCGCCGGGGTGCGGCCCGGCGATCATGATCTGCTCGATTTCGGGCCGCGTCAGCTTTGCCTTGTCGCCGATCACCGACGTGTCGACCGGCACCTGCCGCCAGCCATAGATCTGGTAGCCGAAGGCAATGATCTCCGATTCGACGATCGTGCGGCAGGTTTCCTGGTCGGCAAGGTTGGTGCGTGGCAGGAACACCTGACCGACCGCCAGCAGCGCGTCGCGCCTGGGGCGGTGGCCGGTGCGTTCGATATGCTTGTTGAAGAACCTGACCGGCAGCTCGACATGGATGCCGGCACCGTCGCCGGTCTTGCCGTCGGCATCGACCGCGCCGCGGTGCCACACTGCCTTCAAGGCGTCGATGCCGAGCGTGACGACGCGCCGCGACGGCCTGCCGTCGGTTGCGGCGATCAGCCCGACGCCGCAGGCATCGCTTTCGAACTCGGGGCGGTACATGCCCTGGGCGGCGAGGCGCAGGCGCTCGGCTTCGGTTGCCATCGTCATGCCGCCTTCCTTTCCGCCTGCTTGCCGGCCTGCGCCGCCAGATACTGGTGCATCGCCTTCGCGACATCGCGGCCGTCGCGGATTGCCCAGACGACGAGGCTGGCGCCGCGCACGATGTCGCCAGCGGCGAACACACCGGGCACGCTCGTCATCATCGTCTTGTGGTCGGTGCGGAGCGTGCCCCAGCGGGTAAGACCAAGCTCCGGCGCGCCGAACATCGTGGGCAGATCCTCTGGGTCGAAGCCGAGCGCCTTGATGACGAGATCGGCTTCCACCCGGAAATCCCCGCCTTCGACTACCTCCGGCGCGCGCCGGCCGCTGGCGTCGGGTGCGCCGAGCCGCATCTGTTGCGCGCGCACGCCAGCGACGGTGCCGTCGACGTCGTCGAATGCCTTCGGCGCCGACAGCCAGACGAACTCGACGCCTTCTTCTTCGGCGTGGCCGACCTCGCGCTGCGAACCCGGCATGTTGGCGCGATTGCGGCGGTAGAGGCACTTCACCGACTTGGCGCCCTGCCGCACCGCGGTGCGCACGCAGTCCATCGCGGTATCGCCGCCGCCGATGACGACGACGTGCTTGCCCGCGGCATTCAGCCGGCCGCTGTCGAAATCGGGAACGTCGTCGCCGAAACCCTTGCGGTTCGACGCGACGAGATAGTCGAGCGCCGGCACGACGCCGTCGGCGCCGACGCCCGGCGCCTTCACGTCGCGCGCCTTGTAGACGCCGGTCGCGATCAGCACTGCGTCGTGTTTCGCCCGCAATGCCGCGAGACTGTCGACGGCGTGCTTGTAGTGGAAGACGATGCCACCGGCCTCGAGCCGCGCCAGCCGCCGCATGACGACGTGCTTCTCAAGCTTGAAGCCAGGGATGCCGTAAGTGAGCAGGCCGCCGCCGCGGTCGTGGCGGTCGTAGACATGCACGTCATACCCGCGCCGCCGGAGATATTCGGCCGCGGTGAGGCCGGCCGGCCCGGCGCCGATCACGCCGACCGACTGGCCCGACCGGTCGGCAGTGGGCACCAGCGGCCGCACCCAGCCCTCCGCCCAGGCGGTGTCGACGATGAACTTTTCGACGCTGCCGATGGTGACAGCGCCGTGTCCCGACGTCTCGATGACGCAGTTGCCCTCGCAAAGCCGGTCCTGCGGGCAGATGCGACCGCAGATCTCGGGCATCGTCGAAGTCGATTCGGCAAGTTCATATGCCTCCCGAACCCGTCCCTCGGCGGTCAGCCGGAGCCAGTCGGGGATGTTGTTGTGGAGCGGGCAATGCACCTGGCAGAACGGCACGCCGCACTGCGAGCAGCGCGACGCCTGCTCCTCCGCCCTGGCGAGGATGTAGGGGCGGCTGATCTCCAGGAAATCGTCGTTGCGCTCGTCGGCCGGACGCTTCTCCGGAAACGCCTGTCCGATATCGACAAACTTCAACATGTCTTTTTCAGCCATTGCGGTCATGCCCTTCGACACGCACGGCTTAGTGCCACAAACCACCAATGTCACGCAATTTTCGCACGAAATGTCAAAAATACTGACATGTTTAAGGCCGGATCACGCATCTGTTGCGACTGAAAGCAAGATAGTTTCTCAATAATAAGTCCGGATCGGACCAGTCAGATCGTGGGCGACAGCACCGATTCGGCTGTGCTAAGCGCCGCGCAGCGCGTCATCCGGGGGATTACATGTCGTTCCTGCAACTGCTGGTCATTGCCATCGTCCAGGGTGTGACGGAATTCCTGCCGATTTCGTCGTCGGGGCATCTCATCCTCATCCCAAAGCTCACCGATTTTCCCGATCAGGGCCCGATGATCGACGTTGCGGTACACGTCGGCACGCTGGCAGCGATCCTCGTCTACTTCTGGCGCGATTCGCTCGGTCTGATGCGTGGCGGCCTTGCCAGCGTCGGGGCGGGGAGGGCGCCCGCCGAGCGCCGGCTGTTCTGGTACATCGCGATTGGTACCATTCCGGCGGTCGCGTTCGGCTGGTTCCTGAAGTCGGGCGGTTACCTCGAAGGTTTCCGTTCGACCGATCTCGTTGCCACCAACCTCATCGTCTATGGTGTGCTGCTCTGGGCCGCCGACCGCTGGGGCCGGCAGGTGAAGGCCTACGAGGATCTGAGCCTGAGGGATGCGCTGCTCGTCGGTCTCGCGCAGGCGCTGGCGCTGATTCCCGGCACCAGCCGCTCGGGCGTCACCATGACGATGGCGCGTGTGCTTGGCTACACGCGGACCGAATCGGCACGCTTCTCGTTCCTGCTGTCGATGCCGGCCGTCGCCGGCGCGGGTTTGCTGGCGGCATTCGATCTCGCCGAGGCGTCGGCTGCGATGCAGCGTGACGCCGTGGTCGCCGGCGTCCTCACCTTCTTCGCCGCAGTCGCGACGATGGCATTCCTGATGCGCTTCCTGCGGCGCGCGTCGATGACGCTGTTTGTCGTCTATCGCGTCGCGCTTGGGCTGGTGCTGCTGGCGCTGTTCTAGTCCCTGTTGACAAAAGGGATTCCCAATCGAGCCGAGTTTTGATTCAAGGCT
>CAYVVV010000105.1:0-9195 GCA_964455325.1 uncultured Sphingosinicella sp. | reverse complement strand
GATCATGACAATAGCCTTTCTCGGTCACTGTCAGCGACACGATTTGCGTCTTGTCCGCGGCGATTGCGTCGATGACGGCGGAGGGATCCTCGCTCGCGACGAGGACGTCGGCCACCGCGCCAATGACGCGCAGCCGATCTTCATCGCTGTCGCGCTCGACAAGCGTGTAGAGGCAGTCCTGGTCCGCGAGTTGGTCGCGCACCGTTGATGACCGGAGCGACACGCCAATGATGCGCCAGTCGCCCCCGTAGCGTGCGATCAAGTCGTCAACATAAGCGGCCTGATGCGCGCGGTGAAATGCGCCGATACCAAGGTGCACGATGCCAACGCCGACAGCGGCCGGATCATAGCCGGGGCGCCGGACCTCGGACGGCAAAAGGCCAAGCGTATTGCGGCGCAGTCTCAAAGCCGATACGCCTGCTTGACAAGATTATACGCGAGATCCTGCGCTAGTTCAGCAGCTTCATCCTCCTCCAGTCGGTGATCGGCGACGAGCTCGGCGAGGAACGCACAGTCGACGCGGCGCGCGACGTCGTGCCGTGCTGGAATCGACAGGAAGGCGCGCGTGTCGTCGTTGAAGCCGACGGTGTTGTAGAAACCGGCCGTTTCGGTGACCATTTGCCTGAAACGGCGCATCCCTTCCGGGCTGTCATGGAACCACCAGCTCGGACCCAGTTTAAGGCAGGGGTAGTGCCCCGCAAGCGGCGCCAGTTCCCGTGCATAGGTGGTTTCGTCTAGCGTAAAGAGAATGATTGTGAGCGCGGATTCGTTGCCGAACGCATCGAGTAGAGGCTTCAGCGCCCGGACATAATCGGTACGCATCGGAATGTCGGCACCCTTGTCACGGCCATAGCGCTCGAAAACTGCGCGATTGTGGTTGCGGAAGGAACCCGGATGGATCTGCATGACGAGACCGTCGTCAAGGCTCATGCGCGCCATTTCTGTCAGCATCTGCGCACGAAACAGCTCGGCATCGGCGCTGCTGACGGATCCCGACACAATCCGTGCAAATAGCGCTTCGGCATCGGCCGCGGACAGGTTCGCCGTCGTTGCCGTCGGATGCCCATGATCGGTCGAGGTCGCACCATGCGCAGCAAAATACGCTCGCCTGTTGCGATGCGCGGCAAGGTAGCCGCGCCAGTTCATCGTGTCTTCGCCTGTGATTTCGCCCAGTATCCGGATGTTACGCAAAAACCCCTAGTACTCGGGATCAATGGCGTTGTCGGGCCGATAGGCGGTGACGACGCGTCCCAGCCATTCCCCACCGGCATTCGCCGCCATCACTGTCTTGTGATGGACCAGCGTATCAAGGGGGCCTTCCGTTGTCGCGATCAGTTCGATGCGGAAACGGTCGAACAGAGCGCGTGGGCGGCAGGCATTGGTCCTGAGCGCTGCTTCGATCACATCATAGTAGTGATCGGCCGTTTGGGCCGTCAGCCGGACATCGAGTCCGAACACCTCGGCGAACACCCAGTCCAGCCACATGCGCGAGGGCGTGCCGCGAAACAGATGGTAGTGACTCGCAAAGATGCGCCAGACATCGCGAGGGTCAACCTCCGCCCGGCTGCCGTCGGCGCGCGCAATACCAAGCGCGTCAAGCGCAATGCCCTGCGAATAGAGCATGCGATAGACGTAGTGGTCCGGTTCGACGAACAGCGCAGCCAGATTTTCGAAGGGCAAGTTCTGGGCGAACCACGCTGGATCGGTGTGGCCATGCGGACTGATGATCGGCAGGTCACGCACCGTCGCGTAGAGCGACCTTGCGATCGCGCGTACCGTCTCGTTCGGTGGAAAGAGCCGGTCAGAATCAAGACTTAACGGCGACACATGCGACTCCATGATAAGCGACCGCCGGCACACGTTCGAGGCATGCCGGACAAGCACGGCAGCACGCCTTGACGACCGCCCGGAAAACGCAATGTCAAAGGCGGTTCTGGCGTCCGAAGCGGCTGCGCTGCGCGGCGGCTTTCGCCTTCGCCTCCTCGATCGCTTCAACCTCGGTTGCGTCGAGCAAATAGTCGAGAACGCGGCTGAGATGATCTCGCATCGCCGCGCGCGCGGAATTCGGATCGCGGGAACGCAGCGCATCGACAATACAGCGATGCTCATCGATTACTGGCTTGTAGCCCTTCATGCGCGTTTTCTCGAACGTGCGCACACACTGCGGCGACCGGTTGCGGATAGTCCACAGTTGCTCCACAATCGCCAGCATGGCGCCGTTGCGCGCACATTGAGCGATGAACTCGTGAAACCGCTTGTCGACCAATTCCCCGGCATCGGCGCCGGTTACATTTGCGCGCTCCATCTCGTCGAGCAACGCGTCAAGTTCGTTGAGCTCCTCGTCGGTAATATTGACGGCAGCCAGCGCAGCCGACTCGCCCTCGATCAGCAGTCGCGCCTCCGTCAGTTCAAAAGCCCCGATGTCACGCTCAACCGGACTGCCACGTGGTGCGCGATTGATAACATAAACGCCTGAACCGACGCGAACTTCGACGAGACCGTCAATTTCGAGCGCGATGATCGCTTCCCGAACCGTCGGACGGCTTACATCATACTGCGCCGCGAGCTCGCGTTCTGCTGGCAGCCTGTCGCCCGGCTTGTACACGCCGGACGCGATGGCGCGGGCAATTCGTTCGGCGACATATTGGTAAAGACGGTTACTCTTTGGCGATACCACCATGCCTGGTGACCTTTCGTAGTGCCACGGCCAAACGATTATCGGACGCAACGCCAAGCGTCAATTAATTTGGTAAGATAGATTGATGCTACTTGACAGACCAATTGTCCACGGCAATGAGCGTTGCCGGTCGCTTCGATCTCGATGCATACGCCATATGTGGAGGCAAGCCGAGGGATAACCGCATGAAAATCACATCAGCGCGTGTGATCGTTACCTGCCCGGGCAGAAATTTCGTGACATTGAAGATCGAAGTAGAGGGTGGCCTGACCGGCATCGGGGATGCAACGCTGAACGGGCGCGAACTCGCCGTCGCATCGTACCTTACGGATCATGTCGTCCCGGCCCTGATTGGCAAGGACGCCCGGCGCATCGAGGACACCTGGCAATATTTGTACCGCGGCGCCTATTGGCGCCGCGGTCCCGTCACCATGCGCGCCATCGCCGCTGTCGACGTGGCGCTGTGGGACATCAAGGCAAAGGCAGCGGGCATGCCGCTCTACGAACTTCTTGGTGGTCGCAGTCGAGACCGCGTGATGGTCTATGGCCATGCAAACGGCACCGACATCGACGAGACGATCGAGGCGGTCGGCAGGTACATCGAACTTGGCTATCGCGCGATCCGAGCTCAGTCCGGCATTCCTGGCGTGAAGGGCGCATATGGTGTCGGCCGCGGCGACCTCTGCTACGAGCCCGCTGACGCCGCCGTGCCAACCGAGACCCTATGGAACACCGCCGCGTATCTCGATCACGCACCCAAGCTGTTTGCGGCGCTTCGCGATCGCTTCGGCTTCGATCACCACCTGCTGCATGACGTTCATCACCGCTTGACGCCGATTGAGGCCGGCCGGCTCGGCAAGTCGCTGGAACCCTTCCGCCTGTTCTGGATGGAGGACGCGACACCGGCGGAAAACCAGGAAGCGTTCCGCCTCATCCGCCAGCACACTGTAACACCGCTTGCCGTTGGCGAGGTTTTCAACACCATATGGGACGCGAAGGATCTAATCGAAAACCAGCTAATCGACTATATACGATCGACCGTGGTTGGCGCTGGAGGTATCACGCACCTGCGCCGTATCGCCGACTTCGCATCATTGTATCAGGTCCGCATGGGGTGCCACGGCGCAACCGACCTGTCGCCAGTAACGTTAGGAGCGGGACTGCACTTCGATACCTGGGTGCCGAACTTCGGCATCCAGGAATACATGCGCCACAGCGACGAGACCGACGCGGTTTTCCCGCACGACTATCGTTTCGAGAACGGGTACCTCTATGTTGGTGAGGCGCCCGGGCACGGCGTCACCATCGACGAACGGCTGGCAGAGCGGTTTCCGTATCGTCCGGCGCAGCTTCCGGTTGCGCGCCTTGAAGACGGGACGATGTGGAATTGGTAGCCGCAGAACCAACTGCAGTCGCCATCGGCGAGTGCATGCTCGAGCTGTCGCGGAGCGATGAAACGGCGGGCACCTGGCGCATGGGCGATGGAGGCGACACGTTCAACGTCGCCACCTACCTGGCGCGGCTGGGCGTCCCGATCGGCTATCTGACGGCGCTTGGTCTCGATGGCTTCAGCCAACAGATGCGCGGGCGCTGGGAAAGCGAAGGCATCGATACGAGCCTTGTGCTGAGCCATCCGACACGGATTCCCGGCCTCTATGCCATCGAGACTGATGGGCGGGGCGAGCGCAGCTTTACCTACTGGCGCGACGCCTCCGCCGCAAAAGCACTTCTCGAATGCGACGGGATCGACACCGCACTCGCGCGCGCCGCCCAAGTGCCTCTCCTCTATCTGTCCGCCATCACCCTGTCGCTGTTTGGCGCGCGCGACCGCGACCGTCTTGTCACCTTGTGCCGCACAGCACGTGCCGCCGGTAACATCGTGGCATTCGACACGAACTATCGCGCGCACGGCTGGCCGGATGCGGCGACAGCACGGCATGCCGTCGAAGCGATCGCCCCCTACGTCACCATCGCATTACCGACTTTCTGCGACGACGCAGCACTGTTCAACGACCGCTCACCCCAGGTCTGTGCCGAGCGCTGGCGTCAAAGCGGCGCTGATCATGTTGTCGTAAAGATCGGTGCTGACGGGGCCCTGCTGGCAACCGGATCGTGTTTCAGGCATGTGACAACCCAGCCGATCGACAATCCCGTTGACACGACAGGAGCCGGCGATGCTTTCAATGCCGGCTTTCTTGCAGCCTTGCTCGCGGGACTCGACCCTGTTGAGGCCGTTCGCGTTGGCCATCGCCTGGCGATAGTCGTGATCAGCCATCGCGGTGCCATTATCCCGCGCGACGCAATGCCATGCATTGACCTTGCCGCATGATCCGCCCGCAGACAAATGCATGGCGAACGGCGACCGATCTGTCAGGGCTCTGGTTGATCCGTTTCGATCCCGACGGGATCGGCGAGGCAATGGGCTGGCAACGCGGCTTCGACGAGGAAGATGCGTTGCCGATAGCCGTGCCGGGGAGCTGGAACGAGCAGCTCGCCGAATCTGGCTATATGAACTACGTCGGCGCCGCTTGGTTGCAGATGAAGGTGTTCGTCGCACCTTTCGGCGACCACGAAACGGTGACGTTGCGGTTCGGCTCGGCCGACTACATTGCCGATGTCTGGGTGAACGGTCGGCACGCCGGTCAAAGTGGCGCGGCGATGCTGCCGTTCGAATTCGATGTGCGCGACCATGTCGTGCCAGGCGAGGAGGCGCTGGTCGTTGTCCGTGTCAGCAACGAATTGTCGGCGGATGGACCGACACAGGGGATCACCAAGGCGACCTACATCGAGGAGCGGCGGCCGCGCGACGAGTATCTTCCGGCCGTTCGCTTCGATTTCTTTCCCTACGGCGGCATCAACCGTCCCGTGCACCTGGTACGAAGGCCGCGCAGCGGCATTGTCAGCTATCGCGCAATTTCCGACACGTCAGGAGTGCGCCTCCGCGTCGTCAGCACGGGTGCCGGCTCGATCGTCGCGCGGCTCGTAGGCCATGGCACGATCGCCGAGGCAAGGTCGCCACTTGCCAGCGGCGTGGCCGAACTGATGCTCCACCCTGACGCTCCCGTCCCGTGGTCGCCGGCCGCGCCGAACCTCTACGAACTCGAAATCGACCTGGTCGATGCCAAGGGCAGCGTGTACGACCGCGTCTGCCAGCGGATCGGGCTGCGTGAAATCCGCGTCGACGGGCAATCGCTCCTCCTGAACGGCGAGCCCATCCAGCTCAGGGGGTTCGGCAAGCACGAGGACAGCCCGCTTCACGGCCGCGGCCTCAATCTGCCGCAGCTCGTCAAGGATTTCGCGCTGATGCGCTGGATCGGTGCGAATTCCGTGCGCACGTCGCACTACCCGTATGCCGAGGAGTTCCTCGACATGGCGGACGCCGCGGGCATTCTCGTCATCGACGAGGTGTTCTCGATCAACCTCGACTTTCGCCGCGTCAATGACGCCGTATTGGCCAATCACAAGCAAGCGATCAGCGAACTCATCCAGCGCGACGCCAACCGAACATGTGTCATCGCCTGGTCGCTCGCCAACGAGCCAGGCTATCTTGCCGAGGCGGAATACCGCCAACGGTCAGGCGACTATTGGCGGACTTTGTTCGCACACGCCCGCGCCCTCGATCCCACACGTCCGTTGACACACGCCAACGTCGGCTGCGCCGGCAATGATGACCCGGCTTTCGGCGCTGCCGACATCATCGGCCTCAACCGTTACTATGGCTGGTACTCCGAGCCAGCGCAGCTCGACAACGCGCGGCGAGCCTTGCTCGCCGACCTCGACGCCGTCGCCGTACACGGCAAACCCGTCATGGTCTTGGAGTTTGGCGCCGATGCGATGGCTGGACTGCACGCAACGCACGACCAGCTCTTCACCGAAGAGTACCAGTCTCGCTTCATTGAAGTCTACTGGGACGTGGTTGCGAACCACCCCGCCGTCGTCGGTGGCCATGTTTGGAACTTTGCCGATTTTCGTACCGCGCAACATGGTCGGCGCGTTGTCCACAACCTGAAGGGCGTGTTCACCCGTACACGCGAACCGAAAATGGCTGCGTGGACGCTGAAGCGCCTTTGGGACGGCCGATGACCGAAATCCGTCCATTGTCGAAGACCAACATGATCGGCTGGGCAGCGGGAGATTTCGGCTTCAACATCTTCTGGCAGACACTCAACCTACTGATGCTGCCGTTCTACACCGATGTCCTTGGTCTGCAGGCGTCGCTGGCCGGCACGGTCTTCCTCATCGCCAGCCTGTGGGACGGCCTTGCCGACACCGTCATCGGTGCGATTGCCGACCGCACGCGCAGCCGCTGGGGATCCTATCGCCCTTACCTTGTCTTTGCGTCACCGGTTCTGGTTATCGCCTTCATGGCAGCCTTCCTGACGCCAGAATGGGACCAAGGCGGCCTGTTTTTATATGCGTTGCTCAGCCAGGTCTTCCTGCGGACCGCCTATTCGCTGGTGTCGATCCCCTACAGCTCGCTGTCCGCTCGAATCTCGCAAGACGCGGACGAGCGTGCGAGCATGGCCGGCTGGCGCATGTTCTTTGCGTTTTCGGGCGGGGCGCTGGTCACTTACGCCATGCCAAATCTTGTCGCGGCGCTTGGCGACGGCATGGACAACACGACCTATGTCGTCGCGGCCAGCGTCGTCGGTCTCGTCAGCCTGCCCTTCTTCTGGCTAACCTTTGCTGCGACGCGCGAGCCGGAGCACCTCGTCGAGGCCAATCCCAGCGGATTTTCGGTTGCGAGTTCGGTTGAAGATTTTAACGCCACTGTCGGCATGGTGATCCGCAACGGCCCGCTGGTGCGCATTTTCGGGTGTATCATCGTCTCCAGCCTTGCGTTTACGATGACCAACAAATGTCTCGTTTACTATGTCACCTACTATCTTGACCGCGAAGATCTGGTTCCGCAGATCGTGCCCTTCGCACTGGTCATCAATCTCATGTTCGCACCTGTTTGGGCAATGGTCGCGCGGCGGACCAGCAAGCGCTCGACGTGGCTCTTTGCAAACGCCGTCAGCGCAATCGGATACTTCGCGTTCTTCTTTAGTCCGTCACGCGATCCGACGGTCGCCGCTGCCCTCATCGCGGTCATCTCGGCTGCGAACATCGCTTACCAGGTGCTGTTCTGGGCGATGCTGCCCGACACTGTCGAGTACAACGCCTGGAAAACCGGACATCGCCACGACGCCAAGGTCTTCGGGATCGCATCGTTCGCAAATCAGCTCGCGCTCGGTCTCAACGGCGGACTTCTCGGCCTCTTGCTGACCGGTATCGGTTACGTGCCCAACATCGAGCAGAGCGCGGAAACATTGCTAGGCTTCAAGGCGATCATGGCTCTGATCCCGCTGTGCGGCGTGGCCCTTTCGGCACTGTTGATCTGGGGTTATCCGCTCGATCGGGCGATGCATCGCACCCTGGTGGAGGGAGGTCATCGTGAAGCAGCTTGACCGGCGGCGTTTCTTGTCTGGCTCCGTGGCACTGAGCGTTGCGGCGATGCAGCCGTCGCGGCTGTTGGCGGCCAATCGGGGGCGTGCACGCATCCGCGAGGTTGAGGCATTCGCGGTTCCGCGCGCAATCTTCGTCAGAATCACCGCCGACGATGGTACAGTCGGTTGGGGGGAGGCTGGGCACTCCGGTGGCAAGCTGGTGCGCGAGATGGTGCGGCGAGAACTGCGCGACCTCTACATCGGTGCGGATGTCTTTGCCGGCGATGCACTCTGGGCAAAGGCTTACTACGAGATCGACGAACTCGGTCCCGGCGGCATCGCAAGTCAGGCACTGGCTGGCGTCGATTGCGCGTTATGGGATTTGCGCGGGAAGTTGCTCGGATTGCCCGTCTGGGCGCTGCTGGGTGGCAAGGTCCGCGATGATTTTCCCGTTTACGGATCGTTCAGCCGCGATCTTGGCGACGGCCGGCACATGACGCCCGATCAATGTGCGCGACGCGCAAGCGAACTCGTCGAAGAGGGGTTCCGCGCCATAAAGCTACGCATGGCCATTCGCGAGGAGAACGCGGACCCCGATCCTGATCCCACGCTTCCCGCGGCGCGGGCGGTTCGCAAGGCCATCGGCGACACCGTGTCGCTCTATGTTGATGCCAACAACGGCTACCGGGCCAACCGGGCAATCGAGATCGGTCGCCGGCTGTACGACGAACTGGGTGTCACCGTCTTCGAGGAACCCTGCGCCATGCATCATTGGGACAGCATGGCCCAGGTGTCGGCGGCGCTCGACATCGCGATCGCTGCCGGCGAGCACGAGTACACGCCCTATGCGTTTCGCGACATGATACGGATCGGGAAGCCTGATCTTCTCAATCCCGACGTATCGAAATTGTCGGGGCTGACCGCCGGTCGCATTGTCGCGACCTTGGCACAGATGGCCGACCTGCCGATTTCGGTTCACAACGCGCGTCCGACCTTGCTGAGCGCTGCTCATGCGCACTTTGTCGCGTGGGCCGAAACCGCCAGCCGGCCGCAGGAACACCCTGGCGTCAAGCGGCTCAGTGAACTGTG
>CAYVVV010000104.1:0-9221 GCA_964455325.1 uncultured Sphingosinicella sp. | reverse complement strand
GACCGCGCAAGGCGTCGACGTATTCTATGGTGACAAGCAGGCGATCAAGGACGTCTCGATCGACATCTATTCGGAGCTCGTGACGGCTTTCATCGGGCCTTCGGGATGCGGCAAGTCGACATTTCTGCGCTGCCTCAACCGCATGAACGATACCATCGACACGGCGCGGATCACCGGACAGATCACGCTCGACGGGCAGGATATCTATTCGTCGGGCATGGATGTCGTGCAGTTGCGTGCGCGCGTCGGCATGGTGTTCCAGAAGCCGAACCCGTTTCCGAAGTCGATCTACGAGAACGTCGCCTACGGACCGCGCATCCACGGTCTGGCGTCAAGCCGCGCGGACCTCGACGCCATCGTCGAGGAAAGCCTGCGCAAGGCGAGCCTCTGGGACGAGGTCAGGGATCGCCTGCAAGACAGCGGCACCGCCCTGTCCGGTGGTCAGCAGCAGCGGCTGTGCATCGCGCGCGCCATCGCGGTCGATCCCGAGGTCATCCTGATGGACGAGCCGTGTTCGGCGCTCGATCCGATCGCGACGGCAAAGATCGAGGAGCTGATCGACGAGCTGCGCGGCCGCTATGCCATCGTCATCGTCACACACAACATGCAGCAGGCGGCGCGGGTCAGCCAGCGCACGGCGTTCTTTCATCTCGGCAACCTTGTCGAATACGGCGAGACCACCGAAATCTTCACCAATCCACGTCACCAGCGCACCAAGGACTATATTACCGGCCGCTTCGGCTAGACGCGCAAGGATCGACTGCAATGACCCAGCCCACTGCTCACACCGTAAAATCGTTCGATGATGATTTGCGCCAGTTGCGCGCGCTGATCGGCGAAATGGGCGGGCTTGCCAAGGATCAGATCGATCGCTCGACGGCGGCGCTCGTCGAGCGCAACGCCGAACTCGCCGAGGCGGTCATCGAGAGCGATTCGCGCATCGACCGGATCGAGGCAGAGGTCGAGCAGCTGGCGATCGCGACGATCGCGCGCCGGGCGCCGATGGCCGACGACCTGCGCGACATCATCGCCGCGCTCAAGATCTCGGCGGTGATTGAACGCATTGGCGATTATGCCAAGAACAACGCCAAGCGGGCGACCTCGATCGCACAGGATTCGCCGATACGGCCGGTGGTCATCGTTCCGGAAATGGCGCGCATTGTGTCGCAGATGGTGCACGACGCGCTCGACGCCTATGCCTGCCGCGACGAGGTTCTCGCCCGCGATGTCTGGCGGCGCGACGCCAACGTTGACGAATTCTACAACAGCCTGTTCCGGGCACTGTTGACGTTCATGATGGAAAATCCGCATCACATCACGCCGTCGACGCACCTGCTGTTCATTGCCAAGAACCTTGAACGCATCGGCGATCATGCGACCAACATCGCCGAGGTCGTCCACTACACGGCCACTGGCGACCACCTCGCCGATCGCCACAAGGCCGACGAGACCGTCTACACGCGCCACGAGGACATCACCGACCGAGGAGGTGGCGGAGCATGAAGCCTAAGATTCTTGTCGTCGAGGACGACGCCAATCTCGTCGAGCTCATCACCTACAACCTACGGCAGGAGGACTTCGACGTCGTCGTCACCGACGACGGCGAGGAAGCCCTTGTGCTTGCCGAGGAGGAGAAGCCCGATCTCGTCCTGCTCGACTGGATGATCGTCAACCTGTCGGGCATCGAAGTCTGCCGCCGCATGCGCCGCGAGCAGTCGACGGCCAATCTGCCGATCATCATGCTGACGGCGCGCACCGAGGAGGCTGACCGCATCCGGGGCCTCGAGATCGGCGCCGACGACTACATCACCAAGCCGTTCAGCCCGCGCGAACTCGTCGCGCGCATCCGCGCGGTGCTGCGGCGCCTGCGTCCGGCGCTGGCCGGCGGAGCGCTAGAATACGCGGGCATTCACATGGACACGACCGCGCACAAGGTAACGCGCGACGGTCAGGCAGTTGCGCTCGGTCCCACCGAATTCAGGCTGTTGCGCCACTTTCTTGAACATCCCGGCCGGGTTTTCTCGCGCGAGCAGCTGCTCGATTCGGTCTGGGGCCGCGATGTCTACGTCGAACAGCGCACGGTCGACGTGCATATTCGGCGGCTCAGGAAGGCGATCAACCTCAATGGCCTTCCCGACGTCATCCGCACCGTCCGCTCGGCGGGCTATTCGCTCGATGCGGAGGGTCAGCGCGAAGCTGTTGCTTAAGACGGGTTTCGGCGTGCGGGGGGCTTCGCTAGGCAGCCGCCGATCACGTTGCAGGGAGCTGTCATGACCATCGATTTCAAGGATCGCGTCGCCATTGTCACCGGCGCGGGCGGCGGGCTTGGCCGCGAGTATGCGCTCGAACTCGCCCGCCGCGGCGCCCGGGTCGTCGTTAACGACCTTGGCGGCGCGCGCGACGGCAGCGGCGCCTCGGCGACCCCGGCGCAGTCTGTCGTGGCGGAGATCGAGGCGCTGGGCGGCGAGGCGGTTGTCAATGCGGCGAGCGTCACCGACGCCGATGCCGTCGCTGCCATGGTCGCCGATACGATGGCGCGCTGGGGCAGGGTCGACATCCTCATCAACAACGCCGGCGTGCTGCGCGACAAGAGCTTCGCGAAGATGACGCTCGACGACTTCCGCTTCGTCCTCGACGTGCACCTGATGGGCGCGGTGATCTGCACCAAGGCGGTGTGGAACCACATGCGCGATGCCGGCTACGGCCGCGTGCTGATGACCGCTTCGTCGACCGGTCTTTATGGCAATTTTGGGCAGGCGAACTATGGCGCGGCGAAGCTTGGTCTCGTTGGCCTCATGAAGACGCTCGCCATCGAGGGCGCGAAGTCCAACATCCATGTCAACGCCATCTTCCCGGTCGCCGGCACGCGCATGACCGAGGATCTGATGCCGGAGGAGATGCTGAAGCTTCTGGGGCCGCGCCATGTGGTGCCGGCTGTACTCTACCTCGTGTCGAACGTGGCGCCAACCAGCACCATCCTCGGCGCCGGCGCCGGTGGCTACCATGCCGCGCACGTCACGCTGACGCGCGGCATCATGCTGCCGGAAGCAGAGCGCAGCGTCGAGACCATCGCCGCGCGCATCGAAGCGATCACCGACCGTACCGGCGAGACGGTGCCGAAATCGGGCAGCGAGCAGGGTGCGCTGGTCATGGGCCGCCTCGGCGAACTGACGTAGCGTCAGGCCTCGACGAGTTTCAGCAGCTTGCGTTCTATCGGCGCCAGCAACGGCACGAGGTCGTGACCGCGGCGCAGCACGACGCCGCTTTCGCCCAGAAGCAGATACTGTCCGTGGCGCGCGCGCAGCTCCGGCCGCTTGACGATGCGCACCGCCGGCCGTTCCGACGCGCGTTCAAAGGCGCTGAATACGGCCTCGTGGCGCGACATGTCGATGGCATAGTCGCGCCACAGGCCTTCGGCGACCATACGGCCGTGAAGGTTCATGATGACGTTGAGCTCGGCACGATCGAAGGTAACCTGGGCTGCGTTTCGCGGCCCCTGAAACAATGGCGTGACGTTGTTCATGCCTTGCTTGCGGTCGCCCTCTTCGGCTTCAAGTCGTTGGCGGTGAGGCCAGCAAGCCGCTTCTGCAGCTGCTCGACTTCGCAGCGCAGGATCTCGAGCTGCTGCGTCTGCGGGTCGTATCGCTCGCAGCAGGGCGTGCCGTAGGGCACAAACTCCGGTGTGTCCGCCTTGACCTCGACCGGCACCGGCCGCGCCGGAATGCCGATCATCGTCGCGCCTTCGGGAACGTCGCGGGTGACCACCGCATTCGCGCCGATGCGCGCTCTGGCACTGACGGTGATCGGTCCCAGGATCTGCGCGCCCGAGCCGACGATGACGCCGTCGGACAAGGTCGGATGCCGCTTGCCGGCGACGCCGTCGGCCGGATTGGTGCCGCCGAGCGTGACGCATTGGTAGATGGTCACGTCGTCGCCGATGTCGGCCGTTTCGCCGATCACGACGAAACCGTGATCGATGAAGAACCGTTTGCCGATGCGTGCACCCGGATGAATGTCGATCGCGGTCAGGATCCGCGCGACGTGGTTGACCAGGCGGGCAAGGAAGAACAGTTCGCCCCGATAGAGCCAATGCGCGACCCGATGCAGCGCCAGCGCGTGCACGCCGGGATAGAGCAGGATTTCCCAGCGGCTGCGCGGCGCCGGGTCGCGCGACCTGACCGAATCGAGATATGCAATGAGCGTGTCGAACATGGCCGATGCCTTCTTCAATCACCCCAGCCGACGGCAACCCTATGCCGTCGCAAGGCGATTGGCTAGCCCCGCCGGTGATTGTCGATGGTTTGCCGCGGCGAAGAAAATGTCGCTTGTGAGCTTGCGACGGCAGGGCGAAATCGGTCCCGCCGCCAACGGAAGCCACAACGCCTGAATGTCCGCAGACCTGTTGCCGTTCATCGCCGTCGGCTTCGCGGCACAGCTCGTCGACGGCGCGCTTGGCATGGCGTTTGGTGTCATTTCGTCGACACTGCTGGTCAGCCTCGGCGTGCCGCCGGCGGCGGCATCGGCCGGTGTGCATACGGTCGAGACCTTCACCACGGCGGCGTCGGGCATCAGCCACGCTGTCCACCGCAACATCAACTGGCGGTTGTTCGCCCGCCTGGTCATTCCCGGCGTGATCGGTGGTGTGATTGGTGCCTATGTGCTGACGCAGATTGCTGCCGAGGTCGCGAAACCGCTGGTTCTGGCCTATCTGACGGTCATTGGGCTGATACTCGTCTGGCGCGGGTTCGGGCATCCGCCAAAGCGTGTCGAGCTCCGCCACGCGGCGCCGCTCGGCCTTGTAGGCGGCTTTCTCGACGCCTCGGGCGGCGGCTGGGGGCCGATCGTCACCAGCCACCTGCTGCTCCAGGGACATGCGCCGCGCCAGGTGATCGGCACAGTCAGCCTTGTCGAGTTCTTCCTCACCGTCACGGTGTCGGCGACGTTCCTGGCCACGCTCGGTCCCGACTTCTTCTCGAAGGCCATGGTCGGCCTGCTGATCGGCGGCGTCGTGGCGGCGCCCGTCGGCGCCATCCTTGCCAAGCGCGTGCCAGCGCAACCGCTGATGGTGCTCGTCGGCGTGATCCTGGTGCTGACCAGCAGCTTCGGCGTCTACCGCGCCTTCTTCTAGGCGCCGCGCGCGATCAGGCAGCCGCGGCCAGCGTCCGGCCAATGGCCGCGACGACCGCGCCGACGCGGACGGCGGTCTGCACGACCTCAGCCCTGATGCCATGCTGCCGCAACACCTTTTCGTGCGCGTCGACGCACGTGCCGCAGCCGTTGATCGCCGACACCGCAAGGCAGAACAGTTCGAAGTCGGTCTTGTCGATGCCCGGTGCGCCAATGACGTTCATGCGGAGCCTGGCCGGCATCTGCCGATACTCGCTGTTCGAGGAGAGGTGCGTGAAGCGATAGTAGACGTTGTTCATCGCCATGATCGCGGCCGCCGCACGTGCGGCGTCCATCGCCTCGGGCGATAGCCGGGCGGCTGCGTCTGCCTCCGCGACGGCGATCAGGGGACGATAGCCTGCCGCGTGTGCGCTGGCGACGACTGTGCCGTACTTCTGCTGGTCGGTCAGCGTCGCATCCGCCAGCAGCGACGACAGGTTGAGGCGCAGGTCCTTGGCGAACTCGGGCAGTTCGCGGGCAAGATCATTGATCGACATGGGACGGTCCTTGGGCATGGATGGGCGACGCAGCACCGGTGTGCGTCGCCCGTTGCGGTGTGCCGTGTCAGGCGGCGACTTTCAGCACGTCGTCGCCCTGCTGCCAGTTGCATGGGCAGAGCTCGTCGGTCTGCAGCGCGTCTAGGATGCGCAGCGTCTCCTGCGGATTGCGGCCGACGTTGAGACCGTTGACGGTGACATGCTGGATAACGTTGTCGGGGTCGATGATGAAGGTTGCGCGAAGCGCGACGCCCTCCTTCGCGTCGACGATGCCAAGTGCCTTCGCCAGTGACTGTGTGTTGTCGGCGATCCAGGGGAAATCCGCCGCTGCAAGCCGGTCATCCGACTTGCGCCAGGCAAAATGCACGAAATCGCTGTCGGTCGAGGCGCCGATCAGCACGGCGTCGCGGTCGGCGAACGCCTGGCCGAGTTCGGCGTAACCGATAATCTCGGTCGGGCAGACGAAGGTGAAGTCCTTTGGCCAGTAGAACAGGATTTTCCATTTGCCGGGGAACGCCTGGTCGGTCAGCCGTTCGCCGGCTGGCAGCGCGGTCACGCCCTGTTGGACCGGGACGTCGAATGCGGGAAGCTTGTCACCAACGGTAAGCATTGAAACGATTCTCCTTGCTGTGGGAGGGTCCGGGGCGGCGCGTCCTGATAGGGGGAAGGCCGCGACGCCACCGGTCCAGGCAGGTGTCCTTGTGACGGATTGCGTTCTAGCACCGCAACTGTTATTGGATAAATTGATTATACTCGTCACACTAATCGATAACGTCGTGGTATTTCTGCCAACCCTGAAACAGCTGCAATATCTGTCGGCGCTGCACGAACACCAGCATTTCGGCCGCGCCGCCGATGCCTGCTTCGTCACCCAGTCGACGCTGTCGTCCGGCATCCGCGAGCTTGAAACGCTGCTTGACGCGGCACTTGTCGAACGCACCCGCCGGGTCGTCCGCTTCACGCCGCTCGGCGAGAAGATCGCGCGCAAGGCGATCACCGTGCTGCGCGAGGCCGAGGATCTCGCCGCCATGGCGCAGGCGGAGGCGCGACCACTGACCGGCGAGATCCGCATGGGCGTGATCCCGACCATTGCGCCCTTCTTCCTGCCCAGGATCCTGCCCCGGCTGCGCGCGGCCTATCCCGATCTCAAGCTTTACCTGCGCGAGGAGACGAGCGGCGCCGTGTGCGACGCGCTGGCGCGCGGCCAGATCGACTGCGCGCTGCTCGCGCTGCCGTTTCCGTGCGGTGACGTTGCCAGTGTCACGCTCTTCCGCGACCATTTTCACATCGCCGCTCACCGCGATGATATCGATTGCGCCGGCAAGGTCATCCATCCAGAGGACATCGATACCGATCGGCTGCTGCTGCTCGAGGATGGCCACTGCCTCAAGGAGCACGCGCTGGCCGCCTGCGGGCGGCCGGAATATCGCACCGAAACCTCGGTGGTCGGTACGTCGCTGCATACGCTGGTGCAGATGGTCGACAACCGGCTTGGCACCACGCTGGTTCCGGAAATGGCGCTCGATGCCGGCATACTCAACGGCACCAACGTCGCCTCGCGGCCGATCGACGGCGAGCGGCCGTATCGCGAAATCGCGCTGATCTGGCGCAAGTCGAGCCCGCGCGAGGAGGAGTTTCGGTTGCTGGCCGAGGCGCTGGGCGCCGTCCAGGCATCGCTATCGGGCGATCACCCGCATCCCGCCGCCGCGGGCACTTGACGAAGCCGGACGCGTCCGCTTGTTGGCGGCGACGCTGAACAACGAAGGGGTGCGACTGCATGGCATCGAGGCACGAAGCCGACGGTCGCTACGTTCTGACGCTGACCTGCGATGACCGTGTCGGCATCGTCGCCGCCGTTTCGGGTACGCTTGCTGATATCGACGCCTTCATCGTGTCGAGCCAGCAATATGCCGACCTTGCCAGCGGGCGGTTCTTCATGCGCGTCGCCTTCGTCGCCGCCGGCGCGCGCTTTCCGGGATCGCTCGCCGGCTTGCGTGACGCGCTGCAGCCGGTGGCCGCGCGGTTCGTGATGGACTGGGATATCAGCGACTCGCACGTTCGGCCGCGCGTGCTCATCGCCGTGTCGAAAGCCGGGCACTGCCTCAACGATCTCTTGCACCGCTGGCGCACGGGAGCGCTGCCGATCGACGTTGCGGGCGTCGTGTCGAACCACGAGGATATGCGCGACCTCACCGAATGGCACCGCATCGGCTTCCACTACCTGCCGGTCGCACCCACCACCAAGGCGGCGCAGGAGGCGAAGTTCGCCGACCTCATCGATTCGCTCGGCATCGATTTCGTCGTGCTGGCGCGCTACATGCAGGTGCTGTCGCCTGATCTCGTCAGCCGTCTGCCGGGTCGCTGCATCAATATCCACCACAGTTTTCTGCCCAGCTTCAAGGGGGCGCGGCCGTACGCACGCGCGCTGGCGCGCGGCGTCAAGCTGATTGGCGCGACCGCGCATTACGTGACCAGCGAACTCGACGAAGGGCCGATCATCGAGCAGGATGTCGCACGCGTCGATCATCGCGCCACCGAACGCGACATGGTCAACATCGGTCGCGACGTCGAGGCACAGGTGCTCGCGCGCGCCGTCCGCTGGCAGGCCGAACGGCGCATCCTGTTGAACGGCAACAAAACTGTAGTTTTCGTTTGAGCGGGAGAAGACGATGCTGAAACGGCTGTTTCTCGACCACCCCGAGACCGTCGGCGAAACCTATCGCGAGCATCTTGCCGTTGCTTCGCGCTTCGGGATGGCGATGGTCGGCGGCGGTCTCGCCTGTATGGTGCACGCGATCGTGCCCGCGGTGTTCCCGACGACCGGCAGTGACATCGTCGACAAGCTGCACGCGCAGATGGTGAGGAAGCGCCGCGCCAAGCGCGACGCTTTTTTCGACGAGCGCGTGCTCAACTGGGTGATCTGAACCTGGCCGGGCGCGCGCTCGGGCAGGCCCAACAATCGGCGGGTGCGAAAGTATAAGCGGCATGGTGGACCCGGAAGACGATAGCGGCAAGGCGTCCGCCCAGCGTGAAGCGCTTGAGGACAACCGGCTTACCGGCGCCTTCGTCGAGGCGGTGACCGAGGCGCTCGCCGCCGGCGACATCGCGCGCGTTCAGGAACTCGCCGAACCGCTGCACCCGGCCGATATCGCCGACCTTATCGAACAGGTCGAGCCGCAGGAGCGGCAGCCGCTCGCCGCCGCGCTCGGCGACGTGCTCGACGCCGACGTCATCTCGGAGATGAACGACGTCGTCCGCGAGGCGCTGATTGACGAGCTCGAACCGGGCCAGGTCGCCGACGTCGTCACTCAGATGGAGACCGACGACGCCGTCGCCATCATCGAGGACATGGACGAGGAGGACCAGGCCGAGGTCCTGCGCGCGCTGCCCGCCGACGAGCGCGCAGCGATCGAGGAGGCACTGACCTACCCCGAGGAATCGGCCGGCCGGCTGATGCAGCGCGACCTGATCGCGGTACCCGAATACTGGAGTGTCGGCCAGGTCATCGACTATCTCCGCCAGGCGGGCGACGAGGTGACCAACGAATTCTGGGAAATC
>CAYVVV010000103.1:0-9280 GCA_964455325.1 uncultured Sphingosinicella sp. | reverse complement strand
CTTAGACAGCGATTCACGGTTCAGATCGATTCAATCTGAACCGATCGCGGTCTAGTACGACCGATTTCTGCGCGCGGGCGACAGCGTAAATCGGTAGTCCGGCGGCGCACAGCAACAGCGTCCATGCACTCGCCTCCAGCCCGGCACCGTGGAAGGTCCACAGCGAATAGGCGATGCCAAGCGCAGTGATGGCGAGCATCAGTGCACTCGCCCTGATGGTGCGCATCGCCGCCAGCCGCACGAGCGCGGCGGCGCAGGCGAAATAGAGCACCAGATTGGCGGCGGTCGAAACCAGCGCCAGGAAGGCGAACAGTCCAGCCATCGTCCGGTCGTAGTTGGCCAGCGTCAGCCCGCTGACGATCGCGCCCGACACCAGCAGGCTGGCGTAGGGTGTACCGCGCGCATCAGTCGCGGCGAGCCAGCGCGGCAGGTCGCCTGACGCCGCCATGCCGCGCGGGATCTCGCCAAGCAGTAGGATGTAGCCGTTGACCGCGCCGATCGCGCTCACCGCCGCGAACAGCGCGACGAGCATCGCCGGGCCGCGCCCCCAGAACACGGCGATGAAATCAGCGAACGGCGCGCTCGACTGCGCCAGCGCACCCTTGGGCAGATAGGCGATCATGACGAGGCAGACGGCAAGATAGGCAAGCCCGGCGACAAGCGCGCCAAGCACCGTCGCCAGCGGCACGACGCGCGCGGGGTTGGCGATCCGCGCCTCGCCGAGCGCCGCCGATTCGAAGCCGAGCATCGCCCACAAGGTCAGCGTCGCGGCGGTGGCTATGCCGGCAGGCGCGACCGCGTCGGCGTCATAGGGATTGGCCGGCGGCGTGCCGGTAGCGACGAGCAGCGCGCCGATCGCCGCCACCGCGAGCAGCGGCAGCAATTTCAGCACCACCGTCAGCAGCTGAAACCCGCCGGCGGCGCGCACGCCGGCGAGGTTGATCGCGGTCAGCGTCCAGATCAGCCCCAGCGCGAGCAGCGCCGGTGCGCCCGTGCCGGCGACGATCGCTGGATGGAAGCTGCTGAGGTAGCTGACCGCCGCCGTCGCGATCGCAACGATGCCGACCCAGAGCGCGACGAGGTAGGCCCAGCCGACGACGAACGCAGCCAGCGGACCGAACGCCGCGCGCAGGAAGCCAATGGCGCCGCCCGCCTCGGGTAGCGCCCGCGCCAGATGGGCGATGACCAGCGACAGGCAGAGCGCGCCGCCAATGGTGATCGCCCACGCCCAGCCCGCGCTCCAGCCATAGGGCGCAAGCTGCGCCGGCAGCAAATAGACGCCCGATCCGACGATGTTGCCGACGACGAGCGCCAGCGCCATCCACGGGCCGAGCAAGCGCGGACCGGCGGGCGGAGCCGACATCTCAGCCCCGCCCGCGGCCGATCAGAACTTGGTCCCCACGCGCAGTCCGATCGTCCGCGGCGTGGTGACGACGGTATAGAACTTGCCGCCGATCGCGGTCAGCCCGTCGGGGTCGCCGCAGGTCGTTTCGACGCACTGGATCGCCCGCGTCACCTGTCCCTTCGAATCGAACAGGTTGCGCGCGTAAAGCTCGACCGACCAGCGGTCCGACTTGACGCCCGCCGACAGGTCAACCGTCGTGTAGGACGGCAGGTCGCCGACAAGATTGCGCTCAAGCAGGCGAAGGTCGCTCGTGCGCTTGCCTTCATGGACGACCGCACCCTGGACATGCCCGGTCAGCCCGCCGATCGGAAACTCGTAGCGCGCGAGCGCATTGCCCTTGAACTTGGCCGACACCGGCAGCCGCGTGCCTTCGGGCGCCAGCAGCTCGTTCGGCTCACCCGCCGGTCCCGGCAGCGTGCAATCGAACTGCGGATTGGCGATCCGGCAGAAGTCCTTGGTGATTTCGGCATCGTTGAAGCTGAAACCGCCGCTGAACGTCAGCCCGTCCGACGCCCTGAGGAAGAAGTCGCTCTCGATGCCCCAGATGCGGGCGTTGCCGGCGTTGCGGATCTCGGTGAGGCCGTTGGCGCCAAGGAACGACAGCTGAATGTCGCTCCATTCAAGGTAATAGACCGCACCGTTCCAGCGGAACGCGCCATCGGCCCACGTCGTCTTCCAGCCGACTTCATAGTTGTCGAGCTCATCGGGACCATAGGGCGGCAAGGTGCCGCGCCGGTTGACGCCGCCGGGACGGAAACCCTTCGACCAGGTGGCATAGACGAGCGCGTCGTCGTTGACCCGGTAGGTGGCGTTGAGCTTGTGCACGAAGTCGGTGTCGGCCGTCGTCTTGTCGAGATTGGTGCACGGGCTGCCGTCGACCACCGGTGGCCCGAAGCAGGCAGCTTCACCTGTCCGGCTGCTGAAGTTGGCGTTGTAGCCGAAGAAGCCCTTCAGCGAGTTCTTGTAGCGATAGACGCGCAGCCCGCCCGTCACCGTGAACTTGTCGCTGATGTCGTAGGACAGCTCGCCGAAGGCGGCGTAGTCGCGATCGGTGCGCAACTGCTTGGTCAGCCAGATATTGCTGTCGGTGCCTGTCACCGTGAACAGGTCGGTCAGGTTGTCGATGATGTAGTTCTGCTCGATATTGTGTGTCTGGCGCTGATAGAACAGGCCGCCGATGAAGCGCAGCGGCTGGTCGGCGGGGGACGCCAGACGGATCTCGTGGCTCTGCTTGGTAAAGCGGTCGATGCCGATGATATACTGGTTCGGATTGATGAGGTTGCCGTCGTTGTCGTAGAAATAGGCGCCGTAGCCGAACAGCGCGTCGTAGAAATAGGCATAGTCGGCATAGTCCGACTCGCTGTTGATCTTCCGTTGCAGGTACGCACCGGCATAGGTCAGATCCCAGTTGCCGAGCTTGCCTTCGACTGTCAACGCCGCCTGGTACCAGCGGTCGTTGTAGCGCTCGGGGTTGAACTGCTGTACGGTCAGGCGGCGCGGCAGCCCCGATTCCTCGGCGAACGAACCGTAGCTGAGCTGCTTCTGCGCCATGATCGACGGCGTCACCGTCCAGCTGTCGTCGAGGTCGATCTGCAGCGCGGCGCGCGCGCCATAGGTTTCGACGTCGTTGTAGTCGTCCTCGACGAGGCCGGCATTGGTGAACGTGATCCCCGACGTCGGGAAGGTCAGCGAGCCGGGAACGTTGTCGATATAGCCGCCGTCGCGGTCGTACCAGCCGACGACGCGGATCGCCGCGCGGTCGCTGAGCGGCGCGTTGACGAAGCCTTCAAGGACATAGCCTTCCTCGCCGTGCGCAACGGTGTTGATCTCGGCATCGACCGCGCCATAGAAGCCGCTGGCATCGGGCTTGTTGGTGACGATCTTGACCGTGCCCGCCTGCGACGAGGCGCCATAGAGCGTGCCCTGCGGCCCGGCCAGCGCCTCGACGCGCGCGATGTCGTAGACATGGATGTCGAGGTTGCCCTGGATCGTCGTGATCGGCTGTTCGTCGAGGTAGACGCCGACCGACGGCAGCGACGCCGAGTGGTTGGCGTTCTCGCCCGAGGCGACGCCGCGGAAATAGACGTTCTGCGACCCCGGCCCCAGCGACTGGTACGACAGGCTCGGCAGGTAGCGCGCGTAGTCGTCGAAGTCCTGCACCTGCAACTGGCTCAGCTTGGCGGTGCCGAGCGCCGTGACCGCGATCGGCACGTCCTGCAGGTTCTCCTCGCGCTTCTGCGCGGTGATGATGATCTCGTCGGCCGACACCTCTTCCTGCGCTTCCTGCGCGAAGGCGGGCGTCGTCAGCATGGTCGAGCCGAGCAGCGCGCTCGCGACCGAAATCGATGTGAAGCTGTGTCTTGCAACCGGTAGCACGCGCGCGTCTCCCCTCGATTGGCGTCCCAGTCCCCGGGCTAGGATTGGACCCGCGCGGACTCGCGGTCAACGATGAACGCGCAATTTGTTATACGGACGTGCGATTTGCCGGACGCGGCGTTACTTTATTGCAACAGGGACGTCAGCGGCGGCACTTCCGGGTAGCGCTCAAGCACATCGCCGAGCGATGATTTCAGCGGCGCGAGCCAGCGTTCGTACGGCTGCCATTGCTCGAGTCCCTCGCGATTGATCGGCCGGCGGACCTGTTCCGAACTCGCCGTGCGCACCGCGCGCTCGGTTTCGAAGAAGCGCAGGCAGGCGGGATCGAAGTCGACGCCGAGATAGTCGAGCAGCCGCCGCACCTCGGCCTCGGTGTCCTCAACCATGTTCTCGTAAAAGACGCGGTGCACGCGGCCTGGCAGCGCGCTGTCGATCGCTGCCATCATGGCGACATAGTCGCGGTAATAGCGGCCGACGTCGTCGAGGCCGTAGCTGAACGCCTGGCCGCGCGCGAAATGCTGCTTGAAGTTCGAGAAACAGCAGCCGAGCGGGTGCCGGCGCGCATCGATGATGCGCGCATTGGGCAGGATCAGGTGGATGAAGCCCGCGTGCAGCCAGTTGTTCGGCATCTTGTCGATAAACAGCGGCCGCCCGGTCTTGCGCTGGATGCGCGTGCGCGCGATGTACTCCTCGCCAAGCGCGCGAAACTCGTCGGCGGTCATCGCAGCAAGGCATTCCGGATAGGCGCTGGCCTCGCTTTTCAGCTTGCGGCCGCCAAGCCGCCGGGCAAGCTGCGCGATGTCGGGCAGTTCCTGCGTGCCCTCGATCAGCGGATGCGACGACAGGATCTGCTCGATCAGGGTCGAGCCGGCGCGCGGCATGCCGAGGATGAAGATCGGATCGCGCGCCGGCGAACCAGCGTCACGGCGCGCAGCGAAGAAATCTGCGGTCAGCAGCGCGGCGCTGCGCCGCACGCTGTTGCCGATCTCGCCCGGATCATAGTCGATCATGAAGCGCCGCCGGCGATTGCCTTCGGCATAATGGTCGAACGACCGCGCGTGATCGCCGCTGTCCTCGTACGCCTTGCCGAGCGCGAAATGCAGGTGAAAGCGATCCTCCTCACCCAGATCGTCGCGGTCGAGCGCCGCTTCCATCGCAGCGACGTCGGCCAGCGTGAATCGTACCGTCTTGAGATTGGCAAGGCTCCACCAGACTTCGCCGAGAGCAGGCGCGAGGTCGAGCGCGCGCCGATAGGCGGCGATCGCGTCCCCCTGCCGGCCGACGGTTTTCAGCACATGGCCGTAGCTCATCCAGAGCTTCGGCTGCGGGAAGCGTTCGAGCAGCTGCTCGTAAAGCTCGATCGCTTCGTCAAAGCCGCCGACCCGGCCGAGCGCGGCGGCCTTGAGGTTGCGGTGCGCGGCATTATCGGGGTCGGCGTCGAGCAGCCGGTCGAGTTCGGCGATGGCGTCGGCCGGCCGGTTCTGGCGATAAAGCACCGTCGCCAGATTGGAGCGCGCCGCCGCGAACGCCGGCGCCAGTTCGAGCGCGCGCCGCAGCAGCTTCTCGGCATCGCCATAGCGGCCTAAGCGCCCCGCGAGTTCCGCCATCATGCGGATCGCGGCAACGTCCCACGGGTTCGCCTTCAGCCGCGGCCGCAGGATCGCCTCGGCATCGGCCAGCCGGTTGTCGAGCAGCGCCATCGCCGCCTCGATCAGCACCGGCTCGCGCGTCGAGGCGCGGATCGCATCCATCTCGGCGCGCTCGGCGGCTTCATCGTCGCCCGCGGCCCGCAGGCGTCGGCCAAGCGCGCGATACTGGTCGGCGGTCAGGGTCAATCGATCGTCTTCAGAATGTCCGCGATGCGCCCGAAAATATCGTCGATGTGCGATTTCTCAAGGATCAGCGGCGGCGACAGCGCGATGATGTCGCCGGTGACCCGAATCAGCAGACCGCTGTCGAAGGCGCGATGGAAAACCTCCATCGCGCGCTTGGTCGGCGCACCCGGCCGCGGCTCGAGCTCGATGCCGCCGACGAGACCGGCGTTGCGGCAATCGATGACGTGGCGAGCACCGTTCAGCGAGTGCACGCCATCGGCCCAATACTCCTCGAGTTCGATGGCGCGCTCGAACATCCGCTCCTCCTCGTAGACTTCAAGCGTCGCAATGCCCGCCGCCGCCGCAAGCGGATGGCCGCTGTACGTGTAGCCGTGGAAAAGCTCGATTCCCTCTGGCGCGCTATCAACGATGGTGTCGTAGACCGCCCGGTCGACGGCGACTGCGCCCATCGGCACGGCGGCGTTGGTCAGCCCCTTGGCCATGGTGATGATATCGGGCATGATCCCCCAGCGCTCCGCCGCAGTAGCCTTGCCGACGCGCCCGAATGCAGTAATAACTTCGTCGAAAATCAACAGGATATCGTGTTTGGTGCAGAGATCGCGCAAACGCTGCAGATAGCCGACGGGCGGCACAAGGACACCGGTCGATCCGGCCACCGGCTCGACGATGACCGCCGCGATGGTATCGGCGCCGTGCAGCGCGACAATGCGCTCCAGGTCGTCGGCGAACTCGGCGCCATGCGGCGGCAGGCCGCGGCTGAAGGCATTGCGGCCAAGGTCATGCGTGTGGCGCAGGTGGTCGACGCCGGTCAGCAGCGTACCGAACTGGCGGCGGTTGTTGACGATGCCGCCGACCGAAATGCCGCCGAAGCCGGTGCCGTGATAGCCGCGCTCGCGTCCGATCAAACGCGTTCGGGTTCCCTGGCCGCGACTGCGCTGGTAGGCAAGCGCGATCTTCAGTGCCGTGTCGACCGATTCCGACCCCGAATTGGTGAAGAAGATGCGGTCGAGGCCGTCGGGCATGACGAGCGCCAGCTTCGCAGCCAATTCGAACGCGCGCGGGTGGCCGAGCTGGAAGGTCGGCGCGAAATCGAGCCGTTCGGCCTCGGCCTTGATCGCAGCGGTGATCTTCGGCCGGCAGTGCCCGGCGTTGACGCACCAAAGCCCGCCCGTCGCGTCGAGGATCGGGCGCCCGTCGCTGGCGGTGTAGTGCATGCCCGAAGCCGCGGCGAGCAGGCGCGGTGTCGCCTTGAAGGCGCGGTTGTGGGTGAACGGCATCCAGAATGCGGACAGGTCGTTGGGCTCGGGCATGCAGGCTTCCGCTATCGGTTCGGTGACAACGCCGCGACGATAGCGGCGCGCCGACCCCGCGGCTATTCGGTTCGGTGTCGCGTGCGCCATCGGAAAAGCCGATAGGCCACGCTCCAATAAATCCCTGTGGTAAAGCCGCTTGGCTGTGATCAATATGGTGACTGCGCGCCGGAGTCTGGCGGTCAAGCCAGCAAGGTCGCGGCGGGCAAATGCGGATGATGGGAGGGGATCATGGATTTGAAGTCGATGCTGGCGGCGGTCGCGGTCGCGCCGCTGTTGACGATCGCGGCGCCAGCTCTGGCGCAAGAAGATGCTGACCCGCCGGGGGACTGGGAGATCGACGGCTATATCTCCGGCCTCACCGACTACCGGTTTCGCGGTATATCGCTGTCGGGCAAGGATCCGGCGGTGCAGGCCGAAGTTTCCGTCAGCCACGCGTCGGGGCTCTATGGCGTGGCATGGGCATCGAACGTCGACCTCGGCGACGGCGCCGATGACGTCGAGATCGACCTCAGCCTCGGCTATGCCGCCGACATTGGCAACGTCAGCGTCGACGTCGGCGCGATCTATTATCTCTATCCCGGCAACAGCGGCTTCAACTACATCGAGCTTTACGGGTCGGTCGGCGCGAGCCTGGGGCCGGCGAGCGTGACGCTCGGCGCCGCCTACGCGCCCGAGCAGGACAATATCGGCGATCAGGACAACATCTATGTCTATGTGTCGACCGAGGTTGCGATCGGCGAGTCGCCGCTGTCGCTGCACGGCACCTTCGGCATCGAGGACGGCGCCTTCGGCGATTCGAAGCGCGACTGGCTGATCGGCGCGAGCTACGACCTGGGCGGCGGCTTTTCGGCGACGCTCGACTATGTCGATACGCACCGCGCGTTCACCAATCTTGGTGACGCGACCGCGGTCTTTTCGATCACAAAGTCGTTCTAGCACACTGGCGCGGGCGGGACGATCGCTCCCGCCCGCCACTCTGGACAGATAATGACCGTCGATATCGCCACCTGGATCAGTGAAAGCGGGGTCAGCGAGGTCGAATTCATCGTCCCCGACATGAACGGCATCCAGCGCGGCAAGGTGCTGCCGGCGACCAAGTTCCTGAAGTCGCTCAATGACGGCACGCTGCGGATCCCGGGCAGCGTGTTCACGGTGACGGTCACCGGCGAATACCCGGAGGACATCGACGACATCATCCCCGACTTCGACCCGGACATGGTGCTGGTGCCCGATCCGGCGACGATCCGCGAGGCGCCGGGCTTCAGGACACCGACCGCCTATGTCATCGCCGACGCCTTCACGCGCGACGGCAAGCCGCTAGCCATCGCGCCGCGCATGATCCTGAAAAAGGTTATGCAGCTTTACGAGAAGCGCGGCTGGCGCCCGGTGATCGCGCCCGAGCTTGAATTCTACCTGGTATCGAAGAACCTCGATTCGGATTTCCCGCTGACGCCGCCGACGGGTCGATCGGGTCGCGCCGAAGCGGCAAGCCAGCCATACGGCCTCGAGGCGCTCGGCGAGTTCGAGGACATCATCGAGCATATCTACGACTTCTGCGAGAGGGCCGAACTCAACATCGACACCATGATCCACGAGTCGGGCGCCGCGCAGCTGGAGATCAACTTCGTCCACGGCGACCCGCTCGCGCTTGCCGACCAAGTGCTGCTGTTCAAGCGCATCGTGCGCCAGGTGGCGCTCGAACATGGTGTCTATGCGACCTTCCTGGCGAAGCCGATGTCGGGTCAGCCGGGCAGCTCGATGCATATCCACCAGTCGATCCTCGACGCGGAAACGGGCCGCAATGTCTTCTCGACGCCGAACGGGCGCGACAGTGCGCTGTTCAGGAGCTACATCGCCGGGTTGGTCCGGCTGCTGCCGCAGATCGCGCCGATGTTCGCGCCCAACGTCAATTCGTTCCGGCGCATGCGCCCCGACAGCGACGCGCCGATCAACGTGCAATGGGGCAGCGACAACCGCTCGTGCGGACTCAGGATCCCGCTGTCCGACGCCAGCAACAGGCGGATCGAGAACCGGCTGCCCGGCGCCGATTCGAATCCCTACCTTGCCATCGCCGCCTCGCTCGTCTGTGGCTACATCGGCATGGTCGAGCGCATGCAGCCACCCAAAAGCCTGACCGGAAGCGCCTACAACCGCGCGCGCACGCTGCCGCGCACGCTCGAAGGCGCACTCGACCGTTTCAGCCACTGCAAGCCGGTGCGCCAGCATCTTGGCGAGGATTTCTTCGCCGTGTTCTACGCGATCAAGGAATCAGAACTGTACGCGTACCAGTCCGTGATCAGCTCGTGGGAGCGCGAACACCTGTTGCTGCGGGTGTGACGTGATTGCCACCG
>CAYVVV010000102.1:0-9286 GCA_964455325.1 uncultured Sphingosinicella sp. | reverse complement strand
ACGCGCGCGAGCACGCGGTCGAGCGCTTCGAGAACGGTCACCTGCTTGCCGAGCTTGCCGAGCACGGCGGCCGCCTCGAGCCCGATATAGCCGCCGCCAATGATTGCGACCTGCCGTACGCCATCGAGCTCGGCGACGATTGCATCGACATCGGCGCGCGTGCGCACGGCGTGGACGCCGGCGAGATCGCCGCCGGGACAGGCGAGCGCACGCGGATCGCCGCCCGCCGCCCAGACGAGCTCGCCATAGCCGATCGCGCCGCCGTCGGCGAGGCGCACCGTGCGCGCGTCGGGATCGACCGCGACCACCGCGCGCCCGAGCACGAGCTCGACGCCCTTGTCGGCCCAGAACGACGGCGGCCGGATGTAGAGCCGCTCGAACGGCTTGTCGCCGGCCAGATACTCCTTCGACAGCGGCGGTCGTTCGTAAGGCGGCTCGCGCTCGCGGCCGACGATCGCGATCGATCCAGCGAAGCCGTGCTGCCGCAGCGCGATCGCCGCCTGCGCACCGCCGTGTCCGGCGCCGACGATGAGCACGTCAAAGCGCAGCATCACGACGCGCAGTCAGCTGGCGGAGAGGGAGGGATTCGAACCCTCGGTACGGTTACCCGCACAACGGTTTTCGAGACCGCCCCGTTCAACCACTCCGGCACCTCTCCGCGCGGGACGGACCGGCGCGAGGCACGGGTCCGGGTCGACGAAGGCGCGCATATAGTCGAGCGTCGGGCGCTTTGCCAAGCGGATGTTGACGGCAACCCGCGCCGCCCGCCGCCGGGCTCTTTGCAGACGCCAGCGCTTTCCTATATCGTTGGGCTAAGCATTTGTGTCTGGAGAGTTTGCAATGCCGACCAAGCCATCGGACAGCGAGCGGCCGGCCGGTTCTGCCGGGGCGACACCGGTCGCGACGGCCAGCTTCCGGATCGGCGATGTCGTCCGCCACAGGTTCTTCCCGTTCCGCGGCGTCGTCTTTGACGTCGATCCCGAATTCGCCAACACCGAAGAATGGTGGCAGGCGATCCCCGAGGAAATCCGGCCAGCAAAGCAGCAGCCGTTCTATCATCTGTTCGCCGAGAACGACGACCATGCCTATGTCGCCTATGTCAGCCAGCAGAACCTGCTGCGCGACGACAGCGCGGCGCCCGTGCTGCATCCGGCCGTGTCCGAGATGTTCGAACGACAGCAGGACGGCAGCTACCGCCTCAAGCCGACGCACCGCCATTGACGTCGGCGGCGTGCCATTCCACTCTCGCTGCGGGAGCATGGGGAGGTCAGCATGGCACGAAAACCTGCCGGACTTGATGATCAGCCGGACGCGAACGTCGCACTCAATCCGATCGTCGGGCTGGCGCGCGAGGATCTGATCGGCGCCGTCAGCGTCATGCTGCGCGAGACCGCGGGCAATCCGGCGCGCACGCTGAAGCACATGAAGCTTTTCACCGACGACGTCGTGAAGATCGTGCGGGGCGAGTCCGACCTGGCGCCCGATCCCAAGGACCGCCGTTTCAGCGACGCCGCCTGGCAGGCCAATCCGTTCTACAAGGCCGGGATGCAATATTACCTCGCCGTCAAGAAGGGCATGGGGCGCTGGATCGAGGATCTGGAACTCGACGAACTCGAACGCGCGCGGGCAGCATTCGTCACCGGCATGATCGTCGATTCGATCGCGCCAACCAACACGCTCGCGGGCAATCCGTCGGCGCTCAAGAAGGCGATCGAAACGGGCGGCGGCTCGCTGATCAAGGGCCTCAAGAACGCCTACAACGACATGGTCAACAATGACGGCATCGTCAGCCAGGTCGACTCGCGGCCGTTCAAGGTTGGCGAGAACCTCGCCACGTCGCCGGGTGCCGTCGTACACCGCAGCGAGATCATGGAGCTGATCCAGTACGCGCCGACGACCGACAAGGTGCACCGGATTCCGCAGCTGATCATTCCGCCGCAGATCAACAAGGCGTACATCAACGACCTGACGCCCGAGAAGAGCGTCATCAAATACCAATGCGACAATGGCATCCAGCCGTTCCTGATCAGCTGGCGCAATCCTACGCGCGAGCATCGGCACTGGGGCCTTGGTCACTATGTCGAGGCGATCATCGAGGCGATTGGCATCGTCTGCGCGATCACGCGATCCGACACCGTCAATCTCGTCGGTGCCTGCTCGGGTGGCATAACCATGGCAACGCTGTTGTCGCGGCTCGCCGCCGACGGCGACCAGCGCGCCGGAGCGGCAACGATGATGGTATGCGTGCTGCATCCCCAGCGCATCGATAGCGAGGCGGGCGCACTCGTCTCCGAGAACGGCATCAAGCTCGCGCGGCAGCGCTCGGCAGCAAAGGGCATTCTCGAGGGATCGTCGCTGACGCGCACTTTCGCCTGGCTCCGACCCAACGATCTCATCTGGAACTATGTCGTCAACAACTACCTGCACGGCGAGGATCCGCCCGCGTTCGACATCCTGCACTGGAACAACGATGCCACCAACCTGACCGCGGCGCTGCATTCCGATTATCTGCGCACCTATGAGGAACAACCGTTCGCGAAGCCGGGCACCTCGGAACTTGCCGGTCACACGGTCGACCTGACCAAGGTGACGAACGACCTCTTCATCCTTGCCGGTGTCACCGACCACATCACGCCGTGGAAGGCCTGCTACCGCTCGACGCAGCTGTTCGGGTCGGAGTCGGTCGAATTCGTGCTGTCGCATTCAGGCCACATCCAGGCCATCCTCAACCCGCCGGGTAACCCGAAGGCTAGGTTCTACCGTAATCGCAGGAAGCCGCCTGCCGACGTCGACACGTGGATGACAGGGGCGGAGGAGATGCCGGGATCGTGGTGGCCCTATTGGATGGCATGGTTGAAGGCGCGTTCGGGGCCGGAGATTGCTGCGCCCAAGACGCTCGGTACCAAGGCGCACCCAGCGATTGATCCCGCGCCCGGTCAGTACGTGCATGGCTGAGCAACGCGCCGCCGAGATCGGCATCGAACGTGTCGAGGGCCGCCAGCTTCGCGTCGCGCACTGGACGGCGCGGCGCAAGTCGTCGCGGCCACCGCTGCTGTTCTTCAACGGTATCGGCGCCAACATCGAGCTGATGGCGCCACTTGCCAGCTGGATGCCCGAGCGCGACATCCTGACGTTCGACATGCCTGGCGTCGGTGGCTCGCCCGATCCGGTGGTGCCCTATCGTGCGTGGATGATGGCGCGCATCGCCGCCCGGTTGCTTGACCGGCGCGGCTATGACCGGGCCGACGTGATGGGCGTGTCATGGGGCGGCGCAATGGCGCAGCAGTTCGCGCTGCAGCATGCGCCACGCGTCAACCGGCTGGTGCTCGTCGCAACGTCGGCGGGAATGCTGATGGTACCGGCCAAGATCAGCTCGCTCGCCAGGATGGCCGATCCGCGCCGCTATGTCGACGCCGACTTCATGCGCCGCAACTTCCGCGCACTTTACGGCGGCAGCGACGACGGTTCCGATGGCCACATCAGCCGCATCGAGCCACCGTCACGACGCGGATATTTCTATCAGCTGATCGCCATGCTCGGCTGGACCTCGGCGCCGTTCCTGCCGCTGCTCAAGGCGGAAACGCTGGTGATGATGGGCGACGACGACCAGGTGGTGCCGCTTGTCAACGGCCGTATCCTCGCCGGCCTGATCCCGAATGCGCGGCTGCACATCGTCAAGGGCGGAGGCCACCTGTTCCTGGTGTCGCGGGCGCAGCAGGTCATGCCCGAAATCGAGGCATTCCTCAGCGAACGGCCGGCAAGGATCCGCAAGGCTGCGTGAGCGGGCGGTCAGGCCGCCCGCCCCTGTGTGCCTGCCCTCAGAACTCGACCGAGACGCGGCCGTAGACGAACCGGCCGTTGAAGCCGAACGGCGAGAAACTCGAATACGGCAGGAAGAACGCGTTGACGCCGAAGGCGCCGCCTGCCGGCAAGCGGTCGGGGTAGACATCGAAGATGTTGTTGGCGCCGATGGCGAACTCGACCGCGTCGAGCGGCTTCAACCGCAGTTCGGCGTCGGTGACCCACTTCGGCGACAACCTGACGTCGGTCGCCGTGGTGTTGCCGGTGGCGATGACCGAACCGTAGCGGTTGGTGCGCAGCGTCGCGCCGAGAATGCCCTTGTCCCAGTCGACGCCGAGGTTGAGCTTGGTGCGCGGCTGGCCGCGTTCGAAGCGCAAAGACTCAACGCGGCCGAACAGCACCAGACCCGGAATCGTCGCCAGCGGCCCCAGCGTGTCGACCCGGTCGGTGATCTTGGTCGTGTTGTAATTGTAGCCGGCGGTGAAGCTGAAGCGGCCGAAGTCGCCGGCGTTCGTCCGGTAGCTGGCGACGAGGTCGACGCCCTGCGTCCTGGTGTCGATGCCGTTGATGAAGAAGCGCGCCGAGGACACATTGTTGATGCCCGCAGCCTGCAGCAGCGCTACAACGGCAGCACCCTGCAGGTTTTCCGTCAGCACGATGCGGTCGTCGATCTTGATGTTGTAGTAGTCTGCGGTCAGGCTGAAGCCGTCGAAGGGATTGAGCGTGACGCCGCCCGAAAAATTGACCGACTCTTCGGGGTCGAGCGGGATCGAGCCTAGTGCCTGCGCAACCGCGCTGTCGACCGCGAAGGTGCCAACCTCAACCAGCGTGCCGCCGATGTTGTTGGTGGCGCTCGCCGCGAAGAACTGCTGGTGCAGCGACGGTGCGCGGAAGCCTGTCGATGCGGAACCGCGGAAGGCCAGCCAGTCGCTGACCTCGAAGCGCGCGGCAATCTTGCCGTTCAGCGTGTCGCCGAAGTCGGAATAATGTTCGTAGCGCCCGGCAAGCTGAACCGACACGCGGTCGTCAAGGTCGGCATCAAGCTCGACATAGGCTGCCCAGCTGTCGCGCGTGGCGTCGACTTCGTTACCCGGCTGGAAGCCCGGAAAGACCTGTGCGCCGGCCGGCGCCGACGTCGGCGGATTGGAGAACGGACCCGCAACATAGGAGGCAAGATCGCCGGCGACGATCTTGAAATTCTCGTTGCGGTATTCGCCGCCAAGGGCCAGCGACAGCGACTTGGCAAAACCCACGGCAAGCTCGCGCTGGAGATCGACATTGACGACATGCTGGCCAAAGTGCAGCTCGCCGGCATCGAACTTGACGGGGCTGGCAAGGCCGCCAAGCGAGGTGTTGAAGCTGTTTTCGACGCCAATCGCGAACTTGTTGGACCCGTAGACCCAGCTGACGTCATAGTTCCAGTCGGCAATGTCGCCGCGGATGCCGATCGCGCCTGACACGTCGCGCGTATCGCTGACGATGAGCGGCAGGAAACCGTCGGGATAGAATGGCACGAATGGCGCCACCGCCGACGCACTGTAGTCGCGGTTGCGCGCGTCATTGGCACGCCGGTAGAAGCCGGCGCTTTCGCCGTCGCGCAGGTTGAGGCTGCCGAACGCATAGAACTCGGCTGCCTCGCCAAGGCTGACACCGGCATTGATGAAGAGGGTCATATCCTCGGTCTTGGCGTCGCCATAGCGGTGGCTGAGGCGGTTGAAGGTCAGCTCGCGCGGATCGCTGAGGTTGAAGTACTGCTGGCGCGGGTCATAGCCGGCGCGGTTGGTCGGATCGCGATCCTTGTACTCTGCCGTGACATTGAAGTAGCCGGCATCGCCGAGCGGCAAGCCAATATTGGTGGCAAGCGTCAGTGTCTCGCCGTCGCGCGCCTTGCGATCCTTGCCGGTATCGAGCAGCGTCAGGATCCCGCCCGACAGCGCTGGCGGAGTCTGCACGCCGGTGACTTCGGGAACATCCTCCAGGCTGGTGATATATTTACCATAAGTGATCTGCGCGCGGCCGCCTTCTGCCTTGCGCAACTGGAAGTTGATAACGCCGGCAATGGCGTCCGAGCCATATTGCGACGATGCGCCGTCACGCAGCACCTCGACGCGCTCCAGCGCCAGCGGCGGGATCGTGTTGATGTCAACTGCCGCCGAACCGCGACCGACCGAGCCGTTGATGTTGAGCAGCGCCGAGGTATGGCGCCGCTTGCCGTTGATGAGCACCAGCGTCTGGTCAGGCGACAGCCCGCGCAGCGTTGCCGGACGCAATACATCGGTGCCGTCGGTGATTGACGGTTGCGGGAAGTTGAAGCTTGGCACCAGCTGGTTCAGCAGCTTGTTGGTCTCGGTATAACCGGTGTTGGTCAGTGAATCGGCCGAAATCACATCAACCGGGACCGGACTGTCGGCGATGGTCCGGTCGAGCCGGCGGGTGCCGGTGACGATAATCGTCTCCTCGCTGGCGGCCGCATCCTCGACCGGCTGATCCTGCGCGGCGGCCGGCGGTGCAACAAATACGGCGACAACGCCACCCAGAAACAGCGATTTCAATCGATTGCGCATCCGATGGCCTCCCCTCGGTTCACGATGTCACCCTGGGCCAGAGAAGCGCGCTTCATGAGCAGCAGGCAAGCGGCTGAAACGCAACTTGACCAAATCGCGCGGTACCTGTTGCGGAATTGTGACAGTCACACCTTGGCCTGGAGACGGTGAATCGGTTGACAAAGCGGGGGTCGGTCAGTAGCTAGCGGCGCTTTCGAGGCGTCCGGCGTCGCCGGGGGCTTCGTTGTTGATTGCACGAAGGCACGAGAAGACCCATGTTCGCAGTGGTGCGCACGGGCGGCAAGCAGTATCGCGTCGCCGCCGACCAGAAGATCACCGTCGACCGCCTTGCCGGCGAAGTCGGCGACACCGTCCAGCTCGCCGACGTGCTCGCCATTGGCGACGGCGGCGCCCTGCAGGATGTCGCGGGCCAGGTTGTTTCGGCCGAGATCGTCGCCCAACCAAAGGGCGACAAGGTCATCGTCTTCAAGAAGAAGCGCCGCCACGGCTATCGCCGCCGCAACGGCCACCGCCAGCTGCTGACGGTGCTGAAGATCACCGCGATCGGCGCGGCGCCGGCAAAGAAGAAGGCGGCACCAAAAGCGGAAGCCGAGACCGCCGCCCCGGCGAGCGAGGTGGCCGAAGCGAAGCCCGCAAAGGCAGCGAAGGCGCCGAAGGCTGCCAAGGTCGAAGCTGCGGCCGAAACCAAGCCCGCGAAGAAGCCCGCCGCCAAGAAGGCGCCGGCGAAGTCGAAGGAGTAACGAACCATGGCACATAAGAAGGCTGGCGGTTCGTCGCGCAACGGACGCGACTCGCGGGGTCAGCGGCTTGGCGTGAAGCGCTTCGGCGGACAGGAGGTCGCTGCCGGCAACATTCTCGTGCGCCAGCGCGGCACCAAGTTCTACCCCGGCCGCAACGTCGGCTGCGGCAAGGACCATACGCTGTTCGCACTGATCGACGGTCGCGTTGCCTTTCACGACGGCAAGCTCGGCCGAAAGTACGTCAGTGTCGACCCGGCGCCGATGGCAGCGGAATAGCGAGGGCGGCCCGCTCGACATAAGGCCGCCGGATGCGGTGGCCCGACCTTGAAGCAAACAAGGGAAAGGGAGATGGTCCACCGTCTCCCTTTTTCGTTCTCTCCCTTTCCCGCGCGAAGCGGAGCGAAAGCGAGATGTTTGCAAGGACGAAGCGGCTGTTCCTGCGGCCACCATGGCCTGAGGACGTGGCTGCCTATCACGCGGTCCATGACGACTGGGACGTGGTGAAGAACCTCGGCACCGCGCCGTGGCCGTTCACGCTCGACGACGCCCGCGACAGAATCGCCAAGGCCGCCGACATACCACAACACGAGGCAAGCTGCGTCATTTTCCTGCACACCGACCAGGGTCCCGAGCTCGTCGGCAGCATCGGCTTTGGCCGCTGGAACGATCGCGTCCGCCATCCCGAGATCGGCTATTCGATCGCGCGCAGCCACTGGGGCAAGGGAATCGCGGTCGAGGCGGGCGAGGCGATTCTCGCGACCGCGTTCCTGGGCATTGGCCATCCGCTGATCGGTGCTAGCCATTTTGTTGACAATCCGAATTCCGGCAAGGTGCTGCGCCGGCTCGGCTTCGAGCCGACGGGTGCGATCGTGCCTTACCCCTGCCGGGCGCGGGGCTGCGACGTCGATTCGGTCGAATACGTGCTGACGCGCGAGCGCTGGCTTCAGCGGAACGGCGCGTATAGGGAAGCGGCATGAAGTTTCTCGACCAGGCGAAGATCTACCTCCGTTCCGGGGCCGGTGGCCCCGGTGCGGTGTCGTTCCGCCGCGAGAAGTTCATCGAGTACGGCGGCCCCGACGGCGGCAATGGCGGCAACGGCGGCGACGTGGTGTTCGAGGCCGTCGACGGCCTCAACACGCTCATCGACTTCCGCTACCAGCAGCATTTCAGGGCGAAGCGCGGCGACGGCGGCGCCGGCCGCAACCAGACCGGCGCTTCCGCCGACGATCTCGTCATTCCGGTACCGGTGGGCACGCAGATCCTGGCCGACGACGAGGAACGGACGCTGCTTGCCGACCTGACGCACGTCGGCGAACGCGTCGTGCTCTTGAAGGGAGGCACGGGCGGGCGCGGCAACGCCTCCTACAAGACGTCGACCAATCGCGCGCCGCGGCAGTCGCAACCGGGCGAGCCGGGCGAAGAGATGTGGGTCTGGCTGCGGCTGAAGCTCATTGCCGATGTCGGCCTTGTCGGCATGCCCAATGCCGGCAAGTCGACCTTCATCAACGCGGTCAGCAACACCAAGGCGAAGGTCGGCGCCTACGCCTTCACGACGCTGAAGCCGCAACTTGGTGTCGTCGCACACCGCGACCGCGAGTTCGTCATCGCCGACATTCCCGGCCTCATCGCCGGTGCTGCCGACGGCGTCGGCATCGGCGACCGTTTCCTTGGCCATATCGAGCGCTGCCGCGTGCTCTTGCACCTCGTCGATGCAAGCCAGCCCTCGCCGAGCGTGCAATACCGGACGGTGATGGACGAGCTTGAAGCCTATGGTGCCGGCCTTGCCGACAAGCCGATGGTCGTCGCGCTGACCAAGGCCGATCTTGTCGACGCGCGGGCCCGCGCGGCAAAACGGCGCGCGCTCGAAAATGCCTGTGGCGCGGAGGTCCATCTGATCTCGGCGGCGACCGGCGAAGGTTTGCCGGCCTTGCTCGACAGCTTGCTCGAGCGTGTTGGAAGTCGCGCCGGATCGCGCGTGGAGGCGGCATGGTCGCCGGTTTAGCACCCTTTGCGCCGGGCGATTGCCGCCGCATCGTCGTCAAGGTCGGCTCGGCTTTGCTTGTCAACGAGGACGGCACGCTGAAGCGCGACTGGCTGGCCGGACTTGTCGCCGACATCGCCGACCGGCGCGCGCGCGGCCAAGCCATCGTCATCGTGTCGTCAGGCGCGATCGCGCTTGGC
>CAYVVV010000101.1:0-9308 GCA_964455325.1 uncultured Sphingosinicella sp. | reverse complement strand
GTCCGACGCGGGACGCAGGGCGACGACCTTGGGTCGGCGTCCGGCTGCCGCGTGTCCGTATGCGACCGCACCGTCGCCGCACCAACAAGCCGTCCTCGCGATACAGCCGGTAGAGCTTCTTGTGGTTCATCACGTGCCCCTTGCGTTCGAGCATCACGCCAACGCGCCGGTAGCCGAACCGGCGGCGCTGAGCAGCGATCTCGCGCATTGGCTCGCGGATCTCGGCATGGTCTGGCGGACGTTCTCGCCTGACCGTCTTGGGGTCGACGCCAACCAGCCCGCAGACCCGGCGCTGTGAGATCTGGTAATCCCGCATCACGCCGAGCGCCACGTCCCGTCGCTGGCCTGGCATCGTCAGACTTTTCCCAGGAGAGCCTTCAGGATTGCATTGTCCAGCACGCTCTCCGCCAGCAGCCGCTTGAGCTTGCTGTTCTCCTCCTCCAGCGCCCGAAGCCGCTTGGCTTCAGACACCTCCAGCCCACCAAACTTCGCCTTCCACTTGTAGAAAGTCGGCGAGCTGATCCCGTGCCGGCACACACCTCCACCGTCGGCGCTCCCGCCTCCTGCTCCCGCAAAATCCCGATAATCTGCTCTTCCGAGAACCTGCTCCGCTTCATCCGTCCGTCTCCTCACGAGCCGGACTCTACCTCATCGCGGTCACATTCCAGGGGAGCACGTCAGGACGAAGCGCCCATCACTGCGCCGCCACAAGCGGGTGAAGCGCAGGTCAAAACTTCGCCCTCACACCCAACTGGAATGTTCGGCCGAACCGCTCGATACGCTCGAACAGGCCGCCGTTCACATCGCCGCGGTAGAAACGCTCGTCGCGCTCATTGGTCAGGTTGCTGGCGTCAAAGTAGATCTGAATGTCCTCAATGAAAGTGAATCTGAGACCGAAATCGACCGACATGTAACTTTTTTCAAGGACGTCCTCAGGCGCTTGGTCGGAGACCGACCGCAGAATCCTGTCGCGATAATTGATCGAGGTGCGGACTTGGAAATCGTCATTCTCCCAGCCTACCGAAAGGTTGCCGATCCACTTCGGCTGCCCTGGGAACGGCAGTTTCGCGCCCGGACGCAGGTCGAGTTTCGAAGAACTGTTCGCATAGGTCAGGTTGAGGTTCGCGAACAGGCCTGAAAGCGCACCGGGCAGGCTCGTAAAACTCTGGTTGTAACCGAATTCGATGCCGTAGATTTCCGCGCTGTCACCGTTGATGGTGATGTCGATATCGTCGAACAACCGATCGGCCGGTGTCAGTGAGTCCGGAATGGGCACGACAATGCCGCCGGGCAGACTGCCGATGTCGCCGCCATTGAAGTTCACATCGACAATGAAATCCTTGATCCGCTTGTAGAATCCGGTGAGCTGAATGGCGGTGTTGCGGTTCGGATACCACGCCGCACCGACATCGAACTGAAGCGCCTTCGCCGGTTCGAGGCCCGGGTTGGTCAGATCGATCTCCTTGAACCCGTCGTCGGATTGCGTGCCGGACTGAACGCCGTTGATATCCTCGAAGTTCGGGCGCTGGATGGCGTTCGTCCATGCCGCCCGGAATTGCCAGTCGCCACTATTGTGGCGCAGGATAACTGCCGGCAGTACATCGGTGTAGTCGTTGCGGCCGCCGGGGTTCGGGAGGACGATGGCCGAGTCGTCCTCGATATCAAGTACGAAGTTGCTCTGTGTACGGAATTTCGTGTCCTCGATGCGAACGCCAGCGATAACGCGCGTATTGTCGCCGACATCGAGCGTCGCCATCGCATAACCCGAGGTTACCGTCTCTGACGATGTGAAATCCTCGCGCGCGCTGTTCACCGCGGCGGGCGGGATCACCACCGGCGCCCGCTCCGCGAACTGGTCGAGCACCGGCCGCACCGACGCGACAGTCGGATAGGTACCGTGGCTGAAAAGCCTGGTGTTCGGGATCGATCGGGTCGGGAAATCGGCAAGCGTTGGCGTCGCATCGATGACACCGGCGCCGATCGCGATGATGTCGGCGCTATTCTCGATCAGCGTCTCGTCGACGTCGGCATTCTTGTCACGCTTGCGGTACTTGCCACCGACCTTGAACGTCAGACGATTGTCGCCAATATCCATGCCGTAGGCGAGGTCGAGCTTGCCCGAGTAGATTTCGTCGGTGCCCTCCTCGCGGTCGAGCAGCACCTGATCGAGGTCGTAATTGGCAAGAATGCTGGGATTGCCTGCTCGGCGGATACCGGGCGCGGAGGTGAACTCGATGCTGTTCTCATCGACTTCATAGGTCAGCAGGCCCCGACGTTCGCGAAAGCGGATGCGATCACCGCCTCCGTCGCGCGTGATCCTCGACCAATCGCCCTGATAGGTCACGGCCAGATCGCCGAACCTGTTCTCGCCGCCGCCCGACACGGCATACAGCTTGTCGTCGAACTCCTGGAAAAAAATCTGCCGCTCGAAGTCGACGCCGTCCATCGTGCCCGTTCGTGGACCGACTGCGCGGACGTCGCGCCGGTCGGTTGCACGGCGCGGCTCGATCTCTTGCTGGAAGCGTGTCTGCGTATCCTTCAGCCGGGTCGCCGTTCCGCGCAGGTAGTAGGACTGGCTGTTATCGGGCCTGTATTCGAGGTTGATGGTCCCGCCGTAACGCTCGCGATCACCGAGGAGCGCCCGCTGGTCGATCTCTTGGGGACGCAGGAAATAGTCCACCGGACAGTCGAGCAGGGTATCGCCGCTTGGATCCGTTGCGATCGGCGAGCCGCTCGCCAGCCCCGACCGGACGCAGACCAGCCCCTCGTCGTTCCTGAGGTCGTCAGTTTGCACGCGTCGATCGAAGTAGCTCGCGGCAATCGCAACACCGAGAGCGTCCTTAATGCCGCCAACGTCGAACAACCTCGTGAACTGACCCGACAGCTTCGGGTTAACCCTGCCGCGGATGTCGCTGATGCCCGCCTCGAAACGCAGTCGGATGGCATCCTTTCGGTCGAAGGCGGACAGCGCCTTGACCTCGATCGTGCCACCGATTGCGTCGCCATCGAGGTCGGGCGTCACGGTTTTGACGACCTGCACCGAATCGAGAAGATCGGACGGGATGATGTCGAGTGCGACCGACCCGTCCGATTTTTCGGTCGAGCCTAGTTTGACACCGTTCACCGTGACATTGTTGAACTCCGGCCCCAAGCCACGCACGCTGATGAACCGCCCCTCGCCTTCGGAACGGTCGATCGAAATACCTGGCAGGCGCTGCAATGTCTCGGCGACATTCTGATCGGGAAAATTGCCAACGTCATCCGACGTTACTGCGCTCACGAAGGCATCCGCTTCGCGTTCGAGTTTGCGCGACAAGTTCAGGCTGCCGCGCACTCCGGTGACAATGATGACGTCGGATACGACTTCCTGTTCGGTTTGCTGAGCTGCGGCCGCAGCTGCCATCAGCGTGATCAGCGACGTCGTCAGACACAGGGACAGGCGCTGGCTAATCATATTTCGACATCCTCCCGGTTAATTGGCTTGGCCAATTTTTTCTTTTCTGTCTGGCACACATAGCGATCTGATTCGAAAATGCAACAGGTCACGACGCGATCGTCTGTCAGACAGGCATTCAGGCGAAGCGCCCGATAGCAGACCGGTGCGCGGCGTGAGTCAAAAACGGGCGCGTCCCGCTCCTTGCGTGACCGGGGCCACATGATCATTGCGGCAAGCACCGGATAAACCTCTACGGGGCAGGACGCATTCCAAGCACCGATACGCGCAACGGCGGTGCCAGAACCTATCTGGCCACTACTGCCGCAGCGCGCTTGGAATAATACCCCTGAAGGATTGCAAACGCTTTCTTGCGTATGCCGGTCTCGCTGATGAGTCCCTTGCGGTTCCAAAACTTCTGGAATCGGCCATGCCAGCGGCGCGGCGAGCGGAAATCTTTGAGCACCCACGGCGAAAGGCCGACACAGCCAGGCGTCCTGTCGACAAGCTTCAGCATCTCTTCGTAAAGCCAGGCCTGGTAGTCTTCCGTCCACAGATGCTCGCGCGGCCCGTGGTAGCCGGCCAGGGCGTCGGCGCCGAATTCCGAGAAAAGCAACGGCTTGTCATAGTCGGTCGAGAAGCTGACCTCTGACAGCTCGGCGGGCGTTCGCGACGAATACCAAGCCTCGTACTGATTGACCGCAATCACGTCGAGGTCAGCAGCCAGCGGATCGACCACCTTGAAATTGCTCTGCCCCTCGGATGCGCCGCCGGCATCGACATTCTTGTTTAGTGCCGCTGTCAGCAGCCGGGAGGGATCGAGGCGGCGCGCCTCGGCAATCAGGGCACGCAGGAACGCCGTGCGCGCATCGGTGACAGGCGTTTCGTTCGCGACCGACCACAACGCCACTGAACAGCGGTTGCGGTCGCGCCGAATCATGTCATTCAACATAGCCGTCGCCAGCTCGAGCGTCGACGCGCTCTCGTACTGGATGTGCTCCCAATAGACCGGAATCTCAGCCCACACGATGAGCCCGATTTCGTCCGCAACGCGCAATGTCGTCTCGCCATGCGGATAGTGCGCCAGCCGCACGAAGTTGCAGCCCAGCGCCTTCGCATCGCTGAGCAGCCGGCGCGCGTCGTCCTCGGTCATACGCCGCGTGCCGACCGGGCCAATCGGTTCTTCATGAATGCTGATACCGCGCAGAAAGATCGACTCGCCATTGAGAAGAAGCTGACGTCCCCTGGTCTCGATCCGGCGCAATCCAACCCTGTCCTCGATGCGCTGGTCGCCGGCAACGATACGGAGCTCATGCAGCACAGGATGTTCCGGTGACCACAGCGCCAGGCGGTTGCGGGCGGACATGCGCACGTGTCCCGTTGCATCGGTTGTGCCTCGCAAACGCTGCCGGCCAAGGCGCAGCGTGACTGGGACACCCGCGGCATGCTCGCCAGTGAGGCTGACCTCGGCAACGAGCAGGTCGCCTTCAAGGTGTACGAACCAGTCTTCGATATAAGTTTCATCCACCGTCACGAGCCATACGGAGCGGGTAATGCCGCCATAGTTCTGCCAGTCGGTGTAGTCGGCGGGAACCGCACCCGCATGGTGCCTACTATCGGCGCAGCAGACGATCGCGTTCTCGCCGGACTTGAGTAAGGCCGTGACATCCATGGCAAAGGGGGTAAAACCGCCCTCGTGCTCGCCGATCTTCTCGCCGTTCAGCCATATGGTGGCGTGATAGTTGACCGCCTCGAAGGCAAGGAAGCGGCGCTTTCCGGCGACCGGCTCCACCACGAACGTGCGCCTGAAATAAATCGGGCCATCATACCATTGCAGTTCGGGCGCGTGACTGTTCCAGTCGCGCGGCAAGTCGATGATCGGACTTTCCGACCAATCGTACTCGACCAGCGGCCCGGTCGGCGGCGGCGTCAGGTTCTTCCAGAAGGTGCGCCGCCGATTATCACCTCGCCTGGCGGCGTCATAGGGGTCGACAATATAGCGCCAAGAGCCGTCAAGGCTCATTCGGTTCCGCGCCGGAAGGTGCAAAAGCGGTCGAGCCTGCCGTGCGACAGGCGTCGATGGCATCGCCGCTGCGGATGGTGACAGCGCGGCCAGAGTGAGGCCGGCCGCCGTGCCGGACAGCAGGCCGCGGCGGTCGATCATTTCCCGCCAAACATCGAAAGATAGGATTCAAAGAACCTTGCGGCAAAGAAATTGCCAAGGTCGCGCTGGATGACTTCGCCTCGCTTGACGCGGCGCTCCACAACCAGGCCGCGCACGTTGGGATCCGGATGGTCGCCCGCATAGCGGTTTGCGATCAGCCAGCGCGCCGCCGTGTGAATATGCCGATCGAACTCGACATGACCGGCCCTTCGCAACTCAAGCCAAAGCAGGCCGGCGAAGGCCGTTGCCGAACCGGTCGGCGAAACGCCAGACGTTGTGCCTCCGCGACGATCATAGTCGAACGAGCCGTCAGCGGCCATCATGGCCGCGTTCTCGCGCGCGGTTTTGAGCGCCGCCTCGATGTACGACGGCTTTCTGCGCTGACGCCAGCTTCTGAGCAGCGCTTCGGCGTTCCATGTGTTGAAGCGGGGGTGAATTTGCCCGCTGTCGGGGTCGTTGGGTTCGAACTCCATCCACATACCGTTCGGCGACTGCCGTTCGGCGGTACGGTCGGCAAGGTCGAAATGCGCCTCACAAAGCCACTGCTCTCGCAAATGCTTGCAAGCGTCCAGAAACGGCGAGCCTTCGATGTTGGGACGCGCGACCTGCGTGACAGTCGGGTTGGCGACAGCGTGGTGTGGCGACCTGTCGGTCCAGATCCGGCCCGTACTCGGATCAAGGATATTGTAGTAGAGTCCCGGATGCCCGGGAACTTTCATATGCCGTGCAAGCCAGCGGATCGCCCTCGCCGCGACGTCGGCATATTTGCGATCGCCGGTGACGCGCGAGAGACGGAACAGGCCTGACGTTCCATTGCCAACGGTCGTGAAGTTGATGAGATTGCCGAGCCGGTCGCCGTGCGCGGCGTTGATCATTCCCTTAAACGGACCGTCCTTGATTTCGAGTGAAATCCAATGCTCGCCGGCTGCAATGGCCCTGTCGAGGTAGCGGTGATTGCCGGTGACCGAGTACGCCGAGAGCAGGCCCTCGATCGCCTGCCCGGTATGCCAGGCGACTTCGTACGGCGACCATTTGCCCTCGAACCAGAGGTAGTCGCCCTTGGCTTTACCGGATTCGTCAAGCAGGACCGAGTCAATCGCATCTGCCGTTTCGACAAGCGCCTTGCGTATATCGGCGGCCGCGACAGCTTGCCCGGCATCGGCCGCCATCGTGGTGCCGGACAGAAGCAGAACCAGCGCGACGGCAGACACAATTGTTGCTGTGGCACGCATCACAATGCTGCTCCGGGCACCCACGGCACGAATTCGTTGTCGCCGATGTCGTTGATTTCCGAGGCGGTCCGCTCACCGCTCGCGACGCGCAGCATTCTCGCGAAAATCTCCTCGCCAAGGCGATCGAGGTCAGTCTCTCCGGAAAGCAACCGTCCGCAATCGATGTCGATGTCGTCCGGCATGCGGCGTGCGAGGTCGCTGTTCGAGGCCAGCTTGATCGTCGGCGCAGGCTTCGATCCGAACACGGAGCCGCGCCCCGTCGTAAAGGCGATGAGGTTGGCGCCGCCTGCGATCTGCCCGGTCGCCGAGCACGGATCATAACCCGGTGTGTCCATGAACGTTAACCCGGACACCCTGATGCGCTCGGCGTAGCCGATGACGTCGTTGAGGGGCGTCGATCCCGACTTCGCTACCGCGCCAAGGGACTTCTCAAGGATTGTCGTAATGCCGCCGGCGATATTCCCGGGTGACGGATTGTTATCAAGACTTATGCCGTTTTGCGCCGCGTAACTCTCCCACCACTCAAGCCGTTCAACGAGCTTGCGGCCGACTGCCTCGCTTGCAGCGCGATCAAGCAGGAGGTTCTCTGCACCGAAAATCTCGGGCGTTTCGGAAAGTACCACCGCGCCACCAGCCGCAACGACGAGGTCGGCGGATCGGCCGAGCGCCGGGTTGGCGGTGAGCGCTGAATAACCATCGGATGCGCCGCACTGCAGCCCAAGCTTGAGATGCGCGGCAGAGACCGGTTGGCGCGCTGCAGTATTGGCGACGGCCAACAGCCGTTCGATCTCGGCTATTCCAGCATCGATCGCCGCGCGTGTACCGCCGCTGTCCTGGATGCTCAGCGTTCGCACGCGGCTGGACTCGGCAAGCGACTGGCTATCGAGTAGCAAGCCGGCCTGGTTGACTTCGCAACCCAAGCCGACGAGCAGCACTGCTGCGAAGTTGGGGTGAGAAGCATAGCCGGCGATCGTGCGGCGCAAGTTGTCGATGCCGGCGCCTTGTTTCGCCATGCCACAACCGGACGCATGGCTGAATGCGACAACGCCGTCGACGTTCGGGAAACTCGCCAGCCGCTGCGCGGTAAAATGGTCTGCGATTCTTCGTGCAACCGTTGCCGAGCAGTTGACCGTGGTCAAGACGCCGATGAAGTTGCGCGTACCGACAGCGCCGTCCGGGCGGACGTAACCCATGAACCCGACGCTACGGCTCGGCACATTGCACTGGCGTTTCCCGACGCTGGAACGGTCGGTCTTGTCGATACTGGCAAGGTTTTGCGTGTGCACCAGCTCGCCGGCCGTTATTGGTCTGGTGGCGACGCCGATGGTCTGGCCGAACTTGATGACCGGATCGCCTGCCGCCAACGACCGTAGCGCAAACTTATGTCCGGCGCCGATGGCTTCCTTCAGAATGACGTTCGCATCAATTGGCAGTCCCGCGGTCAGGGGAGCGATGGCCGTCGCCACGCTGTCCGACGGAGACGCGACAATCCACTGGCGCGGACGCTCGTTCACGGCATGACCTCGATCAATAGGTCGCGCAGCCACCGCTCACGGCCAAGCTCGCCGAACACCTCCGTCACGCCAAGCGTCGCCTCCACCAGTCGCGTGGTGTCGGAGGTGGCCATCGCGCGCAGACGTTCGGCGAGCGGGTCATTGACATAAGGACCATCGAAGTGCCGCATCCACGCGGCGACACCTGTGGCCGATGCGCGCGGCTCACCGCCGTCGGCATGCGTGTCCGCGATCGTGCCGAGCAGTCGCTGCGGCAGTTTTTGCGAGCCGTCCATGGCGATCTGCGTCAGGCGGTGCTCGAGCGCCGTGTTTGCAAAGCGCGCCTTCAGCGCCTGCGCATAGGCAGCGGGATCGAGGCCGGGCACACGCGGCAGCGTCGCCGCCGCCTCCGTCATCAGATCGTCGACAACGCGCATAATGCGGACGTCGGCAATCGCCCGGTCGACGGTATTGTGGCCGTAAAGAAGGCCAAGATAGGCGATTGTCGAATGACTGCCATTCAGCATCCGGAGTTTCGCGAGCTCGAACGGACGAACGTCGGCAACGATCTGGGCACCAACACACTCGAACGCAGGTCGCCGCGAAGCGAATTGGTCTTCGATGACCCATTGGCTGAACGGCTCCGCCTTGACCATCGCGGCGTCGAGCAGCCCGAGCCGCCCGGCCAACCAGGAGCGGTCGGCATCCGTTGTCGCGGGCACGATCCGATCGACCATGGTTGCTGGAAAGGCAACATTGGCGTCGATCCATTTTGCGAGTGACGTGTCGCAGCGCTCGGCAAAGTCGAGGAGGACACTGCGCAATACGGTACCGTTGCGGGGTAGGTTGTCACAGCTCAGAATACTCAGTGGACATCCTTCCGACCGCCGCCGCGCGTCGAGTCCCGCAGCCAGATAACCGATCGCCGACCTCGGCGCGTTGCGCTTGGCAAGGTCATGCACGATATCGGCGTGGCCAGGGTTGAG
>CAYVVV010000100.1:7590-9441 GCA_964455325.1 uncultured Sphingosinicella sp. | reverse complement strand
CCATCGTCAAGTCGCGCAGTGAGGCGCATCGAAGCGCAATCGCCGCGCGCCGGCGGCTGACCGAACCCGTTTCCGCCGCGATCATCGAGCACGGCCAGGTTCCGTCGGTATCGACGCTGGTCGCGAATGCTGGCGCGGCGATCGCCGAGCCGTCGCTTGACCAAGCTGTCGACAGGTTCGGCGGGGATGCCCGGGTCGCCGAGGCCATGGCCGAGCGGGCGGCGCTGCCGCTGGCGATCGCAGAACGGCTCGTCGCGCTGGTCTCCGAACGGCTGCGCGCACGGTTTGCCGGCGACAGCGTCCGCGCGCGGCGCTACGCCGAGGGGCTCGCCGCGCAAGTCTCCGAGGGTGCGGCGGTTGTCCTGGGCGGCGGCGAGGCGGAAACGCTCGATCTGCTGGCTCTGCTCGACCGGCTGAAGGCGTCGGGCAGACTGCAGCCGTCGCTGGTCCTGCGCGCCGGCCGCGCCGGCGAGCGCGAACTCATGCAGGCGGCCGTATCACGGCTGACCGGACGCAGCTACGCAGCCGTTGCGGCGGCTTTCGCTGACACTGACAGCGGTCGTGCGCTGCTCGCCGATGTTGGCCTCATCCCGCGCGAGATCGATGAACTGCTTCCCGCCGCAGCGGCCTAGCGTTTGTCCTGTTCGAGCTGAATGGTTCCAACCACTCGAGCAACCTAAACAGGACAGGCACTAGCCACTGCCGGGCACGCCACCCGCAACACCAGCCATCACTGCTTGCTCGCCTCGCGCGCTGCGGCGCCGGCAGTCCGCGCGATGTCGCTGGCGCTGTCCCGCAGCTCGCGCAGCTGCTCCCTGGCGTGGTCCATCACGCCCAACTCCTCCAAGCGCTCCTTGCCAGCCTGACGCGCAGCGCGTGCCGCCGAGCGCGCGGTGCTGGCAAGCCGGTCGCGCGATTTGCCAAAGGCGCGATCCTCGCGGCGCGTCGGCGGCAGCACTGCACCGACGATCGCGCCGATCGCGGCGCCAATCAACACGGCGGTGAGCGGGTTTCGGTCGATGCCCCTGGCGGTGCGATCGCGGGCGCGCGCTGCGCCCTCGCGCGCACGCTCCGAATATTCATGTGCGCGTTCACGCGCCGCTTCCCAGGATTCGGTGGTGTAGTCGCGCATCGCCGCCAGGCGCTGCGCGGCGGCGTCGCGCGCTGCGCCGGCTTTCTCCGTAACGCTGTCGCGCAGCTGGCCCGCACTATGCTTCAGGTCAGCAAGCCGGGGCTTGCGTTCGTGTTGCATGTCGTCGAACTCGTCCTCGTACTGGTCCATGGGGTCCGCCTTTCCATGCTGCAAATATCGGCCGGCGGCGACCAGAAGGCCGATGCCGACACCGACGGCCGCGGCCGCGACGGCATGATCGGTAACCGACTGGCGCACCTGGCGCGCGACTTCGGCGCTTCGCTCAACCGCTGCGTCGATCGCCTGATTGGCGATCATGCGGGGACTGAGCCTCTCCTGGATCGCGCCGAGCGTTTCGGTGATCCGCCGCCGCGCGGCAAGCGCCTCGGCTTCGTAGGCGGCGGTGTCGAGTTCGGGTCGGTTCATTCGTGCCTCGTATCGTCGGCAGACAATGCCACAACCGCACGCAGGCGCCGGCTGCCGGCGCGGTACAGCGCATAGCCCGCCGCCGCAGTCATCACCGTCACGATGAGCGTCGCGACCATAAAACCTGCCGCCTCGGCTAGCAGCACGATCAGCGCCAGCGCCGCCGCCATCAGCGCGATCAGCGCCAGCGCCGCCGCGACAGCGAGCATGCCGAGCGGCCGCGCCGCGAGCCGCACGCGCCGGGTCAGCTTGGCCTCGGCGATGCGCAGCTCGGCGTGCAACAGCTTGCCACC
>CAYVVV010000100.1:0-7580 GCA_964455325.1 uncultured Sphingosinicella sp. | reverse complement strand
GAGCTGGCCGAGTTCAGGCTGCGGTGGATCGGGTTGGCGCATCCGAAGCACGGCGCTGATCAGTCCCAGTCGTCGTCGCGGTGCGACGACGCGCGCAGGAACCGCGACAGCAGGAAACCGGCCGCTGCGGCAATTCCGATCATGATTACCGGCGACCGGCGCACCATTTCGCGCATGTCGTCGACGAGGTCGTCGACCGATTTCGTCCGCATGCGTTCAGCGAAGCTGTCAATCGAGTCGGCCGCCGATTCGACGTAACCGGCGAATGGCTCGGCCTGACTGCCACGCAACTTCTCGGCGGCCTCGCGCGTGGCGCGCGACACGCTCTGCAGCGTTTCGGCGGCTTTCGTCTTGCCTTCCTCGGCTGCGGAACGCGCCTTGCCGCCGGCCTCGCTCTTCAATTTTGCGACCTCCGCCCTGATCCGCGCCTTTGCCTTTGGCATCGGGTCGGCTTCGGCGGGAGATGTCGTATCCATCGTCATCGATACTGCTCCTGGTGCTGTCTTGTCTGCATAATACAGGAAAGCGCCGCTGTCGTGCCACTTTCAACCGGCGTTGCCGACATTCGGTTCCCCCTATAAAGCCGCCGGCAACGATACGCCATGAAGAGAGATAAGCGCATGACCGCGATCATTGACGTTCACGCCCGCCAGATACTGGATAGTCGGGGCAATCCCACCATCGAGGTCGACGTGACGCTCGAAGACGGCGCGTTCGGCCGTGCCGCGGTGCCGTCGGGGGCATCGACGGGCGCGCACGAGGCGGTCGAACTGCGCGACGGCGACAAGGAGCGCTGGCTGGGCAAGGGCGTGCAGAAGGCGGTCGATGCGGTCGATGGCGAGATCATCGACGCGCTGCTCGGCATGGACGCCGAGGACCAGCGCGATATCGACCGCACGCTGATCGAACTCGACGGCACCGCCAACAAGGCCCGGCTCGGCGCCAACGCCATCCTCGGTGTCAGCCTGGCAACGGCGAAGGCGGCGGCCGATTCGCGCGGGCTGCCGCTTTACCGCTATGTTGGCGGTGTTTCCGCGCACGTGCTGCCGGTGCCGATGATGAACATCCTGAACGGCGGCGCCCATGCCGACAACCCGATCGACTTCCAGGAGTTCATGGTGATGCCGGTCGGCGCGCCCAGCTTTTCGGAAGCGCTGCGCTGGGGCGCGGAAATCTTTCATACGCTGAAGCGTGCGCTCCACGACAAGGGGCTGGCGACGGCGGTGGGCGACGAGGGAGGATTTGCTCCGAACCTTGCCAGCGCCGAAGCCGCGCTCGACTTCATCATGGGCGCGATCGACACCGCCGGCTTCAGGGCAGGCGAGGACATCATGCTGGCACTCGATTGCGCCGCGACCGAGTTTCACAAGGACGGCATCTACAGGATGGCGGGGGAGGGCAAGTCGCTGTCGTCGTCGCAAATGGCCGATTTCCTTGTCGCGCTGTGCGACCGCTACCCCATCGTGTCGATCGAGGACGGCATGGGAGAAGACGACTGGGAAGGCTGGAGCCTGCTCACCGACCGTCTCGGCCACCGCGTGCAACTGGTCGGCGATGATCTGTTCGTGACCAATCCGGCGCGACTCGCCGAAGGCATTTCAAGGGCGACCGCCAATTCGATCCTAGTCAAGGTGAACCAGATCGGCACGTTGACCGAAACGCTGGAAGCGGTCGGCATGGCCCACCGCGCCGGCTATACGGCAGTGATGTCGCACCGGTCGGGCGAGACCGAGGACGCAACCATCGCCGATCTTGCCGTCGCCACCAACTGCGGTCAGATCAAGACCGGCAGCCTCGCCCGCTCCGACCGCCTTGCCAAGTACAACCAGCTGCTGCGGATCGAGGAAGAGCTTGGCGACGCCGCGGTCTATGCGGGGCGCGGGGCGCTGCGCGCAAAAAAGGCTTGAAACCTGACAACTCGCGTGATTCAAGGGACCAGTGAGCGAACCGGTCCGCCTTGCCTCATACCTTGGTACCGCGTGGCGCCCGGCGCTGTTCGTCGGCGTTGTGTCGTTCTTCGCATGGCACGCGATCGCCGGCGACAGCGGCTTGCTCGCACTCGGCGGATATCGCGCCGAGCAGGCGCGGCTGAAGGCGGAAGCCGAACGTACCACTGCTGAAAAGGCCGTGCTTGAGCGTCGTGTCGTGCTGCTCGAGCCATCGCACGTCGACCCGGATCTTGCCGACGAACTCGTTCGCGAGAACCTTGGCCTCGTGCGTGAGGATGAATTCGTAATCAGCCTCAAGAACTAACCGTTCCGGTGCTTGAACTGGCGGCATTGTCACCCCTATAGCGGTTCGACACTCGATCCTGTCGAAAGCATCAGGAGGCGACCATCGCTGCCCGTTCCGCAAGGGCCAAGACGACCGAGGTGCGCGAGGGCCTCGACAGGCTGCCCGATTTCACCCCCTATCAAGCTACCCGCGAAGAACTGCTCGACTTCTACCGGCAGATGCTGCTGATCCGCCGTTTCGAGGAAAAGGCCGGCCAGCTGTATGGCATGGGTCTCATCGGCGGCTTCTGCCACCTCTACATCGGCCAGGAAGCGGTCGTCGTCGGCCTGCAGTCGGGGCTGAAGGCGGGCGACAGCGTCATCACCGGCTACCGCGACCACGGCCACATGCTTGCCTGCGGCATCGACGCCAAGGCTGTGATGGCCGAACTGACCGGCCGCGCCGCCGGCATTTCAAAGGGCAAGGGCGGCTCGATGCACATGTTCAGCGTCGAGCACGGCTTCTATGGCGGCCACGGCATCGTCGGCGCGCAGGTGTCGCTGGGTGCAGGCCTTGCCTTCGCTCACAAGTACAGGGGCGACGGCAACGTCTGCCTCACCTATTTCGGTGACGGCGCCGCCAACCAGGGGCAGGTTTACGAGAGCTTCAACATGGCCGAGCTTTGGAAGCTGCCGGTCATCTTTGTCATCGAGAACAACCAGTACGCAATGGGCACCTCGGTCAACCGCGCCTCGTCGGAGGACCAGCTTTACCGCCGCGGCGAGAGCTTCCGCATCGAAGGCGTCCAAGTCAACGGCATGGACGTGCTCGAGGTGCGTGGCGCCGCCGAGATGGCGCTCGACTGGGTGCGATCGGGGAAAGGGCCGCTGCTGCTCGAGATGAAGACCTACCGTTACCGTGGTCATTCGATGTCGGACCCGGCCAAGTACCGCTCGCGCGAGGAGGTGCAGGGCGTGCGCGAAAAGTCGGACCCGATCGAGGGGGCGAAGGCGAAACTGCTTGCCGCCGGCGTCGCCGAGACCGAACTCAAGGAGCTGGAGAAGGACATCCGCGCCATCGTCAATGAAAGCGCCGACTTCGCCGAGCAGACGCCCGAGCCGGACATCGCCGAACTCTATACCGATGTGCTGGTGGGACGTTACTGATGCCGATCGAGATCAAACTGCCCGCCATGTCGCCGACGATGGAGGCGGGTACGCTTGCCAAGTGGAACATCTCTGAAGGCGACACCGTGCGGCCGGGTGACGTCATTGCCGAGATCGAGACCGACAAGGCAACGATGGAGCTGGAGGCCGACGAGGGCGGTACCGTCGCGAAGATCCTGGTCACCGCAGGCAGCGAGAACGTGCCGGTCGGAACGCTGATCGCGGTGATTGCGGCCGAGGGCGAGAGCGTCGCTGTTGCCGCTGCGCCCAGACCCCAACAGCCTGCCGCGGCTGAGACGCCCGGTGCGTCTCCGGTCGCCATCGCGGCCACGCCGAAGGACGAGTTCCCGGCTGGCGCTGCTGCTGTCGAACCAGTGATCCCCGCCGGCACCGCAATGAGGCGGCAGACCGTCCGCGAGGCGCTGCGTGACGCCATGGCGGAAGAAATGCGTGCCGATGACCGCGTCTTTGTCATGGGCGAGGAGGTCGCCGAGTACCAGGGTGCCTACAAGGTGACCCAGGGCCTGCTCGACGAGTTCGGCCCACGCCGCGTCATCGACACGCCCATCACCGAGCACGGCTTCGCCGGCATCGGTACCGGCGCGGCGATGGGCGGGCTGAGGCCTATCGTCGAGTTCATGACCTTCAACTTCGCCATGCAGGCGATCGACCAGATCATCAATTCGGCGGCGAAGACCAACTATATGTCGGGCGGCCAGATGCGCTGCCCGATCGTGTTCCGCGGGCCGAACGGTGCGGCGAGCCGTGTCGCTGCGCAGCACAGCCAGAACTACGGGCCCTGGTATTCGGCGGTGCCGGGCCTTATCGTCATCGCACCCTACAGCGCCGCCGATGCAAAGGGACTGCTCAAAGCGGCGATCCGATCGCCCGATCCGGTGGTTTTCCTGGAAAACGAGCTGCTCTATGGCCAGAGCTTCGACGTACCGGACGTGGACGATTACGTCCTTCCCATCGGCAAGGCGCGGATCGCGCGCGAGGGACGTGACGTCACGCTGGTCAGCTACACGATCGGCGTTGGCATCGCGCTCGACGCGGCGGCGCACCTCGCCAGCGAGGGCATCGACGCGGAGGTCATCGACCTCCGCACGCTCCGCCCGCTCGACCGGGCGACTGTGCTCGCCAGCCTCAGAAAAACGAACCGCATGGTCGTGGTCGAGGAGGGCTGGCCGCAGTGCTCGATCGCCAGCGAAATCATGGCCATCTGCATGGAGGAGGGCTTTGACGACCTCGACGCCCCCGTCCTGCGCGTCACCAACGCCGACGTGCCGCTGCCGTACGCCGCGAACCTCGAGAAGGCGGCGCTGGTGAAGGCCGCCGACGTTGTCACCGCCGCCCGCCGCGTCTGCTACAAGGACTGACCCAATGCCGATCGACATCACCATGCCGGCGCTGTCGCCCACGATGGAGTCAGGCACGCTGGCGAAGTGGCTGGTGAAGGAAGGCGATATCGTAAAGCCCGGTGACGTCATCGCCGAGATCGAGACCGACAAGGCGACGATGGAGGTCGAGGCGGCCGACGAGGGGACCATGGCGAAAATCGTCGTCGCCGAGGGTACCGAGAACGTGCCGGTCGGCGCGCTGATCGCGGTGCTGGCCGAGGAAGGCGAGGACGCCGGTGCAGCGGCGAGCGTCACAGCGCCGCCGAAGGCCGAGTCTAAGCCTGCACCCAAGAGCGATGCGCCCGCCCCGCCGCCGCCAACGCCCGCACCGTCGCCCAGAGCCGAGGGCGGCGACGGTGCGCCCTGGCCGATGCGGGATGGCGATCGTGTCAAGGCAAGCCCGCTGGCGCGCCGGCTTGCCGAAGCGCGCGGCATCGACCTTGCCGCCGTCAAGGGCAGCGGTCCGGGCGGCCGCATCGTCAAGGCCGACGTCGACGCAGCGAAACCGGGAGCAGCACCAAAAGCGGCCGTCGCGGCGCCAACTCCGTCCGCGCCGGCAGCGTCGCCCAAGCCCGCCATGCTCGGCGGCAATCTCGACCCGCCCTATGAAGCGCAGAAGCTCAACAATGTGCGCAAGGTGATCGCGCGCCGCCTGACCGAGGCGAAGCAGACCATTCCGCACATCTATCTGACCGTCGACGTGCGCCTGGATGCGCTGCTGAAGCTGCGCGGCGAGCTCAACAAGAGCCTTGAGGCCGATGGCGTCAAGCTGTCGGTCAACGACCTCTTGATCAAGGCGCTGGCCCGCGCGCTGCAGCGCGTGCCGAAGTGCAACGTCAGCTTCCAGGGCGACGAATTGTTCCAGTATGCGCGCGAGGACATTTCGGTCGCGGTCGCCGCACCATCGGGCCTCATCACGCCGATCATCCGCGATGCCGGCCGCAAGGGCCTCGCCCAGATCTCGACCGAGATGAAGACCCTTGCAAACAAGGCCAAGGACGGCAAGCTGCAACCGCACGAATTCCAGGGCGGCACTGCCTCGCTCTCCAATCTCGGCATGTTCGGCACCAAGCAGTTCGACGCGGTCATCAACCCGCCGCAGGCGATGATCCTGGCGGTTGGCGCCGGCGAGCAGCGGCCTTACGTGGTCGATGGCGCGCTTGCAGTCGCCACGGTGATGTCAGCCACCGGCAGCTTTGACCACCGCGCCATCGACGGCGCCGACGGCGCCCAGCTGATGGAGGCGTTCAAGGCGCTGGTCGAGAACCCAATGGGGCTGCTGGTTTGAGCAGGACGACCATTGCTTATCCCGCTGAACGCTTGGTTGCGCGTATTGCAGCCGTGGTCAGCATGCTGGGTGGTGTGCTTGTCCTCTTTCTGGTGCGGCTCGACGTGACCTGGGGCCACCGGAATTTCGGCTGGGATCATGCAGCGCAGATGGCGCTGGCGGCTGGACTGTTCGCGATCGGCGTCGGGGGCTGGACGACGCGCGCGGGTGGCCGCGCTGCAATGGCGGTCGCGGTGCTCGTGCTGCTCGCTTTTGCCGCGCGTCGGGAAATCGCCGCGATGATGTCCGCCGCGCAGGTCGCCGGCGAGGCCACGATTGAACGGAAGGTGGGATGATATGAGCAGCTACGACCTTATCGTCCTTGGCTCCGGCCCCGGTGGCTATATCGCGGCGATCCGCGCGGCGCAGCTTGGGCTCAAGACCGCGATCGTCGAGCGCGAGAACCTGGGTGGCATCTGCCTCAACTGGGGCTGCATTCCGACCAAGGCGCTGCTGCGCTCGGCGGAAGTCCTGCACAACATGAAGCATGCGGCCGCCTATGGGCTTGCCGCTGACAATGTGCGCGCGGACCTTGGCGCCGTCGTCAAGCGCTCGCGCGGGGTTGCAAAGCAGCTCAATCAGGGCGTCGCGCACCTGATGAAGAAGAACAAGATCACCGTACACATGGGGGAGGGGACGCTCACTGCCCCGGGCCAGCTCGCGGTCAAGGGCGACAAGGGGACGCAGACGCTGAGCGCCAAGCACATCATTGTTGCAACCGGCGCACGCGCCCGCGACCTGCCGTTCGCGCCGGCCGACGGCAAGCGCATCTGGACCTATCGCCACGCCATGGTGCCGGCCGAAATGCCGACCAGGCTGCTGGTCATCGGATCGGGTGCGATCGGCATCGAGTTCGCCAGCTTCTACAACGACATGGGCGCGGACGTGACGGTGGTTGAAATGCTCGACCGCATCGTCCCCGTCGAGGACGCCGACATCTCCGCCTTCCTTGAAAAGGCGCTGAAGAAGCAGGGCATGACCATCATGACCGGCGCCGGCGTCGGGTCGCTGACGGCAACCGCAACCGGTGTCACCGCCAAGATCAAGGACCGGGACGGCAAGGTCCATACCTCGGACTTCAGCCACGCCATCGTCGCCATCGGTATCGTCCCCAATACCGAAAACATCGGGCTCGAGTCGCTGAAGGTCGAAACCGAGCGCGGGCATATCAAGACCGACGGCCTGTGCCGCACGAACGTGCCGGGTATCTGGGCCATCGGCGACGTCACCGCGCCGCCGTGGCTGGCACACAAGGCGAGCCACGAGGGGGTCGTCGCCGCCGAAGCCATCGCCGCCGCGCTTGGCAACCGGGACGTGCACCCGCACGCCATCGACCCGCGCAACATTCCCGGCTGCACCTATTGCCACCCGCAGGTCGCCTCGGTCGGGCTGACCGAAGCCAAGGCGAAGGAAGCCGGCCATGACGTCAAGGTCGGCACCTTCCCGTTCATCGGCAACGGCAAGGCCATCGCG
>CAYVVV010000099.1:0-9451 GCA_964455325.1 uncultured Sphingosinicella sp. | reverse complement strand
CGAGCAGCGTGCGGACGAGCGCACCGCAAGCCCACCAGATCGCAAGCGTCACCGCCGCAGCGACAATGCCGTCGAGCGCATAGTGCCAGCCAAGGTGGACCGAGCCGACCCAGATCAGGACCGCATAGGCCCACATCGCCCATCCCAGAGCGCGGTTGAGCCGCATGCCGCCCAGCGCGAACAGCACCGACATGGCGTTGTGCATCGACGGCATCGCCGAAATGCCACCGCCGAGCGCGAGGCTGCCCGAATCAAAATGGCTGAGCAGCGCCGCCTGGTTGCGCAGCGCCGACAGTCCGCCCTCGCCGCCCGCCGCGAGCGCAGCGTCGATCGCATCAAGGCGCGCCATCAGTGGGTCGAACGCCGACAGCCCATGGAAATGCTGGTAATAGCAAGGGCCTGCCGAGGGCAGCAGCCAGGCGAGCAGACAGCCGATGACGATCCACATCACCGCATAGCTCAGCACGTACTGCATGCGCAGCTCCGAACTGGCAATGAAGGCAGCGACGGTAATGCCCAGCGTCATCGGCACGAACCAGCCGTGGTAGAACGAATCGACCAGCTTGGTCGCGTCGACCGAGCCGAGCAGCCGGTGCGTCAGGATCCAGGGATCGTGACCGAGGAACAGCGCACGATCGAGTTCGGCGAACAGCGGGTCGAGGCCGAACCCGGCGGCCGGCAGCACCAGCTGCTTGAAGCTGTTGAAGCTGGCGAGCACGATCATGCAGACGACCGGCGGCGTCAGCACGCTGAGCAAGCGGTCGCGCTGCCAGCGCAGCGTCAGCCAGTCGCGGATGAAGCCGAACGGCGACGGCAGCACGCCCTCGGCGCGCGCGCGCAGACCGCAGGCGACGAACAGTGCGATCGAGCCGACGACGAACGCCAAGGCGGCGAGCGACTGCGCATAGACACGCAGCAGCGCGGCGAACTGGCCGAGCGGCACGACGCCGGTAGCCAGCACGCTGGCCATGAACGCAAGGGCAAGGCCAAGCGCGCACAGCGCAGCGCGCATTTCGCCGGCATCGGGTTTCATGCCGGCAACGCTAGGCCGGCGGCGGTTAAGGCCGGTTTAAGTCGCTAGCGCCCGTCGCGGCGGCCGAGCAGGCGCAGGCGAAGGGCATTGAGCCTGATGAAGCCCTCGGCGTCGCGCTGGTCGTAGGCGCCGTGGTCGTCCTCAAACGTCACCACCTTCTCGCTGTAGAGCGAGTGCGGCGACCTGCGGCCGACCACCCATGCCGAGCCTTTATAGAGCTTGAGGCGGACGGTACCGCTGACGCGCTGCTGCGAATGGTCGATCGCCGCCTGCAGCATCTCGCGCTCGGGCGCGAACCAGAAGCCGTTGTAGACGAGCTCGGCGTAGCGGGGGGCAAGCTCGTCCTTCAGATGCGCGGCGCCGCGGTCGAGTGTCAGCTGCTCGATCGCGCGGTGCGCGGTGTGGAGGATGGTGCCACCCGGCGTCTCATACATGCCGCGCGACTTCATGCCGACGAAGCGGTTCTCGACGAGATCGAGGCGGCCAATGCCGTGCGCGCGACCGTACTCGTTGAGCCTTGCAAGCAGCGATGCCGGGGACAGCCCCTCGCCGTTGACAGCAACGGCGTCGCCGCGCTCGAAATCGATCGTGACATATTGAGGCGTAGCGGGCGCGTCCTCGGGATCGACCGTGCGCGAATAGACATAATCGGGCACTTCCTGCCACGGATCCTCGAGCACCTTGCCCTCCGACGAGGTGTGCAGCAGGTTGGCGTCGGTCGAGAACGGCGCCTCGCCCCGCTTGTCGCGCGGGATCGGGATCTGGTGCGCTTCCGCCCACTCGATGAGGCGGGTGCGGCTGGTGAGATCCCACTCGCGCCACGGCGCGATCACCCTGATGTCGGGGGCGAGCGCGTAATAGCCGAGCTCGAAGCGCACCTGGTCGTTGCCCTTGCCGGTCGCGCCGTGCGCGACGGCGTCAGCGCCGACCGACTTCGCGATCTCGATCTGGCGCTTAGCAATCAGCGGCCGCGCGATCGAGGTGCCGAGCAGGTAAAGCCCCTCGTAGAGCGCGTTCGCGCGCATCATCGGGAACACGTAGTCGCGGACAAACTCCTCGCGGAGATCGTCGATGAAGATGTGTTCGGGCTTGACACCCATCAGCACCGCCTTGGCGCGCGCCGGTTCGAGCTCCTCGCCCTGGCCGAGGTCGGCAGTGAAGGTGACCACCTCGCAGCCATAGGTCTGCTGCAGCCATTTCAGGATGACGCTGGTGTCGAGCCCGCCCGAAAAGGCCAGAACCACGCGTTTGACGTCGCCCATGCGTATCGCCCCTGCTGCTGCTGCGGAAAAATCGCGCCGCCCTTCGCAAAGAACCGGCACCAGCGCAAGGGAGAGTCACGCCGCCGCGCGTATGCGTCGGCAACCTCAAACGGACCGGAGGATCCAGATGCCGAGAATCCCACTCATCGCCGCGTCGGCGGCAGCCGTTGCCGCCGGCGCTGCAGCGTTTGCCCAGCCAGCCCCGCCGGTGCCGCCCGCACCGCCACACGCCATGCACATCGATCACGATGGCCGGACGTTCGACTGGGACGTGCCAAAAACCCGCGCCGAGGTCGAGAAACGCATCGCCGAGCGTTTCGCTGCTGCCGACGCCGACAAGGATGGCGCCGTCACCCAGGCCGAATTTGACGCGCACATCAAGACACGGATCGCCGAAGCGCAGGCGAAGATGCGCGCGATGCACGCCAAGATGTTCGACCGGCTCGACGGCGACGGCAACGGCCAGATCAGCCGGTCGGAATGGGACGCGCATCACACGCAGATGATGTCGAAAGTCGAGGAACACCACGAAACCGCCAAGGCCGGCGAGGCCGACACGCATGACCGCAAGAATATAATGGTCCTGCATGGCGGCGGTCACCCGATGCCGGCGATGGCCATGCTGCATCGCGGCCACGAGCGCTGGGGCGCGCACTGGTTCAAGAAGAACGACGCCAACGGCGACGGCAAGGTCACGCTCGCCGAGGCAAGGGCGCGTCCACTCGAACATTTCGATCGCGTCGACACAAACAAGGACGGCACGCTGTCGCCCGAGGAGCGCCGCGCTACCCGCAAGAAAATGCGCGAGGAGTGGAAAGCCAAGCGCGGTGCCTGACCCTATCCCCACGTCAGCGCGCTTGACCCCCGAAGGGCCGGCGAACCCAGCCGCCGGCCCTTCATTCACGCGCCTCTGAGCCTGGCCGCGTCGCACGCCATGATCGACGCCGACAGGCACGGCGCAACTGCCCGTGTTCGGCGTCGTGCGTCGCCATTGTGACAGCATGTGCGCGCAATCGACGCAGAAGATTCGCAAAACTGCAACGGAAACGTTGCGCTGCCGCTTTAGCGCTAGCCTCGGTCGAGTGGCACGGGGAGGCGAGGGTGGCGGTAAAGATGGCGAACAGCGATGGCGGAAACGCGCGTGCGTTGCGAGTCCGGCTTGCCGGCAGCACAGCTGACATCGAGGCGGTGCAGCGGCTTCGCTTCCGCATCTTCTACGGCGAGATGGGTGCCCGGCCGACCCCCGCCATTGTGTCGGCAGGGCGCGACGCCGACGCCTTCGATGCGATCTGCGACCATCTGCTGGTCGAGGACTTACAGTTCGGCGAACCTCGCGTCGTCGGCACCTACCGGCTGCTGCGACAAAGCATCGCCGAGACGCGCCAGGGCTTCTACTCGTCAGCCGAGTTCGACCTGACGCCGCTGTTGCGCAGCGCCGCGCTCGCCGGCGGCGAACTGCTCGAGCTCGGCCGCTCGTGCGTCGAGCCCGCCTATCGCGACAGCGGCACGATCCAGATGCTGTGGCGCGGTATCGCCGACTATCTGCAGCGGCACTGCATCGGCCATATCATCGGCTGCGCGTCGTTCCCCGGTACCGACGCCACCGCGCATGCCGCAGCAATCGCGTACCTGCACCATCATCACCTGGCGCCCGCCGGCCTGCGTGCGCAGGTGCGCCCCGAGCACGCCGCGGCGGTGGCGCTGCCGCCGATCGGCGGCTACGATCCGCGTCTCGCCATGCGCGCGCTGCCACCGCTGATCAAGGGCTACCTGCGCGTCGGCGCGATGGTCGGCGCGGGCGCCTTCATCGACCGCCAGTTCAACACCGTCGACGTGTTCATGGTGATGCCCGTGGCACAGATCGCGCGTCGCTATGGCGAGCGCTTCGGCGCCGCAGCCTGATTTGAATAGCCGGCGGCGACGACATCACGGCAGTGATCGGCAAGCGCCTTGCGCGATGCGAAGCCGGCAGGGTCCACGGCGGCGTGGAAGATGATGCGGATGCCGACGCGGATCGCCGCAAGCTTGGCGGCGTTGGGGAGCATGGCTTCGTCGCCGATCCAGGCAATGCGGCCGAGCAGGTCGGGGTCGATCGGCTCGCCGCCGCGCATCGTGTAGCGAAGCGTCACCGGCTGCACCTGCCGCGCCGCGTCGGCGGCGGCGAACAGGCTGCTGCGGAACGGCAGCAGCCCGGCACCGTCGGACGTGGTGCCTTCGGGAAACAGCACGACGCGACGCCCGGTCTGGAGCCGCGCGCGGACGAAGCCCATCTGCGCACCGGCCTGACTGCGGCGCTCGCGCTCGACGAAGATGGTGCCGGTACGCCGCGCCAGCGCGCCCAGCAGCGGATAGCCCGCGACGTCGGCCTTGGCGATGAAATCGGCGTCGAGCACCGAGGCCAGCGCCGGAATGTCCGCCCAGCTGATGTGGTTGGCGACGATCAGGCTGCCGGGTCCGGCCGGCGCGCCGATGACGCGCGGCGTCAGACCAAAGCCGTGCGAAATCAGCTGGTGGAAGCGGCGTTCGAGCGCCTTTGCGGCGCGGCTCTCGGGACGCAGCAGCAACCAGGGAGGTGCCAGCGACAGCGCGCCGGCAAGGCCGAGCGCTGCCTTCACGTGGCCGAAGCGGCGATGGCTCACCCGATCGCCCGGTAGCGCGCCTCGGCTTCCGCCATATAGTCGCGCGTGATTGGCAGCGTGTCGCGGCGACGCGCGAGCTGGATCTGGAAGTTGACGTGGCCGTCGTGGCGGAACGCGCCGTGCGCGCCGGCGAGGTAGAAGGTCCACATGCGATAGAAGCGCTCATCATAGAGCGCGACGATCTGGTCCTTCGCCGCTTCGGTCCGCTTCAGCCATTCGGCAAGCGTATAGGCATAGTGCAGGCGCAGCACCTCGATGTCGGTGATCCACAGCATCTCGCGCTCGATCGCCGGGACCACTTCCGACAGCGCCGGCGAGTAGCCGCCGGGAAAGATGTATTTGGCGGTGAACGGGTCGGTGGCGCCGGGGCCGTCGGCGCGACCGATGGTGTGGAGCAGGGCGACGCCGTCCTTCGCCAGCAGTTCACGTAGCCGGGCGAAGAAGGTCCGGTAGTTGGGCAGGCCGACATGCTCGAACATGCCGACCGATACGATGCGGTCGAACGGCCCTTGCACATCGCGATAGTCGATGAGTTCGAAGCGGACCTTGTCGGTGACCCCGGCGTCCTGCGCGCGGCGGCGGGCCACCTTAAGCTGTTCCTGCGACAGCGTGATGCCGGTGACGTCGACCCTGGCGACCCTGTGCAGATAGAGCGCCATGCCGCCCCAGCCGCAGCCGATGTCAAGCACGCGCTGGCCAGGGCGAAGGTCGAGCTTGGCGGCGATGTGCGCCTTCTTGTCGGTCTGCGCCTGCTCGAGGCTGTTGCCGGGGTCGGTGTAATAGGCGCAGCTGTATTGCCGGTCGGCGTCGAGGAAGAGGTCGTAGAGCCGGTCCGAAAGGTCGTAGTGGTGCGCGACGTTGCGTCGGGCAGCGCGGCGGTAGTTCGCCTGATAAAGTTTTGCTGCGAGCTGTTGCGACCGCCAGAGCCTGGTGCGGAAGCTGTTGCGATCCGACCAGCGCGCGTTCATGGCGATGAGGTCGAGCAGGTCGGCGATGCCGCCCTCGGTGAACTGCAGCCGCCCGTCCATGAATGCCTCGGCGGCGCCAAGCGCGGGATTGAGCGCGATACGCAACGGAGTCAGGCGGTCGGTCAGACGGATGGCGACGCGCGGCATGCGCGGGTGTGGCCGGCCATAGTTATGGGCGCGGCCAGCGGCGCTGACCACCGTCAGCTCGCCATCACGGATCAGTTTCACAAGCAAGCGATCGAGCAGCAGCATGAACAAGGCTTAGCCAATGGCGGGCGGCGGGGGAATATGTCTCATTCTTGACGGCGGATCCCTCGAATCCAACGACTCGTCGCAGACCGCTGGCGCGGCGAGCCGTTCGCCGACAAGGCAAAATCAATGATTTGGGGGAATGCCAAGCTTCGCAGTCGGCGTGTCGCCGCGGTTGCCATCGGCGCGGCGGGCGTCATGCTGTGCGCGTTCGCCGATCCGTCCGCGGTCGACGCCGCCGCGATGGACCCGCTGCTTGCCGCGCTCGACGAGTTCGCTGGCGAGGACGCGGTGTTGGCGACCACGCCGGCCGAAGCCATGCCGACCTTGCTCGGCTCGGGCCGGGCCAGCTACTACGCCGCCAAGTTCCATGGCCGCCGCACGGCGAGCGGCGAGCGCTTCGACAACGGCGCGATGACCGCAGCGCACCGCAGCCTGCCGATGGGCAGCCTGGTCAGGGTCACCTGCGACCGGTCGGGCCGCAGCGTCACCGTCCGCGTCAACGACCGCGGCCCCTTCGTTGGCAGCCGTGTCATCGATCTGTCGCAGGCGGCGGCGCGTGAGCTTGGCATGCTGCAGGCCGGAACGACGAGCGTCACGCTCGAGCTGTTGCCGACCAGCTGATCGCGTCGCTCAGAGTAGCGCCGCCTGTTTCTCTGCCGCGATCCGGTCGAGTTCGGCCCTGGTCAATTTCACACTCGCGCTCTTCAGTTGGCCGCAGGCGGCCATGATGTCGCGGCCGCGCGGGGTGCGGATGGGGGCGGAGATGCCTGCCTTGAAGATGATGTCGGAGAAGCGGCGGATGCGCGCGTCGGAGGAGCACTCGTAGGGCACGCCCGGCCATGGGTTGAACGGGATCAGGTTCACCTTCGCTGGCAGCCGGTACTTGCGGATCAGGCGGACGAGTTCGCGCGCGTCCTCGTCCGAATCGTTTCTGTCCTTCAGCATGACATATTCGAAGGTGATCCGCCGCGCGTTGTTGGCGCCGGGGTAGGCGGCGCAGGCGGCAAGCAGCTCGTCGATGCCGTACTTGCGGTTGAGCGGCACGATCTCGTCGCGGATTTCCTTGGTCACGGCGTGCAAGGATACGGCAAGGTTGACGCCGATCTCTTCGCCGGCGCGCGCCATCATCGGCACGACGCCGCTCGTCGACAGCGTGATGCGGCGGCGTGACAGCGCAAGCCCGGTCTCGTCCATGACGATGCCAAGGCCCTTTTTCACGTTGTCGAAATTGTAGAGCGGCTCGCCCATGCCCATCATGACGATGTTCGACAGCAGGCGCGCCTCGCCGACCAGGTCGTCGCCCGGCCGGGGCCATTCGCCAAGCGCGTCGCGGGCAAGCATGACCTGGCCGACGATCTCGCCGGCGCTGAGGTTCCTCACCAGCTTCATCGTGCCGGTGTGGCAAAAGCGGCAGCTCAGGGTGCAGCCGACCTGGCTCGACACGCAAAGGGTTCCCCGGTCGGCGTCGGGGATGAACACCATCTCATACTCGCTTCCGTCGTCGGCACGCAGCAGCCACTTGCGGGTGCCGTCGGACGACACCTGCATGGTCGCAACCTCCGGCCGGCCAATGATGAAGCGCTCGGCGAGCAGCGCGCGCGCGTCCTTGGCGATGTCGGTCATTGCCGCAAATTCGGTGAGCCCACGGTGATAGACCCAGTGCCAGACCTGCTTGGTGCGGAGTTTCGGGTTGGCAATGCCGGCGGCGGCGAACGCAGTCGCCATTTCGGGCTTGTCCATGCCGACAAGGTCGATGCGCCCGTCAGTGCGCGGGGCGGCGGCACGCGGCACGGGAACGGGGCTGTCGCCTCCAGGAATGGTCATCGCTGCGGTGTGCATGGCGGGCGATTTAGGCGCTTTCCATGCCGATTGCTAGAAACCCTTGGCCCTGCCGTCGACCGAACCGTGGCCGACGTGGATGGCTTCCTCCCGCCCGTTTTCGATGCGGAACACCGTGCCCTGCGGCGCGTCGGGAGCGAGGGGGACGCAGCCGGGCTCGAACGGCTCGCCGCCGACAAGGCGGCCGCGCAGCACGCGCGCGGTGATGCCGTGGCTGATGACCAGCGCCGGGCGGCCGGAATCGAGCTCGCCGAGCCAGGATTCAAGCCGGCGGGCGATGTCGGGATACCATTCGCCGCGCGGCGGCCGCATCAGGAACACGCGCCGGTCGGCGCAGACGATCGGCCCCGTCTCGGCGACGATGTCGGCGTAGCTGCGGCCTTCCCAGTCGCCGACGTCGATCTCGAGCAGCCGGTCGTCCTGCCGGATGTCGAAGAAATCGCGCCCGAGGTGCTCGGCGATGATCGCCGCCGTCTGCAAGGTGCGGCCGGCGCGCGACGCCCAGATGTCGATGTCGGGCTTCGGCCCCAGCACGCCGAGCAGCGCCCGGCCCATGTCGTCGGCCTGTCGGATACCGGTCCGTGTCAGCGGCGTATGCCCCATGTGCCCCTGCATGCGCGCGGCGGCGTTGTAGACCGTCTCCGCATGGCGGGCGAGATAGAGTGGTGCCTTCGGCAGCATGCCATTTTTCCGTCGTAACAATCCTGCGCCTCGGCGCAATAATTTGACTGAATTGCAACAGTCATACACAAAGTGGCGACAAGGGACTTTCAAGGCAAGGGTGCCTACGCCGGCCTGCAGGGCGGCTATCACGACATCGACGGCGGCGCCGACGGCGGCATCTTTGGTGGCTACATCGGCTACAACTTCAACACCGGCAGCCGGTTCGTCGTCGGCGTCGAGGCGAACGCCAACATCGGCACCGGCGATATCGACGCCGAATATGGCGCGTCGGTCCACATCGGCGGCAAGTTCAGCGACAACCGCCTGCTTTTCGTGCGCGGCGATTACCAGGAGGTCGACTTCGAGAACTTCGGGTCCGATGGCGACTACCTGCTCGGCGTCGACGCTGATTTCGGTGTCGGCGAAAACACCTCGCTGCGCATCGTGCTCGACACGATCGCATTCGACAGCACGCGCGCAACCGACGGCTCTCGTTCCGCTTCTAGGTCGCGTCCGCAACGAATTGAGGGCCTCGCGGCACGCGCCGAGAGGCCCTTTATGCGCATGCGGCCGCCATCGTGTACAACGGCAGTGCCCCTCCGATGCCCCCGCTTGGCGTCGTCACGCGACGTGGCTGGCGCGTGTCGTCGGTTCCAGCGACAGTGTGGCGCCGACTGTCTTGCCGGCAGGACCGCCGCTGGAAAGGAAGCAGCAGCAACAGCAGCAGCGACCAGCCGACGACAAATCGTCAGTCCGCCGTCGCCGCCCCTTCCAACGGCGCAGCCGCTGCGCTAG
>CAYVVV010000098.1:0-9500 GCA_964455325.1 uncultured Sphingosinicella sp. | reverse complement strand
CGAACCCGAACAGCGCTGCCCAGCCAAGCGGCATGATACCGGCGCCGAAAATCTTGCCCGATCCCTCGCAGCTGAGGCCGAGCGGTACGCAGCGCGGACCGAACAGCGACGACGGCAGCCCGTCACGGACGCTGCCATCGGGCCATGCGAGCCGTGCGCTGCCGCGAATCATGAATCGCACGTTGGCGAGCTCGGCGCGCATGACGTCGCTGAGGCCGCCATCATATTCGACGACATAGTAGCTCGACAGCAGCGGTCGCAGGTCGGGAGCGGGTGAGTAGTAGCGTATTGAGAACATCGTTCCGATCCCTGCTATCGTCGCGTCCCGCCTTCGCCCGGCCCGAGCCTGTCATGCCAAGCGGCGACCTAGGCCGGTCGGCTGCTGCATCACGGCCCCAAAAAAAAGGGCCCGGAACGCCCCTTGTGCGGGATGACCGGGCCCCGTCAGTCGGGGTCGTGGATGCCTGTACAGGCAGGCATGAGAGACGAACCCTTGGGTCGCGAGGCCGTGCTACCGGTCGAGCGTCAAACCAGCGTCAAAATTACGCGAGCGATCCGCGAAAACATGGTTAACGGCAAAAGGCGCGAAAAATTATTGCGCCCGCGAAAAAAGCCCGGCCGGAGGCCGGGCTGTGAAAGTGAGGGTCGTGTTCAAACCGGCCTGCTGGACACCGGCAGAAAGGACGTCCCCTGAGTCGCAACCGAACCATATCGCGCCGGCGGCGCTGCTGATTGTACGAATCCGACAAGACGGCGCGCTTTGACCGGAACCCGTGCCGGCGCTAAGCCGTAGCAATGCGGATTCCCTATCGGCTGGCACGCCCGTTCCTGTTCAAGCTCGACGCGGAAACGGCGCACCGGTTGACGCTGAACGCGCTGCGCATGGCGCCATTCCTGCCCGGTGAGCCGGACCCGCCGAGCCTGAGAACGGTGGTCGCCGGGCTGCGCTTCGACAATCCGGTCGGCATCGCCGCCGGCTTTGACAAGAATGCCGCGGCGCTCAACCCGCTGCTGCGCATGGGGTTCGGCTTCGTCGAGGCGGGCACGGTCACGCCGCAACCGCAGCCGGGCAATCCCCGGCCGCGGCTGTTCCGGCTGGTCGAGGATGAGGCAGTGATCAATCGCATGGGCTTCAACAATGACGGGCTCGCTCAGGCGATCGACCGGTTCCGCGAGCGAGCCTGGCACCGCGGCCCACGCGGCGTCGTCGGCATCAACATCGGCGCCAACAAGGACTCGTCCGACCGGATCGCCGATTATGTCGTCGGCGTCGAGCGCGCCGCGCCGTTCGTCGACTACATCACCATCAACATCAGTTCGCCCAACACGCCCGGACTGCGCGCGCTGCAATCAAAGGCCGCGCTCGACGAGCTGCTCGGCCGCGTCATGGCGGCGCGCGGGCACCGAAGGACGCCGATCTTCCTGAAGGTCGCGCCCGATGTGACCGACGCCGACATTGGTGACATCGCCGTTGCCGTCGTCGCCGCGGGGGTCGACGCGCTGGTCGTTGCGAACACCACGGTCGAGCGGCCAGCGACGCTGAGGAGCCGCCACGCGCGCGAAAGCGGCGGGCTGTCGGGCAGGCCGCTGATGGCGAAATCGACCGCGCTGCTGAGCGCCTTTCGCCAGGCGACCGTCGGCGCTGTGCCGCTGGTCGGCGTCGGCGGCATCGCCAGCGCCGACGACGCCTATGCCAAGATCCGCGCCGGTGCGAGCCTGGTGCAGCTCTACACGGCGCTCGTCTATCACGGCCCCGGACTTGTTACCGATATCAAGGCCGGCCTTGCCGAACGGCTGCGCGCCGACGGGCTCGACCGGATCGAGCAGGCGGTCGGCGCCGATGCCTGACAAACGGCAGGTTGCCGGGCATGCGTGCGGCGTCCTATGACGGCGGCGTGCTGAAACCGATGTTTTTGCGTGCGGCCGTGGCCGCCGGACTTGTGGCCACCGCCGGCTGCGCCACGACCCCCGTCACCCCGGCCGCGACGGCGACCGCGGCCGACGGCTATGCTAGCGTGGTTTCGGCGGCGCATCCGCTGGCCGCAGCGGCGGGCAGGGACATGCTCGCCGCGGGCGGCAGCGCCGCCGACGCCGCGATCGCGGTCATGCTGGCGCTGACCGTGGTCGAGCCGCAGTCGTCGGGGATCGGCGGCGGCGGCTTCCTCGTCTATCACGACGCTGAGACCGGCAAGCTCTATGCCATCGACGGGCGCGAGACGGCACCTGCGGCGGCGACGGCGGACATGTTCATCGGCGTCGATGGCAAGCCGATGTCGTTCCGCGAGGCGGTGCCTGGCGGCAAGAGCGTTGGCGTCCCCGGCAACATTCGCCTTGCCGCGGCGGCGCACCGGCGTTTCGGCAAGCTGCCGTGGGCGACGCTGTTCGAGCCGGCGATCCGGATCGCGCGCGAGGGCTGGGAGGTGAGCCCGCGGCTTCACGACATGCTGGCACGGCGTGGTGAGCTGGCGCGCTCGACCGAATGGGCGAAGGCGACCTTTTTCAACGCCGACGACACGCCCAAGCTCGCCGGCACGACGGTGCGCAACGAGGCGCTGGCGGCGTTCCTCGAAAAGCTGGCGCGGCAGGGGCCCGACGCCTTCTATCGCGGCGAGGACGCGCTGAAGCTGGTCAGCGCGGTCGCGTCGGCGACAACGAATCCGCAGGCGATGACGGCGCGCGATCTTGCCGGCTACACGGTCGCCTGGCGCGCGCCGCTGTGCGCCGATTATCGGCAGTGGCGCGTCTGCGGCATGCCGCCGCCATCGTCGGGAGCAACGACGGTGATCGCGATCCTGAAACAGCTCGAACGCTTCGACCTGACGACACTTGGCCCCGACAGTCCGGTGGCGTGGCATCTCATCGCCGAGAGCATGCGCCTCGCCTATGCCGACCGCGACGCCTATATCGGCGACCCCGATTTCGTGACCGTCCCGAGCGAGGGGCTTATCGACGCGGCCTATCTGTCGGCGCGCGGCGCATGCATCGACCCGGCGCGGGCGGCGGCGACGGTCACGGCAGGAACGCCGCCGGGGGCGCCCGCCGTCGCCAGCGTCGGCGATGGCGAGGTGCCGTCGACCTCGCATTTCGCCGCCGCCGATGCCGCCGGCGACGATGCCAGCTACACCTCGACGATCGAGGGCGTGTGGGGCAGCGGCCTCACCGTCAACGGCTTCTTCCTCAACAACGAACTCACCGATTTCAGCTTCGCCGCCGAAGCGAACGGGCGGCTGGTGCCCAATCGCATCGAGCCCGGCAAGCGGCCGCGCAGCTCGATGGCGCCGACGATCGTCTACGACCGCGACGGGCAGGTGGTGCTTGCCATCGGTGCCGCCGGCGGCTCGACGATCATCGCGCAGGTGGCGAAGGCATTGATCGGCGTGCTCGACTGGGAGCTCGACGTCGAGGCGGCAATCGCGCTGCCGCAGATCTACGCGACCGGCGACCGCGTCGCGGTCGAGGCCGGGTCGGCGCTCGAACCGATGATCCCGGCGCTCGCCGCTAAGGGGCACCGGGTCGCGGCAGCCGCGCTGCCCTTGAAGGCGAACGCGGTGCAGCGCAAGAAGGGGCGCTGGATCGGCGGCGCCGACCCGCGCGGCGAGGGCGACGTCAACGGCGTCCGATAGACTTGGGGGAGAGCGGGGATGCACACGGCGGAGACCTGGCCCAACCTCGTGACGATGTTCTTCGACCAGGCCGCGCGCCGCGGCGACCGGCCCATGCTGGCGGCGAAGGTCGAAAAGGCGTGGCGAATAACACGCTGGGACGACGCAGCGCGACAGGTCGCGAGCCTTGCCACCGCGCTGAGGACGCTCGGCCTCGGCGATGGCGACCGTGTCGTGCTTGTCGGCGAAAACCGCCCCGAATGGTGCATTGCCGACCTCGCCATCATGGCGGCGGGTTGCGTGACGGTGCCGACCTACACCACCAATACCGAACGCGACCATCACCACATTCTTGAAAACAGTGGCGCCCGGGCGGCGGTCGTTTCGACGCCAAAGCTGGCGAGGACGCTGCTGCCGGCAATGTACCGCTCGACCAACTGCAAAACAGTGATCGGCATCGAGCCGCTGCGCATCGGCCAGTCGACGGGTGTCGACGTGCACGACTGGGCCGAACTGCTGGCGCAGCACCCCGGCGACGTCGCCGCGGTGCGCGCGCGTGCCGACACGCTCAAGCGGTCCGACCTTGCCTGCATCATCTACACCTCGGGCACAGGCGGCGCGCCGCGCGGCGTCATGCAGCACCACGGCGCCATCCTGTGCAACCTCGCCGGCTGCGAGGACGTGTTGTGGAACGATTTCAAGAAGGAGCACGAGCGCTTCCTGTCGTTCCTGCCGGCGAGCCACGCCTATGAGCACACTGGCGGCCAGTTCCTGCCGATCGCGCTTGGCGGCGAAATCTATTACGCCGAAGGCCTCGACAAGCTCGCCGCCAACATCGAGGAGACGCGGCCGACGCTGATGGTGGTGGTCCCGCGGCTGTTCGAGGTGCTGCGCCAACGCATCGCGAAGAATATCGAGAAGCAGGGCGGCGCCGCGGCGTGGATGCTCGAGCAGGCGCTGAGGATCGGCCGCATCCGCTACGAAACGGGCAAGGTGCCGCTGAAGGACAGGCCGCTTAATTTCCTGCTTGACCGCACGATCCGCAGGAAGGTGCAGGCGAAGCTTGGCGGGCGGCTGAAGGCGATGGTCGCCGGCGGCGCGCCGCTCAATCCCGAGGTCGGCATCTTCTTTTCATCGCTTGGCGTCACGCTGTTGCAGGGCTACGGCCAGACCGAGGCGGCGCCGGTCGTCTCCTGCAACCGGCCAAGCCGCAAGCTGAAGATGCACAGCGTCGGCCCGCCGCTGAAGGGCGTCGAGGTGCGAATCGCCGAGGACGGTGAGATCTTGGTCAGGGGCGAGCTCGTCATGCACGGCTATTGGAACAACCCTGCCGAGACGGCGCGCGTGCTTTCCGCCGACGGCTGGCTGGCGACGGGCGACATCGGCCACATCGACGCCGACGGCCACATCGTCATCACCGACCGCAAGAAGGACATCATCGTCAACGACAAGGGCGACAATGTCGCGCCGCAGCGTGTCGAAGGCATGCTGACCTTGCAGCCCGAGATCCTGCAGGCGATGGTCTATGGCGACCGGCGTCCGCATATCGTCGGACTCGTCGTTCCCGACCCCGAATGGATCGCCGAGTGGGCTGGCGCCAACGGCCAGCCCAACGCGCTCGATGCAGTGCGCGGCCTGCCGGAGTTCCAGCGCGCGCTGAACGCCGCGGTCGATCGGGTCAACAAGGACCTGTCGGTGATCGAGAAGGTGCGCCGCGTCATCATCGCCGACGCGCCGTTCACGGTCGAGAACGAGCAGATGACGCCTTCGATGAAAATCCGGCGGCACGTGCTGAAGCAGGTCTATGGCGAGCGTCTTGACGCGCTCTACAAATAGGCCGCTCGCGGGCGCCGCGTGGATCCTGGTGGCCGCGGCCGGCTTTGCCAGCGGCTGGGTGTTGGTGCGGCTGGCGAGCGAGACGCTGCACCCGTTCGCGATCGTGTTCTGGCGCAACGCCGCCGGGTTGGTCCTGCTGCTGCCGCTGGTGCTGCGCGATCCCGTGATGCGCGACGCGAGGCAGTGGCGCAGCCACGCGGCGCGCGCGACCAGCGGCGTCCTGGCGATGCTCGGCACCTTCTACGCCGTCGCCAACGCGCCGCTCGCTACCGTGCAGGCGATCAACTTCGCCGCGCCGATCTTCGCCACCGCGGGCGCGGCGCTGTTCCTTGGCGAGCGGCTGCGCGCGCGGCGCATCGGTGCGCTTGTCGTCGGCTTCGCCGGTGTCCTCATCGTGCTGCGGCCGGGCACGCTGCCGCTGACGGCGGGTGTCGTCGCCGCGGTGATCGCGGCGGTGGCAACGGCGTTTTCACTGATCGCCATCAAGCGTCTCGTCGGCATTGCGCCGGCGATGCAGGTGGTGTTCTGGAGCTACCTGTTGCCGCTGTTTCCGACCGCGCTCGTCGCGAGCTTCGTGTGGAGCTGGCCCGAAGGCCGCGCCTGGCTCTATATCCTCGCAATCGGCTTCGCGACGCTCGTCGGCCAGATCGCGACGACGCGCGCGTTCAGCGTTGCCGAGGCGACGGCGGTGATGCCCTTCGACTTCGTCCGCTTCGGCATGATGATTGCGGCAGGCGTGCTGCTGTTCGGCGAACGCGTCGATGCCATCACGCTCGCCGGCGGAGCGGTGATCCTTGCCAGCACCATCTACCTTGCCTACCGCGAGGCGGTACTGGCGCGGCGCGGCCCAGCGAGTGCCCCGCCACTCAGCTAGGTTGCCCGCCGTCGCGGCGCGGCCTACGGAACGCGCAAAGCACAATGTATTGACGGGAGACGGACGATGAAACTCGCAGGTTGCGCGGCGGTGGTGACGGGCGGTGCGTCGGGGCTTGGCGCGGCGACGGCGCGGGCGCTGGCGAAGGAAGGCGTCAAGGTCGCCATCTTCGACATGAACGCCGAAAAGGGCGAGGCTGTCGCGGCCGAGATCGGCGGCGTCTTCTGCAACGTCAACGTCACCAGCGACGACAGCGTCGACGCCGGCTTCGCCAAGGCGCGCGCCGCGCACGGCCAGGAACGCATCCTCATCAACTGCGCCGGCACCGGCAATGCGGCGAAGACCGCCAGCCGATCGAAGGAAACGGGCGAGATCAAGCATTTCCCACTCGATGCCTTCAACATGATCATCCAGATCAACCTCGTCGGCACCTTCCGCTGCATCGCCAAGTCGGCGGCGGGCATGCTGACGCTGGAGCCGATGGCGGACGGCGAGCGCGGCGCCATCGTCAACACCGCCTCGGTCGCCGCCGAGGACGGCCAGATGGGCCAGGCCGCCTATTCGGCGTCGAAGGGGGGCGTCGTCGGCATGACGCTGCCTATCGCGCGCGACCTTGCCGGCGAGGGCATCCGCGTCAACACCATCCTGCCCGGCATCTTCGACACGCCGCTGATGCAGGGTGCGCCCGACAACGTGAAGGCGGCGCTGGCCGCGTCGGTGCCGTTCCCGAAGCGGCTCGGCAACCCCGAGGAGTACGCGAGCCTTGCGCTGGAGATGTGCCGCAACAACTATTTCAACGGCGAGGACGTGCGCATCGATGGCGCCATCCGCATGGCGCCGCGCTGAGTGCAGCCACGCGCCATCGCTCCATGCCGAAACAGGTGCGATAGAAAGCCATGAGCAAGTCGGCGACCGACGTGATGCATGATCTGATCGTGGCGGCGATCGTCGACGCGATCGCGGCGTTGAAGGCAGGTTCGGGCGGCCTTCCCAACAATCTGCTGCGCGATGTCAACGCCGTTCATTCGAACACGGCGTTCGCCGACCTGCCGCCGGCGCTGCGCGAATCGGTCGCCGCCAGCGTGCGCGCCGCGTTCATGCGCCTGATGCGCGAGGGCTATGCGGTCGCGCCGAGGCAGCATGTGCCGCCGCCGGCACCCCGCCGCGACAATCCCGACGCCAGGCCCGCGGGTGCCAGGGACAATCGCGGTCGCGGCGACGGACGCCCACGCGGTCCTGCAAGGCCCGCCGGTGGAAGGCCTTCAGGCGGGAAACCGGGCGGCGGCAAGCCGCGCCCCCGCGCCTGACCGGATCAGCTTCGCTTTGCGTGCTGCGCGCTAGACTGCGATCGGTTCAGATTGAATCACTCTGAAGCGTGAATCCGGCTCTAGCCCGCGACCGTCCGCAGCAGCCGGGCGAGCTGGCGCAGCGTCGGCGGCGGCCCCGAGTGCAGCACGCCCTGGCGAAACAGCCGCGCCGACCCGGCGATGACGAGCGCGGCGAAGCCAAGCTGCCAGGCGATCGCGGCAATATGCACGCCAAGCTCGATGCCGATCGCGGCGCGACCTATCATCATGTACGGCGCCGACAGCGGGAACCACGCGACGATGCCGGCCCATGTGCCGTCGTTGCCAAGCGCGCCAAGCGTGACGATCAGCACGACCATCTGCAGGATTGTGACCGGCATCGACAGCGTCTGCACCTCGCGGATCGACGAGCAGAGGCTGCCGATGCCGAGATAGAGCGCGCCGTAGATCAGATAGGCACAGACGAAATAGGCGAGCCCAAGCGCGACCAGTTCGGGCCAGCCACGCGCCGGCGTCGGGATGAGGCTGTCGGGAAGCTGCGCTGCTGCGACAGCGATGCCGCCGCCGAACATCAGCCCCCAGACGGCGATGCCGATCAGCGAGACGGTCAGCATGGCGATCAGCTTGCCGGCATAGATCGCCGGGATCGGTACGCTGGCGACGAGCACCTCGATGATCTTGTTTGACTTTTCCTCGACCATGTTCGACAGCAGCGCGCCGGCGAGCAGCGAGATGAGCGCGAACAGCGCCGTCGTCGCGCCGGTCGCGAGCGCCGAACCGCCGCCGCGCGCCGGTGTGCCGGCATGGCTGGCGATGGTTTCGACGGCAATGTCGGGGGCTTGTCGGCGGACTCGGTCGAGCCGCGTGTCAAGCCCGGCGACGGCGAGCGCACGCTTCGTCAGCGCCAGGCCGACAAGCGTGCGGACGCGCTCGGCGTCGGCGAGCCGCCCGCGCGTCATCAGCCGCGGCCGATCGCTGTCGACGATCAGCACGGCATCGAAACGGCCGCCGTCACGCAGCAGCCGCGCCGTCTGCGCGGCTGCATCGGCCATCGCCGCCACGCGGGTGAAGCGCGGTCCCGACGGCGTACCGATGGCGGCATCGAGATCGCCGAGGCCAAGGTCATGACGCGCCGATACGTCGGCAAGCCGAGGCGCCAGCGCGTCGAGTTCGCTGTCGGCGAGCAGCGCCGCCGGCCGCGCCAGATCGTCGGGATAGGCGGCATCGCCGCGCGCTGCGCGCCAGCGCCCGCGCAGGCGCTCATAGTCGCCGCGCGTGGTTTCGCGTGCCGCCGTCGTCTGCAGCCACGGCGCGAGACCGCCATCGCGATCGATGACGGCGACATGCATCGGCTGCGACGGCGCCGGGCGATCGCTGGCCAGCGACGCCAGCAGCCCGAAGACGAGACCGATCACCGGCATGGCGAGCCAGACGAGGAAACCGCGCGACAGGATGGTCGCGGTGATGTCGCGGCGCGCGATCGTCCAAACGGCGCGGATCATGCTGCCGCCCGTTCCGCTTCGGGCGCGGTGGCGCGCGGACCGACGATGGCGACGAAGGCATCGTGCAGCGTCGGCCGCTCGATGTGCATGTCGCGGATGCCGCAGCCCGCCGCGAGCAGCTGCGCCAGCAGCGGCTCGATGCCGCTGGCCGGCAGCGGGAACCGGTAGCGCGTGCCGTTCTCCAGCGTGAACACCGGCAGCAGTGCCGTCGGGTCGGCGAGCGGCCGCTCGGTGACCAGCACGACCTGGCTCGGCAGCCGCGAGCGCGCCGCGTCGACGCTGCCGGCAAAGCGCGTACGGCCGTCGGCAATGATGACGAGGCCAACGCACATGCGCTCGGCGTGCGCCATGACGTGCGTCGAGAACAGGATCGTCGCGC
>CAYVVV010000097.1:800-9547 GCA_964455325.1 uncultured Sphingosinicella sp. | reverse complement strand
CTGCCGGGCGTTTTCGGCGTCGCACTGACCGGCGTGCTCCTCGACCTGACCGGCAGCTACGACGCCACCTTCTGGGTCGCCGCCGGCATCCTCGTCTTCGGCGCCATCGTCTGGCTGCTGTTCGGGACCGGCAAGAAGCTGATCGACTAGAGCCTGATCGTTCCAGGTGGAAGCGCTGTGCGCGTCCACATGAACCGTGAATCAGTCTCTATTCATGCTCTTGGACAGCGATTCACGGTTCAGATTGAGTCATTCTGAACCGATCGCGGTCAAGGGGCTGTCCTGATTAGATAGGCCCGGCTCTCCTGATCCGTTCATCCCGAGCGGGTTTGAAGACGCGATTCGACATGACCAGGACAAACTCTAGCGCAAGCGCACGCCGCCGTCGCGTCAGCGCCGGCAGCGGTCGAGGAAATCGTCGATCATGCTCCTCGCCGGCCGGGCCAGCAGCGTGGTGGCGACGCCGCGACCGGCCAGCGTCACGCGCTTGCCGGCCCAGGTGGCGACGAACGCCGGCGGCAGGCCGCTGCGGGCGACGATGATCATGCCGTGCAGCTGATCATGCTCCACCCGGCCCGGCAGCGCCACCGTGCGACTGCCGGCGCCGATAACGAGCTCGCTGCGCGAGCCGTCGGGCACCGATCCGCTGGTATCGCCGGTATAGAAGGCGATCTCGAACACCCCGGCGTCGCGGTCGCAGACCGCCATCAGGTCGATGACGTCGCTGTCGGGCACGGCATAGGCGAGGATGACGGCGTTGCCCTGCGACGGGTCGGCGTCGTGCACGGCCCACTGCTGCCGGAACGCCGGCGTCGTCGCGCAGGCGCCGAGCAGAACGAGTGTCAGATACCCCGGAACTCCGCGAACTCGTCGAGCGGCACGCGTTTTGCGACGAGCCGGTTCGCGGGTTCGTCGGGATCCTTCCAGCCGATCGACATGCCCGTGAACAGCATCCACTCCGCCGGCGCGCCAAGGAACTCGCCGATCGTCTGCGGGTAGATCGCCCAGCATTCCTGCGGACACGAATCGAGCCCCTCCTCGCGCAGCAGCAGCATGACGTTTTCAAGATACATGCCAAGGTCCGACCACTGCGGCGGTCCCATGTAGCGGTTGACGTAGCAGAACAGCGCCACCGGCGCGCCGAAGAAGTTGAAGTTGCGCGCGAACCACATCATCCGCGCCGCCTTGTCCTCGCGCGGGATGCCAAGATGGCCGTAGAGATCCTCGCCGACCTCGAAGCGGCGCGACGCATAGGGTTCGCCAAGCGCCTTTGGATAGATGTCATATTCGGTCGGCTCGCCCTTCGGCGCCTCGAACACGCGCTTCGACATGATCTCCTTCAGCCTGGTCAGCTCGTCGCCGCCGACGACATAGATGTGCCATGGCTGCAGATTGCCGCCCGACGGTGCACGCGCCGCCTTTTCAAGCACGTTGCGCAACACCTGCGGATCGACCGGCCTGTCGAGAAACCCGCGCACCGACCTGCGCGTTGCGATCGCTTCGCTGACGTCCACCTGATACCCCTTTCGCCGGTTGAGCGCGGCGAGACGATAGCCTAACCTTCGCCCATGCTGTCCAGCCTCCCCAATGTGCTGACCCTGTCGCGCATCCTTGCGGTGCCGCTGCTCGTCGCACTGATGTGGAATGCGAGCTGGCCCGGCTATCTCGTTGCCTTCGTGCTGTTCTGTGTTGCCGGGGCGACCGATTATCTCGACGGTTACCTGGCGCGCGCCAACGGCACGGTGTCGAAGCTCGGCATTTTCCTCGACCCGATCGCCGACAAGATCATGGTCGCCGGCGCGATCATCATGCTCATCGAGAACAGCATCGTGCGCGGCTGGACGGTGATCGCGGCGATCATCATCTTGCTGCGCGAGATCACGGTTTCGGGCCTCCGCGAGTTTCTCGCCGGCGCGCAGGTGTCTGTACCGGTCAGCCAGCTCGCCAAGTGGAAGACGGCATTCCAGATGGTCGCGCTCGGCGCGCTGATCCTCGCCGGCGCGGCCGAGCAGGTGATCCGCTGGCTGCCGGCCTATGAGGTCGGTGTCGTCTGCCTGTGGGCGGCGGCGATACTGACACTGGTGACCGGCTACGATTATCTGCGCGTCGGTCTCAAGCATATGGCCTGACAGCCAGATATGAAGATCAATCTGGTCTATTTTGCGTGGGTGCGCGAGCGCATCGGCAAGGACGGCGAAAGCCTCGATCTTGCCGTATCGACCGTCGCCGAGGCGATCGAGACGCTGTGCCGGCGCGGCGACAACTATGCCTGGGCGCTCGGCGACACCGAGCGGCTGCGCTTCGCGCTCGACCAGGAGTTCGTCGACCTCGGCGCACGGCTCAGCGACGGTGCCGAGCTCGCCATCTTCCCGCCGGTAACGGGCGGATGATCGACGTCCGCGTCCAGCCGGAACCTTTCGAGCTTGCCGCCGAAAGCGCGCGGCTGATCGCCGGCCGCACCGACATCGGCGCTGTTGCCAGTTTCGTCGGCCTGGTGCGCGGCGAAAGCGAAGCCGATGCGCTGACGCTTGAACACTACCCGGCAATGACGCAGCGTGCGCTCCGCAACATTGCAGACGAGGCTGCGCGGCGCTGGCCGCTGCATGGCATAACCGTTATCCACCGCGTCGGGCGGCTGGCGCCAGGCGAGCCGATCGTGCTGGTGCTCACCGCCGCCGCGCACCGCGGCGAGGCGTTCGCGGCCTGCGAGTTCGTCATGGACTATCTGAAGACATGCGCGCCGTTCTGGAAAAAGGAGGAGGTTGCCGGCGAGGCGCGCTGGATCGAAGCTCGCGCCGAAGATGAAAGCGCCGCCGCGCGGTGGCGACGATAGGCGCGTCCCAAGCCGGAGATTCCATGACCACTTACGAACACATCACCACTGAAACCGACGGCCGCGTCCTTGTCGTTACCATCAACCGGCCGGAGCGGATGAATGCGCTCCATCCGCCAGCGAACGAAGAGCTGGCGCGCGCCTTCGACGCCTTCGCCGCCGATCCGGAGCTTTGGGTGGCGATCATCACCGGCGCCGGCGACAAGGCGTTTTCGGCCGGCAACGACCTGCGCTGGCAGGCCGAAGGCAATGCCATCACCGTTCCCGCCACCGGCTTTGCCGGCCTGACCTCGCGCTGGGATCTCGACAAGCCCGTCATCGCAGCGGTCAACGGCGTTGCCATGGGCGGAGGCTTCGAGATCGCGCTGGCCTGCGACATCATTGTCGCATCGGAAACGGCGAAGTTCGCGCTGCCCGAACCGAAGGTAGGGCTTGCCGCGCTTGCCGGCGGGCTGCACCGGCTGCCACGTCAGATCGGGCTGAAGCGCGCGATGGGCATGATCCTGACCGGTCGCACGGTCAGCGCCGCCGAGGGCGAGAGCCTCGGCTTCGTCAACGCTGTCGTTCCCGCCGATCAACTGCTTGCCAGCGCCAAGGCGTGGGCGCAGCAGATCTGCGACTGTTCGCCAATGTCGATCCGCGCGTCGAAGCAGGCGGTGATGACCGGCCTCGACGCGCCGACGCTGCGCGCCGCCTATGAGGGGCAGATGCGCTATCCGGCCGTCGGCGCGCTGTTCAAAAGCGAGGACTTCATCGAGGGACCGCGCGCCTTCGCCGCGAAGCGCAAGCCCGACTGGAAGGGCCGCTAGCGTCGGCGACTGCTCGTTACGCCGCTTCCTCGAATTGCAGTCGCGCGAGGCGGGCGTAGAGACCACCCTCGGCGAGCAGCGCGTCATGGCGGCCTTCGCCGACGATGCGGCCGGCGTCCATCACCACAATGCGGTCGGCGTCGCGGACCGTTGCCAGGCGGTGCGCGATGACAAGCGTCGTCCGGCCCCGCATCAGGTGTACGAGCGCATCCTGAACCAGCCGCTCGCTTTCGGCGTCGAGCGCGGAGGTCGCCTCGTCGAGCAGCAGGATCGGCGCATCGCGCAGGATCGCGCGCGCGATGGCGATGCGCTGACGCTGGCCGCCCGACAGCCGCGTGCCGGCTTCGCCGAGGAAGCTGTGGATGCCGTCAGGCAGCGCGCGCAGGAAATCGGCGGCATTGGCTGCCTCAGCTGCCGCCCACACCTCGGCCTCGCTCGCCTCGGGCCGGCCGTAGCGGATGTTGTTGAACGCGGTTTCAGCGAAGATGACGCTTTCCTGCGGCACCATCGCGATGCGCCGGCGCACCGCTTCGGGATCGGCGTCGGGCAGCGCGACACCATCAATCGTGATGCGTCCCGCGTCGGGATCGTAAAAGCGCTGCAGCAACTGGAAGATCGTCGTCTTGCCGGCACCCGACGGCCCGACCAGCGCCAGCGTCTGTCCGGGCGGGATGGTGAGGCTGAAATCGGCGAGCGCGGCGTGATCGGGGCGCGAGGGATAGCGGAAGCTGACGCCTTCGAAGGCGACACGGCCGGCGGGCGGATCGGGCAGCGATACGGGGTTGGCCGGCGCCATGATGCGCGGCCGCGCCTCGAGCAGTTCGGTCATCCGCCCGGCCGCGCCCGCCGCCCGCATGACGTCGCTGTAGACCTCGGTCAGCGCACCGAAGGCCCCGGCGACGATCGCGGCGGTGAGCACGAAGGCAGTGATCTCGCCACCGGTCATGTCGCCCGAAATGACGTCGCGCGCGCCTTCCCAGAGCACCAGCGTAATGGCACCGAAGATCAGCGTTATGACGACGGCGGTGAGCAGCGCGCGCAGCCGGATACGTCGCTTCGCTGCTGCAAATGCTGCTTCAACGGCGTCAGCGAAACGCTTGCTTTCATTGGCTTCCTGGGTGAACGCCTGCACGATACGGATGGCGCCCAAGGCCTCGCTGACGATGCTGCCGACGCCGGCGACGCGATCCTGCGAGGTGCGCGACAGCGCCTGCACGCGCCGTCCCATGTACGCCATCGGCAGCACCACGAGCGGAATGCCGAGCAGCAGCAGCGCGGTCAGCTTGGGGCTGATCGTGAACAGGTAGACGACACCGCCAACGCCCATCACCGTGTTCCGCAGCGCCATCGAGATCGAGGTACCGACCACCTGTTCGATGATCGCGGTGTCGGCGGTAAGCCGCGAGGCGATCTCTGAGGGACGATTTTCCTCGAAAAAGGCGGGGTCGAGCGTCAGCAGGTTGGCATGGACGGCACGGCGCAGGTCGGCGACAACGCGCTCCCCCAGCCACGACACGAAGTAGAAGCGAACCGCCGTGGCAATGCCCAGCAGCGCGACAACGCCGAGCATGCCGATGAAATAGGGACCGATCGTCGACGCCGTCTCGGCGCCGAAGCCCTTGTCGACGATCTGCTGGAAGCTGCGCGGAATGGCCAGCGTCGACAGCGCCGCGACCAGCAGCGCCAGTGCGAAGGCGGCGAGCTGCAACGGATAACGCGTCGCGGCGCGCCAGAGCAGCGTCAGGCTGCCGAGCGAGCGTTTCGACCTGGGTTCGGGATCGGCCATGCCGGCGCCTTAGCAGCGCAAGACGCCGCGCTCAATGCGGTTGCCGACTGTTGCGCTCAGCGTTCCGGCGGCCAGCTTATGTTGATGTCGAATGTGCCTGCCCGGCGGCCGGGTGGCGGTGGTAACTGGCCAACCTTGAGCAAAAGGTTTTCGGTCGCTCGCGACAGTATCGGTTCACGGCACGGCGTCAGTACGACGTATCGGGTGATGAGCCCATTAGCGTCAACGCTGACGCGTATGCGCGCCTGGCAGTTGACGTTCCGCAACTCGGCGGAACGTGGCATCTGCTGTTCTGCGGCCAGCGCCGCTTCGGCGCCAGGGAAAGCCGCCGCGATCGTCGGATACGACATGGTTGCAGCCGCAGCAGCAAGCACATTGGTCAGCCAGTTCATGGCGCGCGAGATGGCGCGCTCGTGCTTGTCAGTTAGTAAACGCGATCGTGAATTTTTTGTGAAGAATCAACGACAATTCACCGCGCGGTCCAGCCACCGTCGATCGAGAGGATGTCGCCGGTAAACGAGCGACCGCTATCGCCGGCGAGGAACACGGCGAAATCGGCAACCTCCTCGGGTTCGACGAAGCGCTTGTTGGGCTGCGCGGCGAGAATGATGTTCTTGATGACGTCGGCCTCGGGCATGTTGTTGGCCCTGGCCTGGTCGGCGACCTGGCCCTCGACGAGCGGCGTGCGTACGTATCCCGGGCAGATGGCGTTGGCGGTGATGCCGGTCTCGGCGAGTTCGAGCGCCACCGCCTTGGTGAAACCGGACACGCCGTGCTTCGCCGCGACATAGGCCGACTTGAACGGCGACGCGACCAAGCCGTGCGCGGACACGATGTTGATGATGCGGCCCCAGTTCTTCGCCTTCATGCGCGGGATCGCGGCGCGGCAGGCGTAGAACGTCGCCGACAAGTTGATGGCGATGATCGCCTCCCACTTGTCGACGGGAAACTCGTCGACCGGCGCGACGTGCTGGATGCCGGCGTTGTTGACGAGAATGTCGGGACCGCCGAGCGCGTCGGCGCAATCGCCGATCATGCGCATCGCCGCATCGCCCTTCGACAGGTCGGCGGCGACATAGACTGCACGGACGCTGTGCGCGTCGGCGATACCGGCGCGCAGCCGCTCGATCTCGTCCGCGTCGCCGAAGCCGTTGAGGGCGACATCCGCCCCAGCCGCAGCCATTCGCCGCGCGATGGCAAGCCCGATGCCGCTCGTCGATCCAGTGACGAGGGCGACGCGGCCCTTCAGCGTTTGCGCGGTCATCCGTTCAGCCCTCCGTTGCCGTGGTGCAACGCGCAGCGGCACCATTAACCCTGCGCTCATGCGGCGGTGCAATAATCGATGGACTTGGTGATTGCACGAGTTAAGCTTCACTCAAATGACTGTTCAGCCCACCGGGCGGACGGCACGAGGAGCGGGGAAAAGATGCTTTACCACAGCTACGAGCTGCAACGCTCGATGCTGGCCGGTGCCAGCGCGATCGCCAGTCTTGGTGCCAACTGGCTAACCAATCCGTCGAATCCGCTGGCGTACAACGGCATGAGCGGGATCGTTTCGTCAGCACTCGACGTCTTCGCGCACGCCGCCGCGCCACGCGGCAAACCCGAATTCGGCATCAGCGCGGTCGACATCGACGGCACTGCGGTCGCGGTACGCGAGGACATCGTGCTGCGCCAGCCGTTCGGGCAGCTGAAGCGCTTCGTCAAGGACGGCGTCCGCAACGCCGGGCCCAAGCTGCTGATCGTCGCGCCGATGTCAGGCCATTATGCGACCTTGCTGCGCGGTACCGTCGAGCGCATGATCCCGCGCCACGACGTCTATATCACCGACTGGCGCGACGCCAAGCTGGTGCCGCTCGCCGACGGCAGCTTCGACCTTGATGATTATATCGACTATCTTGTCGGCTTTCTGGAGACGATCGGTCCCGGCACGCACATGATGGCGGTGTGCCAGCCGTCGGTGCCGGCCTATGCGGCGACCGCGCTGATGGGGCTGAAGCGCCACAAGGCGCGGCCAAAGAGCCTGATCATGATGGGCGGACCGGTCGACACGCGCGAAGCGCCGACGGCGGTCAACACGCTCGCCACCGGCCGTCCGCACGCCTGGTTCGAGCACAATGCGATCGTCACCGTGCCGGCCTATTATCCGGGCGCCGGCCGCCGCGTGTATCCCGGCTTCCTGCAACTTGCCGGCTTCATGTCGATGAATCTCGGCAACCACATGCTGAGCCACTGGGAAATGTTCAAGCATCTCGTCGTTGGCGACGACGAAAGCGCCGAGGCGACGAAAACCTTTTACGAGGAGTATCGTTCGGTCTGCGACATGACCGCCGAGTTCTATCTGCAGACGGTCGATGCGGTCTTCCAGCGCCACCTGCTGCCGAAGGGCGAGTTCGAGCATCGCGGCGTGCGCATCGACCTTGCCGGCATCACCGACACCGCGCTGATGGCTATCGAGGGCGAACGCGACGACATTTCGGGCGTCGGCCAGACCAGGGCCGCGCTCACGCTCGCGCGCAGCCTGCCGGCGTCAGAGAAAAAGTATCTGCTGGCAAAGGATGTCGGCCACTACGGCATCTTCAACGGCCGCAAGTGGCGCGAGAAGATCGCGCCGGCGGTCGAGGCATTCATCGCGAAACACGGCTGATCCAGAAACACGGCTGATCCAAACGTCGACGGCCGCGCGTGGTCGGGGAGAGACCAATCTCCCCTAAGTAGCTCAACAACTTAGACCCGATTTTCAGAAGTGTGCCGCTGCGCTGTGCCTGCAGCGGGTGCGGACGCGCGCCCTCGGCACACTTTGGCACACCGGAAAGGAGGCTTGGCACACATGCTCACGACCGACCTGCTCGACCGTCAGCGCGCCCTTGAGGCGGAGGCCGTGGAGCTGGGGCGGGAGCGTTACCGCAAGGCTCGGCCGATGCCGTGGCGCGACGAGGTCGGCGGGGCGGACGAGGAGGCGAACCTGCCGCCCGGCCGCCAGCTCCTGCGTCAGATCGTGGGGCCAGCGTCCGACCGCATCCGGGCGGCCTGCGAGCAGACGAGGCAGGGCAGCGCCGGTCGAGGGAGCAAGGCCATGCCGATGCTCTACCTGATGGAGCCGGAGGCGGTCGCCTACATCACGGCCCGGTGCGCCATCAACGCGGCGGCCAAGCGCCTGCCGATGGCGAAGCTCGCCGGCCACGTTGCCGAGTGCCTGCGCGACCACCTCAACTACGACGCCATCCGCCAGAACGAGCCGGCCTTCTTCCGGTCGCTGATGAAGGCGAACAAGAAGGCTGGCAACTACGGGAAGACGTGGCGCACCAAGATCAGGAAG
>CAYVVV010000097.1:0-790 GCA_964455325.1 uncultured Sphingosinicella sp. | reverse complement strand
CGCTCAATGACCAGGACAATCAGCGGATTATTCAGCAGGCGGTCGAGCGGCTGCTCGTCTCGTGGTCGCCGAACGACAAGCTGCAGGTCGGCAGCAAGTGCCTTGAGCTGCTGGTTGATGCGGTGCCCGACCTGTTCGAGATCGAGCGCGAGCCCAACCCGGTCACCTTCCGGCAGGAGCTGGTGTTCCGCCCGACCGAGAAGCTGGCCGACTGGCTCGAACGGATGCACGCCCGGTGCGAGCTGCTCACGCCCATGCACCTGCCGATGGTCACCCCGCCCCGCCCGTGGACGTCGCCGTTCAGCGGCGGCTACCTGACCGGGCCGGCGTGGCTCGTTAAGGACGCGAGCCGGGAGTATCTCGAAGACCTCGAAGCGGTCGACATGCAGCCGGTGTACGACGCCATCAACACGATCCAGTCGGTTGCGTGGCGGATCAACCCGCGCGTCCTCGATGTGATGCGGCAGGTGTGGGACGCCGGCTCGGCGCTCGGCGGCCTGCCCCGGCGCGAGCTGCTACCCCTGCCCGGCAAACCGCATGACATCGACACCAACGAGGAGGCCAAGCGCGAGTGGTGCAAGCGCGCGGCGCTTGTCCATCAGGAGAACGCCCGCACCAAGTCGAAGCGGATCGCCATGAGCCAGCTCCTGTGGACCGCCGAGAAGTTCGCCGACGAGGAAGCCATCTACTTCCCGCACGAGCTGGACTTCCGGGGGCGCGTCTACCCGAAGCCGGCCGGCGGGCCGAACCCCCAAGGCGACGACCTGCAGAAGTCCCTGCTGATGTTCGC
>CAYVVV010000096.1:0-9554 GCA_964455325.1 uncultured Sphingosinicella sp. | reverse complement strand
TCGGCGTCGGCGAGCCAGACATTCGTGCCTAGGCGGCCGGCGAATGGCCGCGCCGCCTGCGCGGTCGCGTCACGGCCCGAAAAGATGAGCAGGCGAGGGACTGCGGCGTCGTCGAGCGCTTCGGCGATACGCCCGGCGAGCATCGACATCGCAGGCGCGCGGCGGGCGGCGAGCAAACTGCCGATCGCGCCGAACACGTCGACCTGGCCGGTCAGCAGCCGCCGCCAGCTTGCTGCCTGCAACAGCCGGCGGCGGTAATGTGCGCGAACCGCTGGCTTGCTCGCCATTGCGTCGTCGTCAAGCGTCCAGAGGTTGAGCAGAACGAGCCCCGCAAAATCAAGGGGAGCCATCGCCAGCGCCGCGGCGCCGTCGCAGTGGCCGACGCCGACGATGCGCGCGACATGCGGGCATGCGGCGCGAAACGCGCCGGCGGCGGCGGCGATGTCGGCGGCAAGCCGTTCGAACCCCGGATTGTCGCCGTCGCTGTCGCCGACGCCGCGCCGGTCAAAGCGGAACACCGGCGTGCCGGCAGCAGCGACGTGGCACGCGAGATCAACGAACATGCGGTGCGCGCCCACGCGCGTCTGCGCGCCGCCGGCGACGACGAGGACACCGGTTGCGCCCGTGGCCGGGTGCAGCTGCCCGGCGAGGCGGACGCCGTCGCAGGCGAAGACGAGCGGAGTCATCGCCGCAGCCGCGCCGCGACCAGTGCGGCGATGCGTTCGGCCTCGGCCACTACGCGCGTGGGTTCGGCCTGCCGCCAGATCGGCGGACCTTCGAAGTCGATGACCTCGGCGGCGGGAGGCACGCGGTCGACGAGCGACCGGTACAGCGCCGGCGTCACCGCATGGCCGGCGAGGCGGACCGTCGTGCCGCGTTCAAGCCAGTCGACGTAGCTCGCCGGATCGATCCGTGCCCCCGTCGCCTCGAGGTCGGCGAAAGCCTGCGCGCGCATCAACTCGCGCAGCTGGGCGTGCCCGCTGCCGACCGGCGCGATGTGGAAGCGCGGATGCGCGGTGCCCGTCGCGACGAGGCAGCCGGCGCGCATCGCAACGATCCCGACCGCATGCTCGCCGGCGAGCGCCGCGGCGGCGCGATCCCAATGCGCTGCACCGTCGGGACCGAGCGCGACCGGGCTGTCGCCTTCGCCGGGAAGGTCGGGCAGCAGCGTGGCGATGCCGAGCGCGCCGAGGGCACGGCCGAGATCGGCAAGAAAATGGCGGCAGCGGTTCATTTCCTCGAACAGCGGCTGCAGCAGCAGCACGGGGGCCGTATCGGGGCCGCGGCGGACGACGGGGATCGGGCCCTCGGCGGTGGCGATCGTCTCGATGCCGAACGGCACCGCGTCCGCCACGATCATGTGGCGGTCTTGCGTCGGGCGAAATCGACCAGGCTGCCGAAGCTCGCGAACAACGCGCCGTCGACTTCGTCGTCGTCGATGACGATGCCGAACCGGTCCTCGATTTCGGTGAGCAGCCCGGCGACCGCCATCGAATCGAGCTCGGGCAACGCGCCGAACAGTGGCGACGCCGCTGTCAGCGCGTCCGCCGTGGCTGGCGACAGCGCCAGCACGTCGGCAAGCACGCGGCGCATGGTCGCTTCGATCTCGCGCTCGGCCATCCAACCCCAACCGGCAGTTTTTTAACGCCGCGCGGTATACTGCCCGGCGTCGGACAGGTAAATGGCGGCACGGATGAAGGGCGCGGATGGGGATCGTCGGCAGCATGGCAACGCTGGGGGTGGCGACGGGGCTGTCCTACGCGGCGGCGCGCGCCGGCAGCGCCAGCCGACTGTTCGCATGGCACCGCTATCGGATTGTGTCGGTGCCTGTCACCGGCATGCCGGCGATGCCGCGCGGCCACAGCGCGCGCGTGCTTGGAACCGCCGACCTTGCGGGACTGCCGATCGACGCCAGCGCTGCAGTGCAGGCGGCCCGGTTCGCCGCCGGTCTGACCTGTATCGGGGCATTCGCCGGCGATGCGCTTGTCGGCGTCAACTGGCTGACCATTGCTGCTTTCGACGAGGACGAAGTGCGCGTGCGCTACCTGCTTCCGGCTGATGCGGCGTGGGACACCGGCCTGTGGATTCCGCCCGAACGCCGACTGGGAAGAGCCTTTGCAGCGGTTTGGGCGGCGACGGCGGCATGGCTCGCCGAGCGCGGGTTGGCGCGCTCGATCAGCCGTATCGCCGACTACAATACGCCATCGTTGCGTGCGCATCTGCGCATGCGCGCCACCGTCATCGCATCGCTGTCGGTGTTGACCGTGGGACAGTCGCGGCTTGCCGCCGGCGCGCGGCCGCTGCTCAGTCGCCGCGCGCTGCCGGTCGTCGACCTGAGGCAGCGCTGACGATGATGCGCGTCGATCGTTTGCACCGGCAGCATCCGGGCTATGCCGTGGCACTCGTCGAACAGCACCGGGTGACCAGCTATGCCGATCTCGAACGGATGGTTGCGGCGGTCGCCGGCGGCCTGGCGAATGCCGGTGTCAGGCCTGACGATCGCGTCGCCGTCTGGCTCAACAAGACCACCGCGGCAGTGGTCGCACTGCTCGCGACGATGCGCGCAGGCGCCATCGCGATTCCAGTCAATCCGCTGCTGAAGGCAGCGCAGGTCGGGCATATCCTCGCCGACAGCGGCGCCGCACTGCTGCTGACCAATGCCGCCCGCGCGGCAACGCTGGAGGCGGTGGACAACACGGTGATGACGATTGAGGCCGACTGGCCACGGCTGAGCGAAGGTGCGGCGTTCGAGGTTCCGCGTGCGGCGGATGACCTGGCTGCGATCCTGTACACGTCGGGCAGCACCGGCCGGCCGAAGGGCGTGATGCTGACGCATGCCAATCTCGCGCTCGGCGCGGAGAGCGTGGCGACCTATCTCGAGATCGGTTCCGCCGACCGGACGCTGTGCGTGCTGCCGCTCAGCTTCGACTACGGGCTCAACCAGGTGCTGACGGCGCTGCGTCAGGGCGGCCAGGCGATCCTGCTCGACTATCTGCTGCCGCGCGACGTGGTGAAGGCCGTCGAACGCCATCGCGCGACCGGACTTGCGGGGGTGCCGCCGCTGTGGATGCAGCTTGCCGACGTCGAATGGCCGGAACGGTCGACGCTGCGCTACATCACCAATTCGGGCGGGCGCATGCCGGCGGCATTGTCGGCGAAGCTGCGCCGGCTTCTGCCGGCCACGCGCATCTACCTCATGTACGGGCTGACCGAGGCGTTCCGGTCGACATACCTCGACCCGGCGCTGGTCGACACCCATCCCGATTCGATCGGCGGGCCGATCCCCTATGCCGAAGTGCGCGTGCTGCGTGCCGACGGCAGCGAGGCCGACGACGGCGAGCCGGGCGAGCTCGTGCACTCCGGACCGCTGGTCGCGCGCGGCTACTGGAACGATCCCGACCGCACCGCCCGGCGGTTCCGGCGTGGCGCCGATGGCCGTATCGAGGTGTGGTCGGGCGATACCGTCGTCCGCCGCAACGGTCTGCTCTATTTTGTCGGTCGCAACGACGAGATGATCAAGACCTCGGGCAACCGCGTCAGCCCGACCGAGATCGAAGAAGCCGTGTTCGCCACCGGCGCAGTATCGGCGGTCGCTGCATTCGGAGTGCCCGACGAGCGGCTGGGGCAGGTGATCGTCGTCGTTGCGTCGCCCGCCGCCGGTCGTACGGCGGCGGAGGCGGAGGCGCTTGCAAGGACGGCGCTGCCGCGAACGGTGCCGGCCTACATGCTGCCCCGCGACTATCACTGGCGCGACGCGCTGCCGCTCGGCGCCAACGGCAAGCTCGACCGGGTCGCGCTGCGCGCGGAGCTCGCCGCATGACGCGCGACGTACGCATCCATGCGCGTTACGGCGTCATCGACGGTGAACTCGCCATTGCTGGACAGAAGGCATCGGCATGGGTCGAGGCGGCGGGCGACACGCCGCTGTTCGTCTATGACCGCGCAATCATCGGCGACACCATCGCCGGCCTGCGCGCGGCGCTGCCGCCTGCGGTTGGCATTCACTTTGCGATCAAGGCGAACCCGATGCCGGCGCTCGTCGACTGGATCGCCGGCCATGTCGACGGACTTGACGTCGCCTCGGCGGGCGAGCTGCGCGTTGCATTGGCGGCCGGCGCGACCGAGATCAGCTTCGCCGGACCCGGCAAGCGCGACGACGAGCTGCTCGCCGCGATCGAGGCCGGGGTCACGCTCAACATCGAATCGGCAGGCGAATTCGCGCGTGCGACGGCAATCGGCCAGCGCGTCGGCAAGCGCGTGCGCGCGGCGCTGCGCATCAACCCGCCGTTCGATCTCAAGGCGTCGGGCATGCGCATGGGCGGTGGCGCCAAGCCATTCGGTGTCGATGCCGACCAGGCGCCGGCATTGCTGCGCGCGATCGGCGACAGCGGCGCCGATTTTCGCGGCTTTCATGTCTTTGCCGGATCGCAGAACCTGTCCGCAGAGGCGCTTGTCGAGGCGCAGGCACGGACGATCGAGCTCGTCGCGCGACTGAGCGCCGACGCACCCTGCGCGCCCGCCGTCGTCAACCTTGGCGGTGGCTTCGGCGTACCCTATTTCCCGGGCGACACCCGGCTTGATGTCGGCGCGGTCGGCGCGGCGCTCAGCAAGGCGATCGAACAGCGCCCGCCGGCGCTCGCCGACACGCGCTTCGTGCTTGAACTCGGCCGCTATCTCGTCGCCGACGCGGGCGTCTACCTGGCGCGGGTGATCGACCGCAAGACGAGCGCGGGTGAAGTGTTCGTCGTCACCGACGGCGGCCTTCACCACCAGCTTGCCGCCAGCGGCAATTTCGGGACGGTGATCCGCCGCAACTACCCCGTCGCCAATGCCAGCCGTTTTGCCGCGCCGGCGACGGAACCAGTGAACGTCGTCGGGTGTTTATGTACCCCGCTCGACCGTCTTGCCGACCGCGTTGAGTTGCCGGAAACGGGAATGGGGGATCTTGTCGCGGTGTTCATGGCTGGCGCCTATGGTCTTACGGCAAGCCCGACCGGCTTTCTCGGACACCCGGTCCCACGCGAAATTCTTGCATAAAATGAAAAAATTGCTAAGGATTCTTCAGAGAACCAACATTGTCGCAGTCAACTGGCGACAATGGGTTCAGGGGCGAACTTGCGGGCCGGCTGGCATGCATTGTGCGTGCCGGCCTTGATTTCGTCACCCGCGCTGGCGGGATGTTAGGAAGGGGACGTCTTGATCATGAAAAGTTCGATGAAAGCGATCGCACCGGCGCTTGCAGCGGCGCTTGCCGTTTCGGCATGCGCGTCCAACAGCGGCCTTCCCACGCTGCCGCCGGCGAAGTTCCAGGCGACCGACGACGGCCCCGGCGCCGAATATGTCGTCGGTCCGCTCGACTCGCTCAGCATTTTCGTCTGGCGTAATCCCGAGCTGTCGACGACCGTCACGGTTCGCCCGGACGGCCGCTTCACGACGCCGCTGATCGAGGACATGGTGGCGACGGGCAAGACCCCGGCGGTGCTCGCCGACGAGATCGAGAAGAAGCTGGCCACCTACATCCAGGATCCGATCGTTTCGGTCATCGTCAACAATTTCAACGGGCCGCTGTCGCAGCAGGTTCGGGTCGTCGGCGAGGCCGCGCGGCCGTCGGCGATACCGTTCCGGTCGAACATGACGCTGCTCGACGTGATGATCGCGGTCGGCGGCCTGACCGAATTCGCTGCCGGCGACAGTGCGCGGCTCATTCGCTACAACAAGGATACCGGCCGGCAAGAGGAATACGCGCTGAAGGTCGAAAGCCTGCTGAAGGGTGGCAAGACCTCGGCGAACGTCGCCGTCCAGCCGGGCGACGTGATCATCATCCCGGAAAGCTTTTTCTAATCGTTTCGGGCTAACACGGAGCCGAGCCCGCGCCCGGCGCCGCACCGCAGGCAAGATCCGGAAGTGCCATGAGTTCGATTCAAGAAGAAGTGATGACCACGCTCTATGCGGTCTGGCGCAAGCGCTGGTACGGCCTTGCGGTGACCTGGGCGGTCTGCCTGGTCGGCTGGGTATTCGTGGCGACGATTCCCAACCAGTACGAATCGACGGCGCGGGTCTATGTTGACTGGGCGTCGCTGATCCCCGAAAAGCTCGGCTACCGGGGGTCGAATCTGTTGCGCCAGGTCGACGTCGTGCGGCGCACGCTGACGTCGCGCGTCAACATGGAAAAGGTCGTCCGCCGCACCGAGCTCGACGTCGGCATCGAGGATGACAGCGATCTCGACGAACTGATCAAGCGGATGAGCGACAACATCGTCGTGCAGAGCCAGCAGGCCGATCTGTTCACGATCAAGTACGTGTCCGCCGACCCGAACCTCAGCAACGCCGAGAACGCCAACCTCGCGCGGCGCGTCGTCGACAATCTCATCCAGATCTTCATGGAAGAGAACGTCTCGTCCGACCGCGACGACATCAACGAGGCGATCCGCTTCTTCGAGGATCAACTGGCCGAGCGCGAGCGGCAGCTTGAGGAAGCCGAGCGTCGCCGGGCCGAATTCGAGGAAAAATATCTTGGCCGGCTGCCGGGCCAGGGCAACATCGCCAGCCGGCTGGCCAGCGCGCGCAACGAGCTCGATCGCGTCTCTATCGACGTCGTTCAGGCACGTAACTCGCTGGCTGCGCTGCAGCGTCAGATCGGCGGTACGCCGGCGACGATCGGTGGCGGTTCGGCATCCTACGCGCCGACACCGACGCAGCAGCAGATCGCGGCGCTCCAGCGGTCGGTCAGCGACATGTACGCGCGCGGCTGGACCGACGCGCACCCCGATGTCATCACCACCAAGCAGCAGATCGGACGGCTAGAGGAGCGCGCGCAGCAGGAGGCGAAGAACCCCGGTCAGGCGGCGGGGGTCCAGTCGAATCCCGTCTATGTCAACCTGCGCAGCATGGTGTTCGAGCGTCAGTCGGCGCTCGCCGCGCTGGAAGCGCGGCAGGCGCAGCTTCAGGCCGCGATCGCCGAGATGACCGAAAAGCAGGTCGAACAGCCAGGCATCGTCGCCGAACAGGCCAAGCTCAACCGCGATTATGACGTGCTGCAGTCGCAGTATAACCAGCTGTTGCGTTCGCGCGAGGAGATACGGCTGCGCAGCGATGTCGAGACAAAGACTCAGCAGGTCAAGTTCCGCGTCGTCGATCCGCCGTCGCAACCGCGCGAGCCGATCGCTCCCAACCGGCCGCTATACCTCAGCCTGGTGCTGTTCGCCGGGCTTGGCGCTGGTGCGGCACTGTCATTCCTGCTCAGTCAGTTGCACGCGACATTTATCACCTCGAACCAGCTCGAGGCGCGCTTCGACTATCCCGTGCTCGGATCGATCACCGAGATCGTTTCCGACAACCAGCGCGCGCAGAACCGCGTTTGGCTGTGGGGCTTTGGCGTGCTCAGTCTGGGGCTTATCGTGATCTACCTCGCGCTGGTGCTCTACGAACTGCTGTGAAGCGGCGGCCTGCGGCCGTCCTGATTGAAAGACCGGGTAATGAGCGAAGACAAACCTGCATCGGACCGCGGCTCGCTGCTCGAACGGGCGGCAGCGCGGCTCGATCAGCCCCAGGCGCGATCGGCGACGTCGACGCCGCAAGCGGCGCCGGCGCAGCGCCCCACCGCTCGTCCCGCTGCAAGCGCCGCCGTGGCGGCACCGTCACCGGTCGTGGCCTTTGCCACGCCTGACAATCCCGCCGTGCACCTGCCCGCCGACGATGGTGGCCGGTCGAGCCGGCGCGGCACCATCGATCTGGCCGAACTGCGTGACCTTGGCTACGTCGTTCCGGACGCACCGGCGACCGCGACGGCGGAGGAGTTCCGCATCGTCAAGCGCCAGCTGCTGATCGACGCGATGGCGCGCGGCGACAATGCCATCCGCAACGGCAATCTGATCCTGGTGTGCTCGTCGCAGCCGAACGAAGGCAAGACCTTCTGCGCGATCAACCTGGCGCTGTCGATCGCCTCGGAGCGCGACGTGACGGTATTGTTGGTCGACGCCGACTTCGCCAAGCCCGAGGTACTGTCGACGCTGGGCCTTGAGGGTGGCAAGGGTCTGATCGACGTCATCGCCGACCCCTCGCTCGACCTTGCCGACTGTCTGATCCGTACCAACATCGACAACCTGTCGGTGCTGCCGGCCGGGCGCCAGCACAACCTGACCACCGAGCTGTTGGCATCGGAGCGCATGGGCGACATGGTCGAGGAGATCGCCAAGCGCTATTCCGATCGCATCGTCGTGTTCGATTCGCCGCCGGCGCTGGCATCGTCCGCCGCATCGGTGCTTGCCATGCACGTCGGACAGGTGATGTATGTGGTCGAGGCCGAATGCACTCGCGAGACCGAATTGCGCGACGGGCTGGCGCTGATGTCGGGGTGCGACCACGTCAAGCTGTTGCTGAACAAGGTCCGCTACGCGGGGATCGGGCGGCGGTTCGGCACCTATTACGGCTATGGCAGCTAAGGGGGGCTGACATGACGAACGAGCGGCGGCAACGAAGTGCGCGCATAGGCCGCGCGATTGGCACGTCGGTCGCGGCTTCGGCGGTGGCGCTCGCGTCGCCAGCGCACGGCGACGTCACCATCTCGCCGTCGGTCGATATCCGTCAGATCGTCAGCGATAACACCAACGACGGTCGCGGCGCACGCGGTTCGCTGGAGCTCGGCGCGGCGATGGTCGCGACGTTCGACACCAACCGCCTCGACGGCAGTTTCAGCTATCGCTACGCGCACCGCTTCGAGGAATTCGGACGGGTCGGGCGGAACAATCGCCACAACGCCAGCGCCAACCTTCGCGCCGAGGTGATCGACGAGTTCCTGTTCGTCAACGCCGGCGGCTATGCGTCGCAGTATGCGACCGACAGCCGAGGCTTTTCGGCATTCAACAACGACGACGACAGCGGCAACCAGACGCAGGTGTTCTCGGGCTACGTCGAACCCAGCCTGTACCAGCGCATCGGCGACCTCGCGACGGTCGCGGCGAACTACCGGCTTGGCGGTGTCACCGTCGACGGCGCGCGCGAGGACAGTTCGCTGCCCGGCAACATCGGCCTGGATCCGTCGGATGGTCTGGGGTCGCTGCTGTCCGACTCGGTGACCCACAGCGGCGGTGTCACCGTCGCCGGCACGCGCGGCGCGAACCTCGTCAACTGGTCGCTCAACGGCCAGGCGACGCTCGAAGACATCGACCAGCTCAACCAGAAGTACCGTGGCTACAGCGCCGGCGGCGAGCTCGGCTTCCAGGTCAGCCGCAAGCTCGAGCTGCTGGTGTCGGGCGGTTACGAGGATATCGAGAACACGCAGGACAGCATCCTGTTCGACACGATCACCGGGCTTCCGGTGCTCGATGCCGACGGCAACCTGCAGGTCGATCCGGTGCAGCCGCGCCGTACCGCGTTCGACTTTTCGGGCGAATACTGGAACGTCGGCTTCCGCTTCGCGCCGTCACGGCGGACGCAGCTCGAACTGCGCGGCGGCGAGCGCTATGGTTCGCTCAACATCTTTGCCGATCTCAACTTCGAATCGCCAGCGCCCCGGCGGTGATTCCCAAAATGACATTGGGCCAGCCAAGCATCAG
>CAYVVV010000095.1:0-9606 GCA_964455325.1 uncultured Sphingosinicella sp. | reverse complement strand
CGTCGGCGCAGCGTCTCCGCCGCCGCGCTGTTGCCGTCGCCGTCGGCGCGGAACCCGTCCCAGCGCGCGAGCCGTCCATCGGTCGTCACCAGCCGCTGACCCACGGCAAGGCTGGACGCAAGCCGCTCGAAGTCGACAGCGTCGACGACGCCCACCTGCGCCAGCCGTCGCGCGATTTCGGCCGGCGCGTCAATCACACCGGCGAGCGGTCGCGCACCGGCCGGCAGCGCGGGATCGCCGGCCGCCGCCAGCGCCCCCGTCCAGCGCGGCCCGCTGTCGCCACCAACCACCGCCGCGGCCTCGTCACCGAAGGCGGCAGCGAACGCCATTTCGTAGCCCGGCCTTACGCCGACGCGATCGATGAGCGGCTCACCGCCGCATGCCGGCGCCGCCAGCATGCGCTCGAGCGACGCCCGCTCGACAGTCAATGCCGACAGCGCCGCTTGCTGACCGGCCCGGGTCGCCTGCACCGCGTCGCGCAGTGCTTCAGCGTCGCCGCGCCGCGCTTCGGCATCGGCAATGGCACGCATCGCGGCCGCAGCGGCAGCGTCGGCTCGCGCGGCGCGCGCCTCGGCGTCGGCGATGCGTGCAGCGATGTCGTCGCCACCACTGGTGGCAAGCGCCACCTCGGCGCGCTCGCGGTCGGCGTCGGCGCGTGCGCGCTCACTGGCAGCGGCAACGCGTTCGGCTTCGTGGGCGCGGCGCTGGCCCAAGGCATGCGCCTGCGCCGCGAGCGCCTGTGACAGATTCGCCTCGGCGGCCACGGCCGCCGCTTCGAGAGCGGTGATGCGGGCCTCTGCCGGAGCGACCGCCGCCTCGACATCGGCGAGCCGGCGGTCGATCGCGGCGGCCTCGTCGGCGAGACGGGCAAGCGCCGCAGCAGCGTCGGCAGCCAGGGTGTGCTCACGTTCAAGATCGCGGCGCGCTGTCTCCGCCTGCAGCTCGGCTTCGCGCCGGCGACGGCCGACCTCGGCAAGTTCGGCGGCCAGCGCCTCGCGCGCGATGCTGAGCCGCTGCAGCACCGCCGCCGCCGCGACCTCGGCGTCGCGCAGCAGCGGCAGTGCGGCGGTTGCATCGGCCTGGCGCGCAGACAGCGTAGCGGACAGTCGCGTCGAGGCGTCGATGCGTCCACGCAGCGCGGCGGCGGCGGCGGCGGCGGCGGCGACCTCGGCATTGGCCTCGCGCCACTTGGCGTAGAGCAGCATCGCCTCGGCCGTACGGATCTGGCCGGAGATCTTTCGGTAGCGTTCGGCCTGCTTTGCCTGCCGCTTCAGGCTGGCGGCCTGTGTCGCCAGCCCCTGCAGCACGTCGTCGAGGCGGATCAGGTTGGCCTCTGCGGCGCGCAGCCGCTGCTCCGCATCCTTGCGGCGGACGTGCAGCCCGGCGATGCCCGCCGCCTCCTCAAGCAGCTGCCGGCGGTCCTGGGGCTTCGCCGCGATGATCGCGCCGATGCGGCCCTGGCTGACCAGCGCCGGCGAATGCGCACCGGTCGCTGCGTCGGCGAACAGCAGCTGAACGTCCCTCAGGCGTACATCGCGGCCGTTGATGCGGTATGCCGAACCGAGCCCGCGCTCGATATGGCGACCGATCTCGATTTCATCCGATTCGTTGAACTGCGCCGGGGCGCGGCGTGCACTGTTGTCGAGGTACAGCGTCACCTGCGCCATATCGCGCGGCGGCCTTCGGTCGGTGCCGGCGAAGATGACATCGTCCATGCCGCCGCCGCGCATCGATTTGGGGCTCGATTCGCCCATCACCCAGCGGATGGCTTCGAGCAGGTTCGACTTGCCACAGCCGTTCGGGCCGACGACGCCGGTCAGCCCGTCCTCGATCCACAGGTCGACCGGATCGACGAAGGATTTGAATCCGGCGAGTCGGAGCCGCCTGAACTTCACGCGCTAACCGATCGCGTCCTTGAGCTTCGGTTCGAGGTCGGCCCAGCTGTAAACGCCGTCCTGCAATTCGCCGTTGATCGCGAACGACGGCGTTCCCCGCACCTTGAACTGCTCGACCGCGGTCTTGCGGATGGCCTCGAGCTGCGCGCGCTGCTTGGGGTCGGTGAGGCAGGCTTCGAACTTCGACGCCGGCACCCCGCGCGCGCGGACAAACTCGTCGAGCTTGCCGAGCCGGGCGTAGGCGACGACCTGCTGGTCAGGCGGCAGGCCTTCCAATGACTTGCTCTGTTCGGCGGTCAGCGCGGCGAACGGTTCGACCCACGTCGACTGGTTCTTGAAGAAGGCGTCCGACAGGGCAAAGAAAGCATTCGGCGTCGAACAGCGCGCCAGCATCGTTGCCGCGTAGTCGGCTGGGTTGAGCACGAAGTTGCGGAACTCGTAACTGATCTTGCCGGTGGCGATGTAATCGCCTTTCAGCGTCGGCATCGCCAGCTCGTGGAAATCGCGGCAATGCGGGCAGGTCAGCGAGGCGAACTCGACGAGCTTCACCGGCGCGTCCGGGTTGCCGATGCGGAAGCCGCCCTCGGGCGTCACGGCCACCGTCTCAAGCCATTTCGACGCGGCGGCCGGCTGCGCAGCGGCGGTCGGCTTTGCCGATTCAGCGGCACCCGGCGCGCCGTCGCCGCAGGCGGCGAGAATCACCACCGCCGCGAACATCGTGGCCGTCCGCACGCGCAATTTCATCAACATCTGGTATCCCGCCCTTTTGGAAACGCAATCCACGCCAATAACTGGATGCCGCACTATGGCGAGCGGCGCGGCGCGAGTCAAAGGCGCGATGCGGCTAACGGACGACCGGCGGGCCCCTGGTGACGCTGATCTGGCGCGCAAGCTCTTCAAGGCTGGCGCGCAGCGCGTCGTCGGTGATCGCGCGCAGGCTGCTCCTGACGTCGGCGGGAAGCTCGGCCGGGGGGCTGCCCTCGCGCCGCGCGCGCGGCGCGGCGGCGGCGGTGCCCTGGCGGATGGCGATGCGGCTGACCGCATCATAGCCGAAGAAGCGGTTGACGCGTTCGATGATCTGCGGCGCTGCATGCTGCATCATCAGCGCATGTGCGCCATGCGCGGCCAGCGTCAGCGTGCCGCCCGACTTCCTGCCGTGCGGGAAACGCAGCGATTCAGGGCTGGCGTTGGCGGCAAAGGCGGAGCCGACAATATCCGCCCAGCGTGCGACGATCGCCGCTTCGGCGAAGCCGAACCGCCGGAACGCCTTGCCCCCGACCGCCGGCAACAGCTCGGCGACGGCGCGGCTGCGGCCAGTCCTGTCCTGCGATTTTGTCGATTTTGTCATGCGCAGCCGACATGCCATAGGCGCGGCATGAAGCCCACGCAAATCGCGCCCATGCTCGTCGACTGGTACGACCGTTCGCACCGCCGACTACCATGGCGCGTGCCGCCGGGATCGGCCGAGCGGCCCGACCCGTACCGCGTCTGGCTGTCGGAGATCATGCTGCAGCAGACGACGGTGGCGGCGGTCATTCCCTATTTCGAGGCGTTCGTCCGCCGCTGGCCGACCGTCGCCGCGCTTGCCGCCGCCGACGACCGCGAGGTGATGACGGCATGGGCCGGCCTTGGCTATTACGCACGGGCACGCAACCTCCTGCGGTTTGCGCGCGCCGTCGGCGACACCTTCCCCGACAGCGAGGCGGCGCTGCGCGCACTGCCAGGCATCGGCGCCTACACGGCGGCAGCGATCGCCGCGATCGCGTTCGACCGCCCGGCCGTCGTCGTCGATGGCAATGTCGAGCGCGTGGTGGCGCGGCTGTTCGCCGTCGACGACCCCTTGCCGGCGGCAAAGCAGCGCCTGCGTGCGCTCGCTGCCAGCATCACACCCGACGCCCGCCCGGGCGACTTTGCCCAGGCGATGATGGACCTTGGCGCGACCGTCTGCCGGCCCCGCGCGCCCGATTGCCCGGCGTGCCCGCTGCTGCGCGTCTGCACCGCGCACGCGCAGCGCCGCGCCGAGGCATTGCCGGTGAAGCCGGCGAAGCCGGTGCGGCCACTGCGCTACGGCAGGGCGTACTGGCTCGAGCACGAGGGCCGCGTGCTCACCGTGCGGCGACCGGCGCGCGGCCTGCTCGGCGGCATGCGCGCGCTGCCATCGAGCGACTTCGCCGGGGCGCCGATCGCCAGCGACGCCTTTCCGGGGGCGCCGGGCGACTTCTGCTGGCACGGGCCGGTCGCGCACGTGCGGCATGTGTTCACACATTTCGAACTGCGGCTGGACGTGTTCGCGGCACGAGCGCTAGATGTCCGGACAATTGGCGGCGACTGGATCAATCGCGCCGATCTGCCGCATTCGGGACTTCCAACGGTGTTCCGCAAGGCGGTACAAGGCGTACTGGCCTCAGGCGGCAAGGAAAGACTGGCGTTGTGAAGCTTGGTTCGTATGTCGCCCTTGGCGTGCTCGTGCTCGCCGCCGCCTGCGGAGGCCGCGACGGCCGCCCGCCTGAACGCGCGCCGACCGTCGTCGGCGGCATCGTCGAGCCGATGCGGTTCGTCGACACCATCGAGGCGGTCGGCACCGCCTATGCGCGCGAATCGACAACGCTGACGTCGACGGTGACCGAGCGGGTCGTCGCGCTGCGCTTCGCCGACGGCGCGGCGGTGGGGCGCGGCGACATCATCGCGGTCCTGTCGTCGAGCGAGGAATCGGCCGATCTTGCGAGCGCCGAGGCGCGTGCGCGTGAAGCCGAGCAGCAGCTCGCCCGCCTCAAGGAACTGCAGCAGCGCGGCTTTGCAACGAACGCACGCATCGACGAGCAGCTGGCACTGCGCAACCAGGCGCGCGCGCAGGCGAACGCGGTGCGCGCGCAGATCGGCGACCGCGTCATCCGCGCGCCGTTCGCGGGCGTCGTCGGGCTGCGGCGGATATCGCCGGGCAGCGTCGTCAGCGCCGGGACACCGATCGCGACGATCAGCGACATCAGCGCGATCAAGCTCGACTTCACGCTGCCCGAGACGTTCCTGTCGGCGATCGCGCCGGGGCAGAATATCGAGGCGCGGTCGGCCGCCTATCCCGGCGAACTGTTCCGCGGCAGCATCGAGGGTATCGAGCCGGTCGTCGATCCGATGACGCGGTCGGTCACCGTGCGCGCCGTCCTGCCCAACCCCGACCGCCGGCTGCGCCCGGGAATGCTGCTGTCGGTCGCCATCGTCAGCAACGCGCGCGAGGCGCTTGCCGTCCCCGAGCTTGCGCTGGTCGCGCAGCGCGACCAGCAGTTCGTGTTCAAGCTCGATGACAGGAATGTCGCCAACCGCGTGCGCGTCGAAACCGGCATGCGCATCGACGGCATGGTCGAGGTCACCAGCGGCCTCGCGCGTGGCGACCGCATCGTCGTCGACGGCATCGTCAAGGTCCGCGACGATGCCGAGGTGAAGCCGATCTTCCCCGGCGCGGGGCCGGCCGAGCCGCCGCCAGGCCGGAGCCGCGCGCGATGATCCTGTCCGACGTATCGGTCAAGCGGCCGGTCTTCGCGGCGGTCGTCAGCCTGATCCTCGTGCTCGCCGGCGCCGTCGCCTTCCTGTCGCTGCCGGTGCGCGAGTATCCGGCGATCGAGCCGCCGATCGTGTCGGTCGAGGTGACCTATCCCGGCGCAGCGGCGAGCGTCGTCGAATCGCGCATCACCCAGGTCATCGAGGACCGCATCGCCGGCATCGAGGGAATCGAGACGATCCGCTCGCGCAGCCGCGACGGTGTCGCCGAAGTCAACGTCGAGTTTGCGGCGACGCGCGACGTCGACGATGCTGCAAACGACGTGCGCGACCGCGTCGCGTCCGCCGCCGACGACCTGCCCGACGAGGCCAACCCGCCCGAAATCCGCAAGGTCGACGCCGACGCGCAGGCCATCATGTGGCTCAACCTTACCGGCGAGGGGCGGTCGCCGCTATGGCTCGCCGACTATGCCGACCGCGTGCTGATCGACCGCTTCGCATCAATCGATGGCGTCGCGCGCGTGCAGACGGGCGGCACCTCGCGCCCGGCGATGCGCGTCTGGCTCGATCGCGAGCGGCTCGCCGCATACCGGCTGACCCCCGGCGACATCGAAGCGGCGCTGCGCGCACAGAATGTCGAGCTGCCCGCCGGTCGCGTCGAGGCGTCGACGCAGAACCTGACCGTTCGTGTCGCGCGTGCCTACCGGACACCCCGCGACTTCGAACAACTGATCGTCGCCCGCGGCGACGACGGTCATCTCGTCCGCCTCGCCGAGGTGGCGCGCGTCGAGCTGGCGCCGGAGAACCCATACAACTTCTTCCGTTCGAACGGCGAGCCCGGCACCGGGCTGGGCATCGTCCGGCAGTCGGGGGCGAACACGCTCGCCGTGGCCAGCGAGGTGTGGAACCGTATCGAGGAGGCGCGCAAGCTGCTGCCCGCCGGCGTCGAACTCAACGTCAGCTACGACGGGTCGGTATTCATCGCGGCGGCGATCGAGAACGTGTGGAAGACGCTCGTCGAGGCGGCGATCCTCGTCGTGCTCGTCATCTATCTGTTCCTCGGCTCGTTGCGGGCGACGATCATCCCGGCGGTGACGGTGCCAATCTGCCTGCTCGCGACGTTCATCGTGCTGTGGGCGCTCGGGCTGTCGGTCAACCTCCTGACCTTGCTGGCGCTCGTGCTGGCCATCGGACTTGTCGTCGACGATGCGATCGTCGTTCTCGAGAACATCTATCACCGCATCGAGGAAGGTGAGACGCCGCTCGTCGCCGCGTTCGAGGGCACGCGGCAGGTGGCGTTCGCGGTGATCGCGACGACGGCGGTGGTCTGCGCCGTGTTCGTGCCGATCATGTTCCTGGCCGGCAATACCGGCCTGTTGTTCAGCGAGCTTGCCACGGCGATGATCGGCGCGGTCGCCTTTTCGGGCTTCATCGCGCTGACGCTGACGCCGATGCTGTGTTCGAAGCTGCTGAGCCGCGACGTCGGGCATAACCGCATGACGCGGTGGGTCGACGACCGCTTCGACCGGCTGTCGCGCGCCTATGACACGGCGCTGCGGCGCGTGCTCGGCAGGCCGCTGCTGATCGGCGGCGGCGCGGTCTCACTGGTCGCCGGCTGCCTGGCGCTGGCGACGACGCTGAAGTCCGAGCTGGCGCCGCTCGAGGATACCGGCTTCGTCCAGGTCAGCGTCAGCGCCGCCGAGGGTACCGGCTACAACCGGCTCGTCAGCTACATGGAGGTCCTGCAGGCGAAGATCCTGCCGATGGTCGGCGACGACGGCCCGATCCGCCGCCTGCTGGTGCGCGCGCCTGGCAGCTTTGGCCCTTCGGAGGATTTCTCGACCGGGCGAATGATCGTTTTCCTGAAACCCTGGGACGAGCGCGAGCAGACCACCGCAGAGGTGGTCGAGATGCTCAACCGCACGCTCGCCCCCTATCCCGCCGTGCGCGCGTTCGCGAGCGGCGGCCAGACCATCGGCGGACGCGGCGGCCAGCCCATACAGTTCGTCATCGCCGGCGACACGTTCGAGGAGCTGGCGCGCGCGCGCGACGCGATCATCGACGCGGCGGCGTCGAACCCCGGCATCCAGGATCTGGAGGCCGATTACGAGGAGACCAAGCCGCAGCTGCTGATCGACATCGACACCGTGCGCGCCGGCGACCTCGGCGTGTCGGTCAGCGAGATCGGCCGCACGCTCGAGACGATGATGGGGTCGCGCCGGGTCACCACCTTCGTCGACCGCGGCGAGGAATATCGCGTCGTGCTGCAGGCCGAGGACGAGGACCGCATCAGCCCGCGCGACCTCGCCAACGTCTACGTTCGCGCGGCGCGCAGCGGCGAGCTGGTGCCGCTGTCGAACCTGGTGACGCTGCGCAGCTTCGCCGACGCGGGCGACCTTGGCCGCTTCAACAAGCTGCGCGCGATCACGCTGTCGGGGCGGCTGGCGCCGGGCTATTCGCTGGGCGAGGCACTCGATTTCCTCGAGGCCGAGGCGATGACGCTGCCCGAGATCGCGGCGATCGGCTTCGACGGCGAAAGCCGCGCGTTCAAGCAGACCGGCAGCGCGATCTGGGGCGTGCTCGCGCTGACCATCGTGCTCGTCTTTCTCGTGCTCGCCGCGCAGTTCGAAAGCTGGGTGCATCCCGGCGTCATCGTCATGACCGTCCCGCTCGCCGTCGGCGGCGGCCTGCTCGGGCTCGTCGTCATGGGCGGCACGCTGAACCTGTACAGCCAGATCGGTATCGTCATGCTGGTCGGCCTTGCCTCCAAGAACGGCATCCTCATCGTCGAGTTCGCCAACCAACTGCGCGACCAGGGGGTGGCGTTCGACGATGCCATCCGCCGCGCCGCGGTACGCCGGCTGCGGCCGGTGATCATGACCTCGGTCGCCACCGTCGCCGGCGCCGTGCCGCTGATGATCGCCAGCGGCGCCGGCGCGGCGGCACGGCAGGCGATCGGCACCGTCATCGTCTGGGGCGTCAGCCTGGCGACGCTGCTGACGCTGTTCGTCATCCCCGTGTTCTACCGCCTGCTAGCACGAGGGACGGGATCGCCGCTGTCGGTGACGCGCCAGCTCGAGGCCGAACGAAGCGCACGGCCAGTCGCCGCGGAGTAACCGATGAAACCGATCTACATCATCGTTCCCGCGATCCTGCTGCTCGGCTGGCTGTCGGGCGCGGTCGCCGGCTCGACCGAAACCAACGCCTGGTACGCGGCGCTGGCGAAGCCGGCGCTGCAGCCGCCCGGCATCACCTTCGGCATCGTCTGGTCGATCCTCTATGCGCTGATGGGCGTCGCGCTTGCCCGCGTCATCGCCGCGCCGCGGCACCGGCAACGGCCGCGCGCGCTCGCCTGGTTCGGCATACAGCTGGCAATGAACCTCGGCTGGTCGAGCCTGTTCTTCCGCTTCCACCTCATCGAGATGGCGTTCTACCTGATCCTCGCCATTCTGGCGGCGGCGCTGTGGACGACCTGGCTGTTCGACCGCATCGATCGGACGGCAGCGCGCCTCATGGCCCCCTACCTCGTCTGGCTGAGCTTCGCCGCCGGCCTTGCGTACCGGACATGGCAGTTGAATCCGCTCGGCTGACGACTATATGATCGGCGTAATACACTAGCCAGCGAGGCCCGACGATGCAGTCGCAGAACCGGTTTTTCGACGACCTTTCGAAGATGGCGACCGGCGCGATGGGAACGCTCGCCGGCATGCGCCGTGAAATGGAAGCGGCGATGCGCCAGCGCATTGAGGAGTTCATCGGCGGGCTCGACCTCGTCAAGCGCGACGAGTTCGACGCGGTGAAGGCGATGGCGGCAAAGGCGCGCGAGGAGAACGAGGCGCTGAAGGCGCGAATCGCCCAGCTCGAAGCCGCCGCGGCGCCGCGCGCCAGGGCGGCGCCGGAGCCGTCTACGGCGCGCAAACCGACCGCGAAAAAGCCGGCCAAACCCTGATATCCACAGCTAAATCGAACATTGCTGCGCGCGTGGCTTGCGCGGCGCCAAGCAGCGCGGCACCATATATGGTGTTTCCACGCCCGAACGGACCCACGGATTGACTGAACTCGAAATCGAAATGAACGAAGCGTCGGCAGCGCCGCTCGACATGCTCGAACATTATTTCGGCGCGCACGGGTGGAGCTTCGAGCGGCAGGGCGAGGAGGAGATCACCGCGCGCGTCGATGGCAGCTGGACAACGTACCAGCTGCGCGCGCTGTGGCGCGA
>CAYVVV010000094.1:4467-9673 GCA_964455325.1 uncultured Sphingosinicella sp. | reverse complement strand
CCGATTACCGCCGTGCCGCGTTCGGGCAGGAACGCTGCGATCGCGGCGCCGGAACCGGCCATCGCCAGCATGGCAAGGAAGAAGGCGGTGCCGATCTGAGCGTGCCGGCGCGAACCCTTGCGGACGGCAAGCGCGCCGGCACCTGCGCCAAGCGCCACGGTGCCGGTGATGATGTGGAAAAGCAGCGAAAGCGACACGATTCACCCTTGGACTGCAAACGTCAGCGTATTAGACGAATAATACACAGTCGAACATGACCGCAGGCATCAGAAACATGACCGCAGGCACCAGCAATGACTGAGGCGACCGTGGCGGCTGGCTTTGCCGGCGGGCTCTTCACCTTCGCGGTGACGAGGGGCGCCGATCCGGCGGTGCTGGCCTCGCGGTCGGGTTTCGACCCGGCGGCTGCCGCCGAACCCGACGCGCGTGTGCCTTTTACGACCTATGTCGCATTGATGCGCACGGCCAAGCAGTTGACCGGGGACGCGGCGCTGGCGCTGCATTTCGCCGAAACTGTCCACATTTCAAACTATTCCATCGTTGGGCTGCTTGGCGGCGCGTCGGAGACGATCGCCGAAGCGATGGCGCAGCTCAACCGCTTCGTCCGCCTCGTCGTCGATGCCGACACCGGCGGCGCGGATCGCTTTGTGCTCGAACGGCGCCGGGACGGCTTGTGGTTCATCGATAACCGCCGCAATCCGAATGCCTTTCCGGAGCTTACCGAATCCGCCTTCGCGCAGATCGTGTGTTCAAGCCGGCCGCACGGGGCCACCTCGCTCGTGCGGGCACTGCACCTGACCCATGCTGATCCCGGCTCTGCCGATGAATACCGGCGCATCTTTGGCATCGCGCCGGTGTTCGGCAGCAACCGCAACGCTGCCTGCATCGACGACGTGTGGCTTGGCAACCGCGTCGCCAGTCTGCCGCGCTATGTGTTTCCCCTGCTCAGTGAACGCGCCGAGGCGCTGCTTCGCGCGCTTGACGACGCACGTTCGACGCGCAGCGAGGTCGAACGGCACATCGTGCCCATTCTGCATAGCGGCAATGTATCGATGGAAAATGTCGCGCAGCGCATGGGCATTGGCCGGCAGACGCTGTATCGCCGGCTGAAGGCCGATGGTCTAACCTTTGAAATCGTGCTCGATGATCTCCGCCGACGCCTGGCTATCGACTATCTGGCCAGCCGCCGGGCATCGGTCAGCGAAACCGCCTGTCTGGTCGGCTATTCCGATCCGTCAGCATTCTCGCGTGCGTTCAAGCGGTGGACGGGAGCGCGCCCAAAATCAGCCAAGCAGGGTCAGGACGCGATCCAGTTGCCATGAAAGCCGGGCGGAATGCGGTGAGGAATATGCACCAGCGCGACCGGGGGTTCAGCGAAGCGCGTCGCATCGAGAATGACAAGGTCGGTGGTTTCCGATCGCGGATCAATGACATAGCCCATCAGCCAGCCGTCGCCCTCGGCAGCATCCACCGAACGCGGCACGAAGACGAACTCACCCGGCACCTTGCCGGCGCCGAAATCGTGCACCTCGCGCGTGCCGGCGACGACGTCGTGCTTGTAGAGGCGGCTGCCGATGCTGAAGTCGACACTCGCCCCAATCGCCAGCGTAAAGGCAAAACGATAAGGCTTGGCGATGAAACGCTCGTCGGGACGCGGAAACTCCTGCGCGTCGGCGTCGATGACCTTTCGCACGACCCGTCGCGCGGCCGCATCGATGGTCCATCGCTCAAAGCGCAGCTGACGCGAGTCCGGCCCGTACGGGCTGTCGGCGAACATGGTGCCGTGCGCGGCGACGTCGACGATGACCGTGCCATCCTCGGCATCAAAGGCGTTGCAAGGGTGGAAGACATAGCACGGTTCGACATCGCACCAGATCACGTCATCGTTGCTGCCTTCGCGCGGCAACAGGCCGACGCGCGCCCGGTGATCGGGGTTCCAGGCATAGGGAAAGGCGTAACCGGCGATCAGCCGCTTCATCGAGAAGGTGACTGGCAGGTCGAAAACAAGCACGAAACGCTCGCTGATCGCGCAATCGTGGATTGACGGCCCATGCTGCACCTTGATCGGCGCTTCGCGGCGGACGCGACCGTCTTTGCCAACGACGACATGGCGGACGACGTTTGTAACGTCGCCGCGATAGCAGATGGCGTGCAGTTCGCCGGTCGCCGGATCAAGATGCGGGTGGGCGCTGAACGAGCCGCCTAGCGTATCTTCAAAGGCGTTGTAGGCAATCGACTCGAGGTCGCTGGACAGTTCGATCGGGAAGCTGCCCGCCTCGACCAGTGCCCAGATCTTGCCGGCATGGCCGATGACGTTGGTGTTGACGGTCCCGCCGCGCCAGGCAAGCGGACCGGGAATGCTCGCTTCGCCGAGGGCATCGCTGACGTCGTCGGATCGCGTCCAGCGGTTGCGGTACCACAGCGCCTTGCCGGCTTTAAGCCGCACAGCGTGCACCATGCCGTCGCCGACGAACCAGTGGTACGATGTCGGATCAGGCGCGATCGGATTGGGGCCGATGCGCACATAGTGACCGTCAAGGCTGGCCGGGATCGTGCCCGTGTGGGCAAGCTCGGTCAGCATCTTTTCTTCGGTCATGGGCGCGTGGATGCCGGTCAGGAAGGGGTGTGCAGCGACGCGCGGCAAGCGCCTGCGATTGAACCCGGCAACGGCGTCGACGCCGGCGCCGACAGCCCTGCGAATGACGGTTTCGACGGCACTAGCCATGATGGTGCTCCCCGTTGCCGGACGCAGGCTATCACGCTTCAGCGCATCAGCACCAGTTCCTCGGCCATGGTCGGGTGGATGGCGACGGTTTCGTCAAGCTGCTGCTTGGTCAGGCCCGCCTTCACCGCGACGGCGAGCGGCTGCATGATTTCGGCGGCGTCGGGTCCGATGATATGCGCGCCGAGGATGCGCCCGGTGGCCTCGCCGCAGACGAGCTTGTAAAGCGCGCGCTCGTTGCGGTCGGCAAGGACGTTCTTCATGGCGCGGAAGTCCGACGTGTAGACCTTGACCGGGCCGAAGCTGTTGCGGGCCGCCGCTTCGGTCAGGCCGACCGCGGCGATCGGCGGATGGCTGAACACTGCCGACGGGATGCAACTGTGGTCGACGCGCCAGGGCTTGTTGCCGAACACGCTGTCGGCGAAGGCATGGCCTTCGCGGATGGCAACCGGCGTCAACTGCACGCGGTCAGTAACGTCGCCGACGGCGTAGATGGTGTCGACGCTGGTGCGGCTGTCGGCATCGACGGCGATCGCGCCATTGGGCTTGCGTTCGACGCCGACCGCGTCGAGGCCCAGTGCCTCGGTATTGGCTGGCCGGCCGATGGCATAGAGCAACAGGTCGGCTTCGATCGGTTCGCCCCTGCCGGCATGGATGCGCAGCGTGCCATCGGCCTGCTTGTCGATACGATCGAACGGGGCATTGAAGCGGAACCTGATGCCTTTGGCCATGCTGATCGACTGCAAGCGCTCGACAATCTGACGGTCGTAGCCGCGCAGCAGCGTATCGCCGCGCAGCAACAGCGTCACCTCGACACCCAGCTCGTTGAAGATGCCGGCGAACTCGTTGGCGATATAACCGCCGCCGGCGATGACAGCACGGCGCGGCAGCGTCGCAAGGTGGAAGACGTCGTTCGACGTGATGCCATGTTCGGCGCCAGGGCAGTCGGGAACTGCCGGTCGCGCGCCGGTCGCGATCAGGATCTTGTCCGCCGTCACGCGCACGCCGCCGACGTCGAGCGTGTGCGCGTCGATGAAGCTGGCGCGGTCGTGGAAGATGCGGACGTCATGCGTTTCCAGCGTCGAGATATAGGCCTTGTTGAGTCGGTCAACCTCGGCCAGCACGTTGTCGCGCAAGGTCGGCCAGGCGAAGCGCTTGCCATTGACCTGCCAGCCGAAGCGGCGCGCGTCCTCGAGATCCTCGGCGAAATGTGCGCCATAGACCAGCAGCTTTTTCGGCACGCAGCCACGGATGACGCAGGTGCCGCCGACGCGGTGTTCCTCGGCGATGGCGACGCGTGCGCCATGCCCGGCGGCGATCCGTGCCGCGCGAACGCCGCCCGAACCGGCGCCGATGACAAATAGGTCGTAATCGTAACGGTTCATGTTTGCGGTCCGGGCTTTTGGCGGTAAGTTATGCTGGTGTAGCGGCTGTGCTGGGCAGCTTGCAATGTGAGCGGCGCTTTTCCGGGGGGCGCTTGAAAATGACCACGACCGCAAGGCATCAGGCCGTGCGTAACGACGCGGCGGGTCGCAAGGTCTTCCTCGCCGAGGATTCGCCACTGGTGGTGATGTCGCTCGAAGGGCTTTTCGACGACATGGACTGGATGATCGATGGTCCGGCAACCCAGCTCGCCGACGCACTCGCACTTGCCGAGACGACCGATGCCGACATTGCGCTGCTCGACGTCAATCTCGATGGCGAGATGAGCTTCGAGGTCGCCGACCGGCTGATCGCGCGCGGTGTGCCGGTGGTGTTCGTCACCGGCTACGAGGGCGCGGGACTGCTGCCAGAGCGGCTGAAATCGGTGCCGGTCGTCACCAAGCCGTTCGCCGTTATCGAGCTTGAGGCGCTGCTGAAGGGCCTCGTTGGCGACGCCTAATCGATCCGCCGCCGTGCCGCTTCCCAGTCGCCGCGTCCGTCGAACGGCGCAATTTCGAACCGCAGCGTCGCATAGTCGTCGAGGCAGCGCGCGTTGACGCTGATGCCGTCGGGGTGCGAGCGCGGCACGTAGAAGCTCTTGATACCGCAGACCGTGCAGAACAGATGCCGCGCCACGCCGCTGCCGAAGCGGTATTCGGCAAGGCTGTCGTTGCCCGACAGCAGCCGGAAGCTCCCCTTGTCGACGATGAGATGCAGGAAGCCGGTGCGCGCGCACATCGAACAGTTGCAGTCGAGGAGGGGAATGGGCTCCGCCGGCGCGTCGACTTCAAAGCGGACAGCGCCGCAGTGGCAGGATCCGGCAAGACAATGGACCATCATTTCAGAACATCCGCCGCTGGACAAGGCGATCACCCAGCACGAGGTTGTGCCAGATCGCCGCGGCAACGTGCGCGGCGACAAGCGCGATGAGTCCCCAGGCACTGTAACGGTGAATGTACCAGGCGATCGCGCGCCAGGTTTCGTCGTCCTCGGGTGGCGTAAAGAGTTGCGGGAGATCGAACAGTCCGAAGACGGACATGGGCTCGGCGGTCCAGACCCAGC
>CAYVVV010000094.1:0-4457 GCA_964455325.1 uncultured Sphingosinicella sp. | reverse complement strand
CATAGCCGCTCTGGGGTAATGTCAGCAGCAGGACGTAGATGCCAGTATGCGTTATCGCGCAGCACGCTGCAGTGCATAAGCGACTTCCGGTATCTGGCGGGGCGTAACGGTCAGCGTGCGGACGAGCGTTCGCAGCAGCATCAGCGCGAAAAGCGCGACGCCAGCCTGATAGTGCCAGGCAAGATAGACGCGGGCGGATTTTGCCGCCGTGGCCCATTCGGACATCAAGCCGAGCACAACCTGCAACACGAGCAGGGGTACCGTTACCCAATGCAGGATGCGAACCGCCGCCGGGTAACGGAAGTCGTCTTGATATGCGGGCTTCATTCTGCGTTCAACCGCGGGCTATAGAAAGACCATTTGTCAATCTTTGCGTGGGAATGTCGATGATCACAAGACGGAGTTTGGTCGTCGCAGCGGCCGCGTGCTCTGGCGTTGCGGTTCTTCCCGTTGTTGCGCGCGGGCGACGCGGAGCCGAGGCCGCGCGGGCGGACCTTTACCAGTGTGAGGGCTGCGAAGCGGTGGAGGAACGCGATCCCGCCGTGCTGGGCCCGTCGACGCAGCTTGCCGGACCCGACGAACCCGGCGAGCGAATGATCCTGACCGGACGGGTGTTCGATACATCGGGGCGGCCGGCCCCGAATGTGGTCATATACGCGCACCAAACGAACAACGAAGGGCTGTACGCCAATGGCAGCGACGAGAGTGAATGGTCGCGTCGCAACGGGCGTTTGCGCGGCTGGGTCAAGACCGGCGCCGACGGCACCTACACGTTCGATACGATCAAGCCGGGAATCTATCCGGACCGGACGATGCCGGCGCACGTGCACCTGATGATCAAGGAGCCGGGACGTCGGCCATACTATATCGATGATGTCGTCTTTGATGGCGAGTTCGGCGTCGACGCGCGTTACCGCGCGAGGCAAGAACTGCGGGGTGGCAGCGGCATCGTGTCGCTGGTACGGCGGCGCGATGGTGTGCTCATTGCGCGCCGGGACATCATCCTGGAACAACACCCGTAGGCTGCCGCGCTACTCCACCGTCACCGATTTCGCCAGGTTGCGCGGCTGGTCGACGTCGGTGCCTTTCGCGACCGCGACATGGTAGGCGAGAAGCTGGACGGGAACGGCATAGACAAGCGGCTGGATCAGAGGATGGCACGCGGGCATCTCGATCGTAGCCATGCAACCGTCGCCGGCCTTGGCGATGCCATCGGCATCCGAAATCAGCACGATCTTGCCACCGCGCGCGGCCACTTCCTGCATGTTGCTGACGGTCTTTTCGAACAGCGGGCCCGACGGCGCGATGACGATCACCGGTACCGCCTCGTCGATCAGCGCGATGGGGCCGTGCTTCATTTCGCCTGACGCATAGCCCTCGGCGTGAATGTAGCTGATCTCCTTCAGCTTCAGCGCGCCTTCCAGGGCCATCGGGTAATCCGGCCCGCGGCCGAGATAAAGCACGTCTCGTGCCGGCGCGATGAGGTGAGCGTGTCGCTCGATATCCTCATCATGCGCGAGCGCGGCGTTCAGGGCCGCCGGCGCTTCGGCGAGGTGCTTGACAACCTCGCGCTCTTCGTCCGCGGTCATGCGGCCCTTGGCGCGGGCAAGGTTGGCGGCAAAGGCCGCCAGCACGGCAAGCTGGCAGGTGAACGCCTTTGTCGAGGCGACGCCGATTTCCGGCCCGGCGTTGGTGGGCAGGAGGAGGTCCGCCTCGCGCGCCATGCTCGACGTCGGCACGTTGACGACGACGGCGATCTTCTGCCCTTCGGAACGGCAGTGACGAAGCGCGGCAAGCGTGTCCGCCGTCTCGCCCGACTGGCTGATGAACAGGGCCAGCCCACCCGGCTCCAGCACCGGGTCGCGGTAGCGGAACTCCGAGGCGACATCAATGTCGACGGGAACGCGCGCGAACTTCTCGAACCAGTATCTGGCGACCATGCCGGCATAGAAGCTCGTGCCGCAGGCAACGATGGTGACCCGATTGATCTGACCCAGATCGAATTCGGGGATGGGCAGGGCGACCTTGCCGTCAAGCGGCTTCAGATAGGCCTGCAGCGTCTGCGCGACGACGACAGGCTGCTCGAAGATCTCCTTCTGCATGAAGTGGCGGTGGTTGCCCTTGTCGATGAGCGCGCCGGTCGCGCCCGACAGCGTCACCTCGCGGGTGACGGGCTTGTTGTCCTTGTCGAAAATGTCGATCCTTTCACGGCTGAGCACTGCCCAGTCGCCCTCTTCCAGATAGGCGATCTTCTGCGTCAGCGTGGCGAGTGCAAGCGCGTCAGAGCCAAGGAAATTCTCGCCCTCGCCAAGGCCGACGACAAGCGGCGCGCCAAGCCGCGCGCCGATCAGCAGGTTGTCGTGCCCCTTGAACAATATGGCAAGCGCGAAGGCGCCGTTGAGGCGGGGCAGCACCGCCCTCACCGCGTCGACGGGGGCCAGGCCGCGTTCAAGTTCGCGGGCGAGCAGATGGGCAACGACTTCGGTATCGGTCTGGCTGGCAAAGCTGCGCCCTTCGGCGGCAAGCTCGTCACGCAGTTCCTTGAAATTCTCGATGATTCCGTTGTGCACAAGCGTCACGTCGCCGACGATGTGTGGGTGGGCGTTGTCCTCGGTCGGCGCGCCGTGCGTCGCCCAGCGCGTATGGGCGATGCCGACGTTGCCGGGCAGCGGGTCGGCGGCCAGCTTCCTCACCAGGTTGTCCAGTTTGCCCTCGGCGCGGCGGCGTTCGAAGTTGCCGTTGACCAGCGTGCAGACGCCGGCGGAATCGTAGCCGCGATATTCAAGCCGCCGAAGTCCGCCAACGAGGCTGTCAGTGACGTCGCTTTTGCCCAGGATACCGATGATTCCGCACATCTATTCCGCCGCCTTCTTCTTTTCGCTCATGATCTGGTGAAAGCGGGTCGCCCAGCCTGACTTCGCCGTTTGTTCGGCGCGAACAAGGCGCAGTTCGCCCTCGTCGACGTCCTTTGTTACCGTGGCGCCAGCGCCGACGATGGCGCCATCGCCGATCTTGACCGGAGCAACCAGTGCACTGTTCGACCCGATGAAGGCACCGGCGCCGATTTCAGTCCGGTACTTGAAGTAGCCGTCGTAATTACAGGTGATGGTGCCGGCACCGATGTTCGCCCTGGCACCGACGCTGGCGTCGCCGACGTAGCTGAGGTGGTTGGCCTTGGCCCCCTCGGCGAACTCGGCCTTCTTGGTCTCGACGAAATTGCCGATCTTGACCTTGGCGCCGAGTACGGTGCCCGGACGCAGGCGCGCGAACGGACCGACCTCGCAGCCTTCGCCGATGATCGCGCCCTCGATGTGGCAGTGGGCGCGGATGGTCGTGCCGTCGGCAACGGTGACGCCCGGGCCGAAGACCACGTTCGGCTCGATGACGACGTCGCGGCCGACGACCGTGTCAAAGGTGAACCAGACGGTTTCGGGCGCGATCAGCGTCGCGCCTTCGTCCATCGCGCGGCGGCGGCGCTGCTGCTGCCAGATCGCTTCGGCAAGCGCGAAGTCGGCGCGCGAGTTGGGTCCGACCGTCTCGGCGGGATCAGCCTCGACGACGCGGCTGCGGCGACCATCGGCGGCAGCGACCATGACGATGTCAGGGAGATAATAGTCGCGCTGGGCATTGTCGTTGCCGACGCGCTCGAGCAGCGACCACAGATAGGGGGCGCCGACCGCGATGAGATTCGAATTGCACAGCCCCTCGGCCCGCTCCTCGGCGCTGGCGTCCTTGAACTCGACCATCTTGCGGATGGTGCCGTCCGCGTCGGCGATGATGCGGCCATAGGCGGCGGGATCGTCGGGGCGGAAGCCGAGCACGGCGCAGGCGGTGTCGCCATCGAGCTCGTCCAGCATCGCGCGCATCGTCGCAGCGCTGATGAACGGTACGTCACCCGACAACAGCAGCACGTCGCCCTCGAATCCGGCAAGCGTCGCCTTCGCCTGCAGCACGGCGTGCGCTGTGCCGAGTTGCGGCTCCTGCACAGCGAAATCGATGCCGCGTCCGGCGAGCGCGGCTTCCAGTTGCTCGCGCTGGTTTCCGACAACGACGACAGTGCGGTCCGGAGCCAGCGCCGTGACGCTTGCCAGCAGGTGCTCGATCATCGGCCGGCCGGCGATCGGATGCAGCACCTTGTGGCGGTCGGACTTCATGCGGGTGCCCTTGCCCGCGGCAAGGATGATGGCGGCGATCGGCCGGCGGCTCATGGTGTGTCCGTCTATGGTGTATCGACGCGCGGCCTTTGCCACATTGGCCTTGTCATTTCCATAACCGGCGCCAAAACGCCCCCATGCCGCGCGCCACCATCGTCTTTGACCTCGACGGCACGCTCGTCGATACCGCGCCCGATCTTGCCGGCGCGATGAACCGCGTGCTGGCGCACTTCGGCCGGCAGGAGCTCGACGTTGCTGCCGTGGGCGCGATCGTCGGTCGCGGTGGCCGGCGCACCATCGAGC